>CAYGZM010000103.1:0-13466 GCA_964354365.1 uncultured Pirellulales bacterium
ATATCGATACATTCGGGGGGGGGCTTTTCGCGGCGTATGAGATATCGGATTACCTTTTGCACGAGATAAATGTGAAGGCGAGCACGGTTGCGTACGTTTCGAAGAAGGCGATATCGGCGGGGGCGCTGATAAGCGTTGCGTGCGAAGATATAATAATGAAGGAGAAGACGCGAATCGGAGACTGCGCTCCGATTATGCTGGGGGGGAAATTGGAGGGCGTGGAGCGGGAGAAGATTGAGACCGATACGCGGACGGCGTTCGAGACGAGCGCGGAGCACAACGGGTATCCGGCGGCGCTGCTCAAGGCGATGGTGACGCGGGAGATTGAGGTCTATAGGGTCAAGAATACCCAGACGGGCAAGTATGAGTTTTTCGCGGGCGACCGATTGCCGAAGGACGCGAACAGCTACGACCTTGAGAAGAAGGAGATGATCGACAGCGCCAACGAGCTTTTGACTCTGACCGCGTCGGAGGCGGTCGAGTATGGTGTGGCGAGGGCACAGGTCAAGGATTTGCAGGGTGTGCTTGATTTTCTGGCCGAGCGGGATGGGGTGACGTTCGTCGGGGCGCCTATGGTGCTGAAGACGAACTGGTCGGAGGAGATGGTTCGGTGGGTGAATTCTCCGGTTGTGATGGGGGTGCTTGTCGTAATTGGGCTATTAGGGGTCTATATTGAGCTGAGCAGTCCTGGCGTTGGATTGCCGGGGTTGGTGGCGGTGATTTGCTTTGTGATCATCGTTGGGAGCAGGTATCTGACAGGATTGGCGAACTGGATAGAGGTGCTGGTGCTGGTGGCCGGGATAGTGCTGCTTCTAATTGAGATATTCGTGCTGCCCGGGTTCGGCATTGCCGGGATTCTCGGGATATTCTGCATACTGGCAGGGCTGTTCGGGATGCTCGTGCACAATGCGCCGAATGAGGTTCCGTGGCCTCGGAGCGAGCTTGACTGGCATTTGTTCACAAACGGGGTGATCGGGCTGTCGGCGGGATTTCTGGGATTTCTTGTTTTGGCGTGGGTGGTCGCGAAGTATCTGCCGAGGATACCAGTTGCCAGCCGTATGATATTAGCGGCTCCGAAGGAATCGGCGGCGGTGCGATCTGGCGGCGCACCGGGGCCCGGGCCGGAGCTTGGGGTAAGAGTCGGCCAGCAGGGGGTCAGCGTGACGCAGTTGCGTCCTTCAGGCATCGGTCGATTCGGCAGTGAGCGTCTCAGTGTGGTATCTCGAGGGGGACTTATCGAAGCGAACCGAGAGATTATTGTTGCACAGATTGACGGAAACAGTATAGTTGTACAAGAGGTGCGTAGCTCGAAGAATACGACTTAGCAGATCAAAGTGACCGATCCGGCGTGTTATCCCTGTGAAAGCAGGCATTGTTGAGAGGTGTATTTTGGCATACATAGTCATACTACTCGTGGCGGGGATGTTGCTGGCGTTTCTTGAGACGTTCATACCATCCGGCGGAATTCTGATCGTTCTGGCCGGGGCGGCGCTTATTGCGGCGATAGTTTTGGGGTTTGGGCAAAGCGGGACCGTGGGCTGCATTGTCCTGATCGCGGTGCTTGTATGCGTTCCGGTTTTCGTTATAGTCGGATTGAAGCTGCTTCCCAAGACGTTTCTGGGTCGCAAGATGATGCTGGCGGGACCGGGCAAGGATTTTGCCGAAAGCAGAGGAAAAGCGGGCGTCAGCGATGAAGACTACAGCCATTTGGTTGGCAAGACGGGAATCGTTGAGGGGGCACTGCGACCTTCCGGCATCGCCGAAATTGAGGGGAATCGCTACAGTGTCGCCGCCGAAGGCGAGAGAATTGACCGAGGCTGCGAAATTACTGTAATAAAGGTGGAAGGCAACAGTATTATTGTAGAACCGAAGGACAGGAGTTCACAGAGTTGACACCATACGCGGGGAGTAAATGAGACAAGTGGGGATAAACAACGTAGTTAGTATCAGTTAACTTATCGATGCAGGAGGATACCATCATGGAGCAGACATTATTAGCGAAAGTAAGCACGCCTGTTATAGTAGTAGCGGTTATAGCGGGGATTATAGGGTTAGGATTCCTGCTGATATTCCTGGGATTCATCAAGATCTGGATTCAGGCGCTTTTCAGCGGGGCTCGCGTGAGTTTCTTCGATCTGATTGGAATGGCGTTGCGAAAGGTTCCGGCGCAACTGATGGTGAGTTTGCGAATCTCGGCGGTGCAGGCAGGCGTTACGGACCTGACAACCCAGCAGTTGGAGAGCGTGTTTCTTGTCCGTCGCAATGCCGTGGACGTCAATACGTGCGTCAGCGCCCTGATTATCGCGTTTAAGGCCAATTTGGAGATCACTTTTGCCGACTTACAGGCGCATCACTTTGCCGGCGGGCACGTTGAGCAATTGGTCAAAGCGATGGTTGCGGGCCACCGGGCCAAGATTGCGCTGACGCTGGACGTGGCTCGGGCCATTGACCTGGCGGGGCGCGACATTCTCGATGCGGTGCAAACGACGGTGAAACCCAAGATAATCGATTGTCCATCACAGACCTCGGGCGCTTCACTGCTGGATGCGGTGGCGAAAGACGGGATCAGACTGTTGGTCAAGGCGCGTGTAACCGTGCGTTCGAACATTGCACAGCTTGTCCGTGGCGCCACCGAGGACACCATTATTGCACGTGTGGGTCAGGGTATCGTCAGCGCGATAGGGTCTTCGGCAACATACAAAGACGTTTTGGAAAATCCTGGTTGTATCTCGCATAAGGTTCTGGACAGCGGACTGGACGCCCAAACGGCCTTTGAGATTGTCTCCATTGATATCGCGGACGTAAGCGTTGCCGGTGTTGCCGGAACAGGAGAAAAGGATATCTCCAATGTCGGGGCGAAGCTTGAAACCGAGCGTGCCGAGGCGGACAAGCGTATGCGGCAGGCGGAGGCCGAAGGGCGGCGGGCAATGGCGGTGGCGCGTGAGCAGGAGATGCGGGCGCTTGTGGTTGAGAACGAGGCAAAGGTGCCGCTTGCTATGGCTGAGGCGTTTTTGAAGGGCAACCTGGGTGTGATGGATTACTACCGGATGAAGAACATTATGGCTGATACGTCGATGCGGGACTCGATTGGAAGGCCGAAGAAGTAGGAGCAGCGGCGAGCACGTCGTCAGTATTCATGATTGATTCGATTTTACAGGGTGTTTTCGGAAGCCTGCTGCTTGAAGGCGAGGACAGCGGGTGGATGCAGCTTCTGGTCTTTGTGGTTGTGGCGGCGTTTTATGCGCTTGGGGGGATCATAAAGGCCAGAAAGCGGAAAGGCGGGGCCGAGCAGGAAGATGAATCGGCCGGCGAGCCTGCGCCTCCTGAGCCGCGAACAGAGCCCTTGCGAGCGATTGGACGTTTCACACAACCGCGGGAGAGAACTGTCCGACCGAGGAGCGTGCTTGAGACATTCGTAGAGGAAATCACGCGGGCCGGTCAGCTCGAGGTGCACGCGCCGCGGCCGCAAAAGCCTCCGCCGCCAGCCAGAACGCCTCGAATCGAAACGGAAATTCCGGAGTTGCCGAAGAAACCCACCGGCGAGCCAATGGCCGCCATCCAGCCGAAGCCTGTCGCCGTAGAGGCGAAACAGGAAGCGGATGCGGACTATTTGCCCCTGATTGTGCCGGACCTCGCCGACCGGGACGATTTAACACGCGCGATTCTGTGCTATGAGATATTAGGCAAGCCGGTTTCACTACGCGATCCGGCGCAGCGTTTGCCCTGATCTGAACCGAACAATTTACGCGTTGACCGCAGGTTCATACAGAGGTTCATAGACCCAAAGAAAGAGAGATCGGCGCTCCTGTGACTCATAGGTGCCAGAATGATATCATTTTCAACGTCCCATAAGATATGTTATGTTTCATTCGGCTCGGATTAGAATTCAAGAGGCTCGATTCGGCTTTTCCAAGTAAATGCGGTCAGAAAGCCGGTTCGGGCGGCGTGTCTGAGTCAAGCGCGTGATTGGCCATTTGGGAGAGGCTGTCCCAGGTTGCGGCGGCGCGGTCGAGTATGCCGAGGTTCTGAAGGACGATGGAGATGTTGTCTGCTGCGGCGGGATATGCGAAGTTGCTCTCCATGAGGCGCTCGAGGTTTAGGAGGGTTGAGGCAAACTTGAGGCGGTTGCAATAGAGCAAGGCGGTCTGGTAGTGAAGGCTCAGTGTTGCGGGGTCGAGGTTTTGGGGGTGTGCGAGCTGTTCAATGGCCCGCTGGGCCTTGTTGGTCTCGAAGAGGCAGATGGCGAGCTTGGTGCGCGCCCTTGCGAAAAGCGGGTTGATTTCAAGGGCGGTTTCGAGGCAGTGAGCTGCATCGGCGAAGAGGTTGCGGCTCATTAGGAGGACGGCGAGACGGTAATGGAGGTCGGGGTTTTGGGGGTGGGCGGCGATGCGAGTCCGGTGGGCTGCGATTACGTGCCGGATCAGGTCTGGGTGGTCGTCCTGGCTGTCGAACGGCGTGTTTTGGCGAAGGTCTGCCTTGAAATGCAGGGTCGCCATTTCCGCGAAGAGGAGGGAGCTATTGGGCTGAATTGCACCGGCGAGGGAGAGCGTGGCGAGTGCGTCGGGGGTGCTGCCTGCGAGCTTGTGGGCGGTTGCGAGACCGACATACGCGTCAACGATGCCGTCGTTAATCTCGATGGCCTTGTTGAACTGGTGAGCGGCGAGGTCGTCCTGGTTGAACTGGAGGTAGAGCGTGCCGAGCTTTATGGTTGCCTCGAGGAAGTCGGGGCAGAGGCGAAGGGCTTCTTCATATTGTGAGACGGCTTCCGTGGCCGAGCCGAGCATTGCGAGCACATCCGCCCGCTTCATGAGGAGATCGGCCCTATGCGGCTGCGTCAGGAGGAGATCCTCGATGTGCTCAAGTGCTTCGTGCAACTGTCCATCCAGAATGAGCTGATCGACTTGCGGCTCGTTGTCGGCGTGGAAATTATCCGGGTGTATCAGGATTGCAGTGTTGAAGATATGAGCGGCGTCGGCGTATCTTGCGTCGGCGATGTACAACTGGCCAAGGGTGACCAGTGCGGATATGTCGTCGGGATATTCCGATTTGAGCAGCTCGTACTGTTGAATGGCCCTTTCGAGACGGCCGCTCTTGAAGTATATGGCGGCGAGCCGCTGGGCGGGCAACTGGAGGTAGCTCTTGAATTTGAGGCAGTCCTGATAGAACTCGACGGCCTGCGCCTCTTTACCGAGGCGTTCGTAACAATGGCCGAGGGTGTAAAGGGCCATTGTGTTGTTGGGCTGACGCATATAGACGGAGTTGAGCTCTTCGATCGCTTCTTGCAGGCGGTTGTTCTGGAGGCATAAGGCGGCGGCGGCCATTCGTCCGCGGACACAGGCTGGATTCTCGAAGAGATAAAGCCTGAGCTGCTCGTGGGCGGTATCGAATTTCATCCTGCTGATGAGGTCGATGATGCTGCTTAGCTGGCTGTGCTGGATGGATTCCGTTCGGTCCTTCTGAACGTGAACGGCGTTTAGCCACTGCCATATCAAATCGGCGGCGTCGATTGTAATCGCCCTGCCGAGAATTTCCAGTAAACTGCTCATACACCCCTCTCACACAAGGTCGTTGATTCAGAAGCTGCCAGCGGCCCGGACAACTGCCAGCTGCGCTGTCCTCCACTTGAGTTTACACGGGAGTTATCGACAATTTAGGCGTGGGTGTTAATCGCGGTTTTGGCAATCGGATTTGCGGGTTTTGAATTTGAGCGGTATGTTTGGCGATTGTGTGTGCTGTAGGGTTTGTTGCGGCTCTATGGCGCGGTTATCGGGTGTTGACCGCCCTGCCAAGAGGAGTCTTGGTTATTCGGAGCTTAGTCCTCGGCCGGAGGTCATATCTAATCTTCTACCTGTGATTTTTGAATTTGCGCCTGTTTCTCTATTTCGCTGAGATATGCGAGGGTTCGTTCGAGCCGGTCGGTTAGGTGCTTTAGCTTCAGCATGGTCCTTACGCGGGTGAGCAGCTCGAGCTTGTTGACGGGCTTGCTGAGGAAGTCGTCGGTGCCGGAATCGATGCCGCGTTCGATGTCGCCGAATTCGCTCAGTGCGGTGACCATAATAACGGGGATGTCGGCCGTTTTGGGGTCGTTTTTGAGTCTTCTGCAGACCTCGAAGCCGCTCATTTTGGGCATCATTACATCGAGCAATATCAAATCGGGCGATTGCTTTGCGGCAATGTCGAGGGCGTGGAGACCGTCTTTTGCAGGTACGGTGGTGCAGTCAATGTCTTCGAGGTACGCCTGGAGGAGCTCAAGATTCTGCTGATTATCGTCAACGACGAGGATTACGGGCGTTTTGTCGGGCTTTTCATCGAGCGATATTTTGGTCATTAGGATTTACTCCCGCTCATTCAGAGCATCAATAATTGCGGTGCAGAAGGCGGGCAGGTCATCCGGCTTTCGCGAGGTGATCAGATTCCCGTCCACGACACACTCGTCGTCAATGTATTGTGCGCCGGCGTTTGTAATGTCGTCTTTTATGGCCATAAAACAGGTTGCCTTTTTGCCTTTGTAGATGGGTGTGCTGCAGAGCAGCCAGCCGCCGTGGCAAATTGCGGCCATGACTTTGCCGGCGGCCACCATATCGTTTGCAAACTTGATCACATCCGGGCTTCTTCGCATAAAATCAGGCGCGAAGCCGCCGGGGACGACCATACAGTCGTAATCGGCGGCATTGGACCGCCCTGCCGCCCTATCGGAGATACAAGGGTAGCCTTCCTTGGAATGATATTGCCTTTTCGCCTCGGCGGCAAGTAAATAGACGGCGAAGCCCGCTTCTTTGAGGCGATAATATGGGTACCAGACCTCGAGGACCTGGTACATTTCGTCAACCATTATTGCGATTTTCTTGCCCGGCATTTTGAGCTACTCCTTTTCTGCGGCCAGTCGGCGGAAGTTTTTGATTCTGTGGAAGGTCATATAGTTGGCGTCGTGGGAGGCGACATAGCGGCCATCGGGCAGGACGGCGATGTTTGGTGAGCCGATGTATTGGCGGGATGAGGCGGGGCTGTGGTCGATTATGATGCCGGGGACGGGTGAATAGAAAGGCTTGTCGGGGGTATCGGCATTTGGCGGGGCGGCTTCCAAGAGCCAGGCGAGATTGAATGAGTAGTGTTGCTTGCTCGTTATCAGGTGGATGACGTTGTCGGGCGTCTGAGCGGCTGCGAGGTAGCCTGCCGGCTCGGCGTGGGTGTCGTCCATAGTGAATCTGCCTGTGTTTCCGCCGCCGTCTATTTCTCTGGGCGGGCCGCCGGCGGTGATGAGGCGTTTGACGGGCCAAGTGCGGCCCTCATCGAATGAAAGTGCGGCGAACATTCCGTAGATGCGATGTTCGGCGCCGGCTGAATCAGTTATCGGCATACCTTGTTTGCGGTCGGCGAAGCTGATGAAGAGAATGGGGCCTTCGTTGAGGCGTCTTAGGATGAGTCGCTGTCCGCCGCCGATGGGCTGGAACGGGCTTGCCGAGTACGTCCAGTTTTCGCCCATATCGTCGGAGACGCTCATCGGCATACTGCCGGCGATATTGTTGCCGCGTCCGAGGGCGAGGAGTCTGCCGTCTCTGAGCTGGGTGACTCCTGCGTGGATGCCTGCAATCGAGGCGCCGGTGGCTCCGGCTTCGAAGGTTGGGCTTGGTCGGCCTTGGCCTGGGTCGCGCCAGGTTTGGCCGTTGTCGCGGCTGATGTGAATGGCGGTGCCGCCGCTGCCGCCGGTAACAGCGTCGCAGGGCAAGATTACGAAGCCCTGGTGGGTGCGAAAGACCGACTGGACGGGCTGGTGGCGGGTGACGTGTTCCGGGGCGATCAGCGCTGCTTGCGACCAGGTTGCGCCGCTGTCGGTGGAAGTTCGCATAATCAAAGCCATCGGCCCCCAGGTTGCACCGACGGATAGGCCGTTGAAGTGGTAAATGGTTTTTTGGCCGTCATACCACATAGCTGGGGCGTGGTCGTTGCGGTCGGGGGCGTCCCAAAAGACAGAGGCGGGTTCCCAATCGTTTGAGCCGTATCGCAGGCGGCTGGCAAGGATAACGAGCTCTCGGCCAGGCTCGGTTCGGCAGGAATACCAGATAGCGAGCAGGTCGCCGTTGGGGCAGTTGATGAGGGCCGGGTCGTGGTTGTGCTTTGAGAACATCGGGCCTTCGGAGCCGGGCGGGACCTTGACGTATTCGATGGGGCCTTTGAAGTATGGTTTTTCGGGGTCGGGGCCTTTGGCAAGGTCGGCGGGGACGTCCTGCTTGACGTTTTGGCGGTTCAGCGGGATCGGAACGGGCGGCAGCGGTTCTGTTTTGGGCAGCTCAGCCTGGACGACGCGGAATCCGATGAGCCAGGACTTGTCGTGGGGGAGCGTTCCGAGGCGGTTGGCGGAACGAAGGTACTGCAGTTCGGTGCTGTGGCTTCCGCCGCGGGTTACTTTGAAATCGCCGGTTGACCGCCCTACCGGGTCGCTCTGGTCGGCTGCTTCATAAGGGCCGTACCAATCGCAGCACCATTCCTCGACGTTGCCGTGCATATCATAGAGGCCCCAGGGATTCGGGGGCGTGGCGGCGACCTTGAGAGAGACGGGTTTGGGGTCCCAAGTCTGCTGCTGGTTCTTGTGATATTCCTTCGGGAGCTCGTCTCCTGTGTGGTAGGCGGTTGTGGTGCCGGCTCGGCAGGCGTACTCCCACTCGGCTTCGGTGGGCAGGCGGTAGGTCTTGCCTTCTTTCTCAGAGAGCCATTTGCAGAAATTGACCGCATCGTCCCAACTCAAGAAGACTACGGCCTCGTCGTCGCTTTTCGAGAATCCGAGTTTGCCGCGGAGCTTCTTGTGGCCGGGGTCGAACTGCTCGTATTGGGCGTTGGCGACTTCTGTTGTCGAGATTGAAAAGCCTTTGGAGATAGTCACTTTGTGGGTGGGTTGCTCGTCCCAGTCGCCGCCTTCGGCCTGGCCCATAATGAAGGAACCCGGCTCGATGTGGACGAACTTCATACCTATTGAATTGACGAAAGCATCCGCTGCCAGCGTTTCCGAGCTGCCCCCCCCTACCGTGAGGATTGCCAATGTCAGCAGTAGTGTTTTTTTCATAACGAGACAGACCTATAGAGTGATTTGATTGTTGTGGTTTTCAATAAACTGACGGACTTCGGGCCTGATGTAGATACTCTCAATGTCGGTGACTTTCGGGAGCGCTTCGGCGCAGAGGGCGGCGACGTCGGATGAAGCGGCCTGGGCATCGACGAAGAATGTGGGACGGCCTCTTATTGTGCAAAGCCCCCCGCCGCTTCCACCGAGCGGCTCGGTGCGTATTGCGACGCCGTTTGCCTCCAGCAGCGCCAGAAGCTCTTCGAGAATCCTTTGCTCGTTCATTTTTTCGTGTGTCGTGCGCCGTATATTGTATATCGTATTGCCAATCGCAATGACCCCGGCGGGCGGGGAGGACATTGCTCAAGAAAAAGCGTATTAACAGTCGATATAATTACAAAGATTCAAGATCAAAGACACAAGACCCAAGGCTGAAAATCAAGCGTAATTTTACAGCAGGAGCAGCGAATTGGCAAGTATTGCAGAAAAACGCCTCAGTTTGCACAGGGATATTGACAAACTCGCACAGGAAAATGAGGGGTTGAAATCGCAGATTGGGGAGCTGCAGCATCTTGCCAATATGGGTTTGGCGAGCTATATGATAGCCCACGAGATCAATAATTTGCTGACCCCGGTTGGGACTTATGCGGGCCTTGCGCTGGACAATCCCAAGGATGAGGAGCTGGGCAGGAAGGCCCTTGGCAAGGCGGTTAAGAACTGTGAGCGAGCGTCGAAGATAATGGAGAGTATGCTTGCCCTGGCAAACGGGCAGGAGCAGGAGAAGAGGAATTGCCGGCTGACCAACCTGGTTGAGGATGTCTTTGGGTGCCTGGCGCGGGATTTCGGCAAGGACGGGATAACGGTGGATATTGAGATGGCGGAGGATTTGGAGGTGTGGGTTGTGGCGGTGCAGATTCAGCAGGTTCTGATGAACCTGGTTCTCAATGCGCGCGAGGCGATGCTGGTGGGCGGCGGAATCCTGAGCATCAAGGCCGTGGAGCGGGCCGATATGGTGCAGATAGAGGTGAGTGACACGGGGGCCGGGATTGGGGCCCGCGATTTGAATGAGGTTTTCGAGCCGTTTTTCACAACGAAAAGAGGCGGGAATTCGGCGTCGGGGCGCCCGGGGTCGGGGCTTGGGCTTGCCTTTTGCAGGAGGGTGATAGAGGCGCACGACGGGTCAATTTCAGTCGAATCGAAGAGCGGCGAGGGGAGCACGTTCAAGATCGCCCTGCCGAAACCACAATCAGGCAACAACTGATGGCGGCACTGGTTTTGCGAAATCTCGGGCACATTATACTGATGCTGGCGCTGCTTGCGTGCTCGGCGTTTTTTTCGGGGTCGGAGACGGCATTTTTCAACCTATCGAGCAGGCAGACAAGGCTGCTGCGCGAATCGAAGCACAGGTTGCAGAAGCTGGCGGCAAGTCTTCTGGCGCGGCCGGGGCGGCTACTCAACAGCCTTTTGTTCGGGAATATGGTGGTGAACGTTCTGTATTACGCTGTTTCGAGCGTTCTTGCGATGACAATAAAGAAGGAGGTGGGACTGACGGCGGCTGGAGCCACGGCTTTCGCCAGTTTCGGGCTGCTGCTGCTTGTGGGAGAGATACTGCCGAAATCGCTCGCTTATGCAAATTCGCATTTGCTGAGCGTGGCGGCGGCGCTGCCGGCGTATTTGTGGTTGAGGGTTTTTCGGCCGCTGCATTTTGTATTTAAGGTGTTTATTCTGGAGCCTGTGTTACGGATATTGTTCGGTCCGGCGCGAGCGCCGAAGGCCTTGACCGTTGGCGAGTTCAGGTCGCTGATTGAGACGACCCGCAGAAAGGGCCTGATAACTGCGGGCGAGAACAAGCTGCTGACGGAGGTCGTTGAATTAGGCTTTTTGAAGGTGCGTCACGTGATGCGTCCGAGGGTGGATATGGTTGCGTGCTCGGTGAGCGAACCACCTCAGACGGCTGTCAGGCTGATGCGTGAGAACGGGCTGACGAAGCTGCCGGTCTATGCGGGCAAGATAGATGATATGGTCGGGGCGGTGCATCTCCGACGGCTTTTGCTTTCGCCCGGCGGAGTACTGGACAAGTTAGTTCAGCCGGTTGATTTTGTGCCGGAACAGAAGACGGTTGAGTCTCTTTTGGAGTTTTTCCGCAAGAGCCGGACGGATATGGCAATGGTCGTTGACGAGTACGGCGGCATAGCCGGCATTGTTCGGCTGGAGGATATCGCCGAGGAGCTATTCGGCCAGATGGAGGCTGCGGACGGAGTGGAACCTGTTAAACAGATAGGGCCATTTGAGTATCGATTGAGTGGTAATCTGGCTATTCACGACTGGGCCGCGGCGTTTGGGATTGACGTAACGGAGACGCGGATTTGCACGGTTGGCGGGCTGGTGACTTTGCTGTTAGGCAAGGCGCCCAGGAGCGGGGATACGGCATATTTGAAGAACCTGAAGTTTACGGTGGAGAACGTTCGAAAGCACCGGATAGAGAGTGTGATACTGACGCTGGAGCCGCTTTGGAGCGATGAGAGATAGTATGGCGTTCTTGATGGTGTTTGTGTTTTTCGTTTTTCTTTCGGGCCTGTTTGCGGGCTGCGAGACGGGCGTGTATCAGCTCAGCCGGGTTCGCCTGCGGCTGGGCATCGAGAGAAAGCGGTTTTCGTATGTTGTGCTGGGCAAGGTTATGCACGACAGTGCCGGCCTTGTTCTTTCCACCCTTGTGGGGACGAATCTTGCGCACTACGCTGCGACGAGCACCATCACATACTTTTTCTTCACGAATGTTGATGCCGGGACCGCGGAGATGCTGGCGACGTTTGTGGCGGCTCCGGTGCTGTTTGTATTTTCGGAGATGATTCCTAAGAACATTTTTTTCTATCGCGCCGATTTTCTGATGCCCTACGTAGCCCCGGCGCTGTTTGTGTTCCACAAGATTTTCACGTGGTGCGGCGTCGTGCCGCTGCTGCGCTTGCTTTCGGATATTTTCTCGCGGTTCGCGGGGCTGGCGTCTCCAACGAAGGCGGTTATAACATCGACACAACGGCACAGGGTAAGGGCGATTCTGCAGGATATTCGTGAGGAGGGCATTTTGAGCTCAGTTCAGGCGGATATCGTGGAGCGGATCGTCGGCATTCCAGGCATCAACATCAGGTCCGTGATGGTTCCGATGAGCAAAGTCGAGGCGGTCGATGTGAAGTCGGACAAGCCGGCATTGTTGAAGAAGCTGGAGGGGTCCGCTTTCACACGGCTGGCGGTGTATGAGGGTGAAGCAACGAATATCCTCGGTTTCGTAGATATGTATGAGGCATTGAGCTGGCCGGAGGAATTCGCCGATCTGAGGGTCTTTTTGAAGCCTATCGGAAGGCTTGACGGGGACATGGCGGTGACGGATGCGATACATGTTATGCAAAGCGAGAAACACAAGATTGTTTTGGTGACCCGGAGCGGGCGCGGCGGACGAGAATGGCCTATCGGTATTGTGACGATGAAGGACCTTGCCGAGGAGCTTTTGGGTGAGCTGGCTGAATGGTAAAGTAGTGTTGCTATATTAGGGGGATTTTAGAAATCAGATGTGGGTGAAAATCGCAAAAGTGGCGGCAATTGTGACGCTGGTTGTTCTTTCGCTTGCGATTGTGGGCAACAGTATGAGCAAGCCGGTCGGTCGGGACGAGCAGATGTACTGCACCGCCGGCGTGCTGATGTCGCAGGGGAAGATGATTTACAGGGATTTTTCGTACGTGGCTCAACTGCCCTACCACCCGCTGCTGTTGGCGGCGGTGTACAGGATATCGGGGACGAGCTATTACCTGTTGGCGGGCAGAATGGTTTCGGTGGTGTGTGACGTACTCGTGATGGTGTGTATTGTGGGGATATATCGGCGGGTATTCACGTCGTATGCAGTCTCAGGCCTGCTTTTGGGTCTGGCCGGGGTGGTGCTGTACGTGTTCAATCCGCTCGTCGATTACGCCAACGGTTATGCGTGGAACAACGATGCGGTTGTGCTGCTTGTTTTGCTTTCTTTCTGGCTGTTGGTCGGCACCGATTTGGGCGGCAAGCCAGGCTGGCGGCGGATTGGGGCAATCGGGCTTCTGCTGACTTTGGCGACATTTATGCGTGTGACGACGGTTTTAGTCGAAGCGCTGTTCTTGGCGGCACTGCTGCTGCGGTCCGGGGGTTCAATCGGGCACAGGCTAAAGACTGTCACGCCGTTTTTGGCTGCGGCCGCCGTAGTATCGATCTGGCCTGTTTGGGTGATAGCGCACGCGCCGCAAGCATTCTTTATAAACGTATTCCGAATACACATACTCAACAGCCAGTGGCTGCGTGAGATAGGGATGGTCTATGACAAATTCGATCTGACATTTTTCAGCCTGACGCAGCCGGGCTATCTTGTGCTCATCGGACTTGCGGTTTGTCT
>CAYGZM010000104.1:0-13312 GCA_964354365.1 uncultured Pirellulales bacterium
CTCTCCATTTCTTCACGAAGAGATTGCTTTGCGTAAAATATTCGTGACCTGACAGTCCCAATACTGCAACCAACAACGTTGGCTATCGATTGGTAAGACATCTGCTCAATGAAGCATAATGTTAAAACTTCTCGGTGATAAGGTTTCACCTTGTTCATGGCCCGGTGCAATTTCTCAGTGTCATTTGTATCGAAGACCGGTTCGATACTGCCTGATACGGGAAGCTCATCTTCTTTCGGCAGCCTGACAAACCTGTCTTTGCGCCTGAATCCATCATAAACCTTATTCCTTGCGATACGGTACAGCCAGACAGCAAAGGATTGGACATCTTTCAACTTGTGTATCTTCTTAAAGACGGCCAGCCAGATATCCTGGAGAGTATCGTCAGTGTTGGCGTCTCCACTATCCAGACGCCTGACATAATACTTCAGCCGAGGCTGGTACATCTCAAACAACTCTTCGAAAGCTGCTCTCTCGCCGTCTTGGCAGCGATGGACTGTTTCTTCCAGCCGTTCCTCAAATTCCATATATGTCCTTTGATATCTGTCCCGTATCATCGGGTAAAGACGCAATCTGACCGGATTAGTTCAAATCAATCTCGGAAAAACCAAAAAAATAAGGACAGCGAGACTGTCGAAAAACCCAATGATTCCTGGTAAGATATTGTACATCAGGTAGCTGCTGGATGCTACGTTACTATTAGAAGAACTCACGGATGAACCGCATGCGAAAACTAATTCTTCCACTTGTAATATGTCTTAGCCTTGCACTATCTGCTATTGCCGCCGAGCCGCAGGTTACAGGCCTAAAGGTATCGCATCGCTCCGGCCAGACCTTCATAACCTGGAAGGAAGTTGACCCGCCCCAGCTCGATAAGAATTGCGACGATGTCGCCATAAGACAGCTTGCTCGTGAGCTTGACGATGGCAAGCTCCATTACCGAATCTACCGCAGCAGCAGCCGCATCGATTCCGTTGAAGGTTTGGCTCCCATTGCCGAGGCCAAACCGCTGAGCTGCTGGAACCTCGATTATTATGGCATTGAGCCTAAGAAGGGCGAGCCTGCCCTGCGCTACGTGATAGAGGACGGGGCCGAGCCTCTGCCGCCCGGAACCGGCCTCTACGTTCACAACCCTGCTTTGCCCGGGTCGCCTGTGTCCGTCAAGAGCTACTACGCCGTAACCGTAGTCAGAAATGGGACTGAGAACAAGGGTCTGAGCGAAGCCAACAGGACATCGATGCCTGTTGACGAAATCGAGGGCCGGGGCGCGCCCGTCCTTCAGAGAATCGTCAAGCCCGATAGCTTTAACTACATCGACAAGCCTGAGCTGCACTATTACGTCCGCTGGGAGTCCCCGCCGAATTCCTCCGTCGAAAATAGGCCGATGGACTACGTCGTGGCGATTCCGTCCAATATCGAAGCCAGGCCGACGCCGGTCGGGCTGCACCTGCACTGCTGGGGCGGCAGCCTCGATGGCGGATACGGCTGGTGGTACAGCCACCAGAAACCCGGCACAACCTATTTGATCGCCTCCAATCAAGTCCCTTACGACTGGTGGACGGGCTACCACGAGCTTTATTACTCCGGCCCACGGGATGAGCAGAAGTGGAAGCAGGGCGTCGTTCGACCTTATACCACCGCCCGAATGTTGTCATTCCTCGATTGGGCCGCGAAGAAGTACGACCTCGACCTCAACCGCGTCTTCACCGCCGGCTCGTCGATGGGCGGCAGCGGCGCCCCGATGTTCGCCATCAGGTATCCCGATAGGATCGCCTGGTCTATCGGCTGGGTCGGCGCGCACGACCCCGGCAACACCCCCCAGTTCACCGGCTCATACGAGCAGGTCTATGGCGACAAGTCCTGGGGCGTCAAATTCGACGACGGCACGCCCGTTTTTGAGTATTACAAAGACGCCGCCTTTCTGCGCAAATATCCGGAAAAGGAGATCGGATTCATAACCTGGTCCAACGCCAAGAACGATTCCGCTATCGGCTGGCCCCAGGCCGTCGAGTTCCTCAATGCAATGCAGCAGACCCGCCGACCTCATATCTTCGTCTGGGGCCTGTCCGGGCACGGCCAGAGGGCCTCAATGCCCGGCAACGGCGGCGAGCGAGTAATGCCCATCGACATCCGTCTCGACCGGAGCCTGCCCGCCTTTACAAATTGCTCCCTTGATGACGACCCCGGCGCCGCCACTAGGCTGAAAGAGCCTAAAGAAGTCACCATTGGCGAGGAAAAGAATAAAGACACTTACGACGGCGATTCGGTCGGCCAGGTCAATCTCTATCTCTACTGGCGGAGCGAAGATATCGTCGATACGCCCGACAGGTGGGAGATGACGGTCGGCCTTACCGACACCGCGCCAAAAGACCAATGCACCGTCGATGTCACGCCCCGCCGGCTTCAAAACCTGAAAATAATTCCCAGCGGGACGTATAAATGGAATAATACCTGCGAAGAAAAAGTGATCCAAACCGGCGAAGTGACCGCCGACAAATACGGTCTCGTTACCATACGGGGTGCTCTGGTCAATAAGAAGACGAATAGAATAATCATCTCCAAAACGGGTGACTGAGGCAGACTCACAGGACTAATCGTAATGGAGAGGCCAAGCGTATTACCCGGAATACTCTCGCTCTGTGTGGCGGTTTTGGACTTTTGGCTGCTTTGGGGATGCGACAGGGCCGAACGCGACACGATATCGAATCCTGCCCGCCCACCTATGAGGTTATGCTGGCGCCGAAAGAGCGGTAAATCCCCTTACAATCCTGCCTTAAAGTTGTTCCCATTCTATGTGCGTTTCGCGCTTGCCTTTTGAATGGTCATTAGTAGAATGATTTGTGCCGGGGCAGTCGAGTACCGGTCCAAGTGCCAGGTTTGAGGTTGGAAAAGCCTGGGGCGTCGGGACATAGCCTTCAAAAGGCTGAATAATCCGGAGAATCCGGAGCGCCTACCTCCTTGTGCCGTCTGCTCCGGCATCTTGATAAAGCCTCGAAGGAGCTTAAAATTAGGTGAAGTCTCTCCATGAAGAGAAGTTCAGAAGGAGCGAAAAATGAGAAAGTACCGGACATTCATAATTGCAGTTGTGTATCTTGCCTGTTGCGTTTTCATCACCGTTCACACCTGGGCGGAGAAGATCAAGCTCCGCGCAGGACACGTAATCCCGGTTGACAAAGAGCTCTCACGCTCGGACATCAAGCGAATGTTCCAGCGAGGCGAGCGCTTGGTCTGGGCCGACCAGGACGCCAATACGGTCGGTATGCCGGTCGGCGGCATCGCGGCGGGGCAGCTCTACCTCCGCGGCGACGGTACGCTCGCCCTGTGGCAGATATTCAACAAGAACATCTTCAGCGGCTACGGCGCAACCAACTACCGCACATACAAACCCGACTCACCCGTGGATTCAGGCTTCGGCGTCGTCGTCAAGCAGGACGACAAAATCACCGTCAGGAAACTCGACCGCAACTTCGGCAAAGTGGAATTTGCCGGCGAGTACCCGATCGGCCTGGTCCGCTACGGCGCCGGGGACTTTCCCATCAAGGTTGAGATGGAGGCGTTTTCGCCGTTCATCCCCCTCAACGCCAAAGACTCGGCCCTGCCTGCAACGCTGTTCCATATAACGCTTGAAAACAATTCTTCGCAGAGCATCCAAACCGGCGTTCTTGCCTGGCTCGAGAATGCCGTCTGCATAGATTCGGCGCCGGGCGTTCACGCCCTTAGGCGGACCCGCATTGTCGGTGAAAAAGGCAGGGCGATGATCGTGCATACGGCCGAGAAGGCCCCGCCTCCGACTGCCGCTGAGCAGCCCCGCCCTACGGTTGCGTTTGCCGATTTTGAGGGTCCCGACTACGGCGATTGGAAGGCGGCTGGCGAGGCCTTTGGCAGCAAGCCCGCGGGAGGCACGTTGACAAGTCAAAACCCGGTCAGTGGATTTCTCGGCAAAGGCTTGGTCAACACCTTCTTAGGCGGCGATGGGCCGCACGGAACGCTCACCTCGCCGCCCTTCGAAATCTCGCGCAAGTTCATCGGTTTTCTCATCGGCGGCGGAAGCCAGCAGGGCCAGACCTGCATCAATCTGCTTATCGACGGCAAGGTCGTCCGCACCGCCGTCGGCAAGGACAACGAAAAGCTCGAATCGTATTTCTGGAACGTGGAAGAATTCCAGGGCAAATCCGCACGGATACGGATCGTTGATGCAGCATCGGGCGGATGGGGGCACATCAACATCGACCAGATCGAGCTGGCCGATGCGCCTCAGCAGGCGCCGCCCGGCGAGCTTGAAAACCTGCCGGACTATGGCTCGATGGTCCTCGCCTGTGCCAACACGCCCTGCCAGACCCGCACCGTGCTCGACTCTATTGGCGGCTGGGCCGCGCAGCTCAACGCCGAGGACGACGTCACTTTCCCGGTGGGCGGGAGCAAGACCGCCGCGCTTGCGACGCAGCCCCTCAAGCTCGCGCCCGGCCAGAAGCAGACCTACACGTTTGCTTTGACCTGGCACTTCCCCAACTTCAAGCAGGGCCACGAGTACGCCAACCGCTTCAACAGCGCTTCCGAAGTTGCCCATTACGTCCTGGATAACCACGAGCGCCTCGCCGGCGATACCAAAAAGTGGCACCAGACCTTCTACGAGGACAGCACGCTGCCTCGCTGGCTGCTGTTCCGCCTTCATTCGACCGTGGCCAACCTTGCGACCGGGACCTGCCAGTGGTGGAAGTCCGGGCGATTCTGGGGCTGGGAGGGCGTCGGCTGCTGCGAAGGCACGTGCACCCACGTCTGGAACTACGCGCACGCGGTGGCGCGGCTGTTCCCGGAGCTTGAGCGAAGCGCCCGCGAGATGCAGGACTTCGGCGAAGGCTTCGATGAAAACTCCGGCCTGGTGGGTTTCCGCAGTAATCGCGCTTATGCCGCCGACGGGCAGTGCGGCACGGTGCTAAAGGCCTACCGGGAGCACCTTATGTCCGCGGACAGCGGCTTCCTGAAGCGCAACTGGCCGCGAATCAAAAAGACCCTGGAGTTCTCCATCAAGCAGGATGGCAACGACGACGGCCTCATCGAGAACAGCCAGCACAACACCTTCGACATAAACTTCGAAGGTCCAAATACGTTTGTCGGCTCGCTGTATCTGGCAGCGCTTCGGGCCGGCGAGGAAATGGCAAAAGAAATGGGCGATGACGAATTCGCCAAACGCTGCCGAAAGATTTTCGAGAGCGGCGGCAAACTGTCCGTCGAGCGGCTCTGGGACGGCGAGTACTTTATCGAGGCGGTGGATTTGGCTAAGCATCCCAAGTTCCAGTACGAGAAGGGCTGCCTCTCCGACCAGCTTTTCGGCCAGGGCTGGGCCGAGCAGCTTGGCTTAGGCTACATTTATCCCGCCGAGAACGTCAGGCAGGCGCTGCAATCGGTCTGGAGATACAACTGGGCCCCCGATATCGGCCCGTACAACGCGGACTACAAGCCCGAGCGCTGGTTCGCGCGTGAGGGCGAGCCGGGCCTGTTCACCTGCACCTGGCCGAAAAGCCCGTACCTTGCCGACGGTGTGCGCTATAAGGACGAGGTTTGGACGGGCATCGAGTACCAGGTTGCGGGCCACATGGTCTGGGAGGGAATGGTCGAAGAGGCCGTTGCAATCTGCGACGGCGTTCAGAAACGCTACGACCCGGCCAAGCACAACCCGTTCAACGAGGTCGAATGCGGCGACCACTACGCAAGGGCGTTTGCAAGCTGGGGCGTCTATACGGCCCTGGCCGGTTACGAGTATCACGGGCCTAAGGGGCATCTTGGCTTCGCGCCGGCGGTGACGCCGGACGACTTCCGCGCGGCCTTCACCGCGGCTGAGGGCTGGGGCACGTTCAGCCAGAAACGCAAAGGCAAAACGCAGCAAGAAATGATTGAGCTTCGCTGGGGGCGATTGGCGCTGAGATCGCTTGCGTATGAAGTGCCGGAGAATTTCAAGCCGGTTGAAGTTACGCTGACGACGGCGGGGGGGTCGTCCAAATGCGATTACACTCTCAAGGATAGACGCGTTGAGATAAACCTCAAAGACGACCTTGTCCTGACCCCCGGCCAGATGCTCGTAGTTACTATACAGCGTTAGGCCAGAGCGGAGAATACGGACGACAGAAAACAGAGGACAGAAGACAGACGATAGACAAGCCGGGAGCATGAGCGACCGGATAGGCCACGAAGGACGACAGAGGATATCCGGCCCGCAGAGTCTCTGACCAACTCACCAATTAACCACTAACCACTCACCAATCCCCGATTTTTCACCTTGACTGGATTGAGAATGTGCGGTAATTTGGCGGCAGATAGGGCAGAACTGGGCGAGCCTTCTGATTGACTGCGGCCAAGGAATGGCCAATCTGCGATAGTTGGTGGAACGGAGGTTTTTGCCTGGAATTAAGGGACGCAAGTAACGTCATTAACAGAGGAGAAATAGTATGAGCATAATAAGCTTGCTGAATCAAATCAAAGAGGGGGACATTGTGCTTCCAGCTATCCAGAGAAGGTTTCTCTGGCCTGAAGACAAAGTAGAAATGCTCTTAGACTCAATAATGCAAGGATATCCAATCGGCATAACCTTGTTGTGGGAAACATACGAGGATATTCAGTACAGAGACTTTGAAAGGAACTACAAAGAAGCTAACAAGTACTCTTTCAATGATAACAGTCAAAGAAGAAAGCTCAAGGTGGTTTTGGATGGTCAACAACGCCTTCAGTCACTGTATATAGCCCTGTACGGGACATACGAAGGCCAATATCTCTACTTTGATATACTTAGTGGGCATGACAACGAAGATACGGATAACGAGAAGTATTCGTTCATATTTCTGAAGCCTGATGAGGCGCAAAAGAAGGACAAAGAAGCTATCGAGAAATTTGTGGAATCGGGGCAAGACCATGGAGATCCCACCGAACTATCTTATTGGATCAAAGCTCAAGACCTTTTTTCCATGACTCAGCAGGACAGGCGTAGACTTCGCAGGGAGGTCTGTGAAAAACTCAAGCTGGCAAATGAAACTGAAGGATTAATCGAGACCAACCTCGCAAGATTTGATGAAGCCCTTACTAAAGACAGTAATATTCTGAAGACCTCCATTGTTGATCAGGATTTGCCGAGTGAAAGCCCCTCTCGCAAATCTGAATCAGACGTGTTAGAGATTTTTGTTCGCATTAATAGACAGGGAACTCCTCTTGGTCGATCAGATCTCATCTTTAGCATGATCAAGCTGAACTGGAAGGATTCAGCAGAGACCCTACCCGGGTTTGTTGATAAAATAAACAAGGGTAATTCATTTGGCTTGGACATTGATTTCATTATAAGGTGTCTGTATGCAGTGTCAGATCTGGGGACCAAATTCGACATCGACGTCCTCCGCAATAAGAGAAACATGACTAAGATTAAGAACAACTTCCCGGAATGTGCGCAGGCCATTGAGTCTGTGATTGACTTTGTGCAGCAGGAGTGCTGGTGTTCAAGCACGAAGGCTTTGTCCGGGGCAAACACACTCGTTCCCTTTGTGTATTACCTTTTCCACGCACCACATCATCAAGTACCGAACAGTGAGGTGTCCAAAGCAAGAAAAGCTCTCTATGTATTCGGCTTCACAGGCCCTTTCTCGCGATACGGCGACAGCAGAGTGGCGAAGTTCATCCGACAAGAGCTTCGGCCATTAGCAGAAAACAACAACCTTGTCTTTCCATTGGACCGAGCACTTTGGTGGTCTGCCTACTGGAGCGACACGTGGGAATTCGGGGAGACTCTACTACAAAGGAATCCCAGGCTGGCTCTTCAGGTTGTACAGCGAGAGTCAGGTGCTAAGACTCAATACAAGCCCAATTCGAACGAAATAGACCACATCTTTCCAAGATCAGTTCTGCGGACCAAAGGATATGACGAAGCACAAATAAATCATTTCGCCAATTATTGGCTGCTGAGCAAAGGCAAGAATCAAAACAAGAGCAACAAGCATCCCAAGAAGTTTTTCCAGGATGTGTCCGACTCGGAGCTCAGCCGAGCGCTCATCGGACGCGAAATGCTAGATTACCGCAAATATGAGAGTTTTCTCAAAGTGAGGGCCAAGAAAATCCATGATCATGTAAGGAATGTGCTAGGGTTCACGGAGACAAAGTTCGGGACCTGATCCATCAGTTGTGTAGGGTGCGATACTTCGCACCACTTCTTGCCCCGCGTGGACGAAGCCCGCGATTCGCCTTCCTGATCTCCTGGCCCCCGGATCCCAACCTCATGTTCTCCTGATACCCTTTTTTCTCTCTGTGCCCTCTGCGGCCACTTCGTACTACAATCCTTCAGGATGTCGTTTTTCATGCGTTATTTTCATGCCGCCAGATCCGTAAGTCCTTCTATGTCAAAGACTAAAGCCCATATTGACGACCAGGCGAACTTTCGCGATGGTGACCACCTATCTGGCTTCGGCTGGGGGGTGTTTGAAAAGATCAAACAGCCTCGCCGAAGGCGATTCCTTTTGTTTTTGTCCATAATCCATCATATAGAATCCAAACAATCCCATCCTTTTTTGGTTGCGGCTGAGGGCCAAAGGCCCGAAGCCGCGCTGGGTCAATTCGTGTGAATTCGTGGTTAATAATTAGCGACAATCCGCGTCATTCGCGATTCCCTTCGTGTCAACCTCGGCCTCTGCGGTTATTGCGGATTTTCCTTGACGGCCAAGCTCCAGTGGAGTATAATACATATCAAACTAACAGAATCAGAATAGTGAATGGTCTGTACTATCCGTGTTAATCGGCGTCTAAAAAATGAAATCGGTCACTTTGAGTCTATTATTACTTCATCCCTTCGTGTCTCGGTGGCTTTGTGGCTCTGGGTCAATTATGCAAAACAAAGCCAATGTCAAAATGGGTAAAATGACCATAAGTATAGCAACACTAAAGGCTTATGCCAATGAACAACGAACAATTAACAACGAACGTTATTCAAAACAAACCCAATCAAAGCCAATTTCAAACGCAGAAAAGCAGTCCAGTGGTGCTACGTGCGGGGTCGCAGTGGCAGATGGAGGAACACGGGCTGGAAGCCCGTGCTACGTACAACACGGGCAAGCCTGTCCCGAGCGAAGCATGCCCTGAGCCGAGTCGAAGGGTCGAGGGAATGCCCGTGCCAAGATGCCCGTTTTGCAGGGGTGTGGGGGGCGTTTTTGCTTGAATCGAGGGGCAATGTCTGTTATACTAAAGGCCATTGAAAAGCCGTTTGTTGTGACAGGTAGGCCTAACCTGCAATTTTGCAGAGGCTTTTGTGACAGGTGCGAAAGGAGGAGTGGCGCAAGCCATTCTAACGATTATGAGAAGGGTGTTGAGCATTGTTGGTGTTGGTCTCTTGGTGTTGGGCGCCAGCGCCGCTGCGGACGCGGGCGTGTGGAGGTGGAATGACGGCTTTATCGCGGCGTTTGTGGATGCGGAGGGCATCAATCTTCATCCCGGTTCGGCGGAGGCGGGCGAAAAATTCGACGGGCAGATGACGGGGACCCGTGACGTGGGGGGGCCGGGCGTCGATGTCTATTATGATTTGGTTGATGCGGTCGGCAATCCTGCCGATAATTCGGTGGCGGGGCTGGAGGTCTGGAAGCCCGACGGCGCCGACTGGCTGGGGCAGGGTCCGACGAGCGGGCTGGGACTTGTCACGCAGTGGGGCAGGCCCTTGCACATGAACGCGACGGGGTACGAGTCGTGCGAAATACCGCTATGGTACAGGAGCGGGGCCGGCGCGATTGACGTGCGTGCATTCTGTATAACGGGCACGGCGGCCGGCTGGACGGAGACGCAGATGAATTCTCCGAAGGTGACGCTCAATAAGGGCGAAGCGGTCAAGCTAATGGTGGACCTCACTGGGGCGCCGGATATTACGCGGATGGTGAAAGTTGGCGTTGTGGTGGAGGCGCACGACGGCGTTATGGAGGGCGAGAAGGTTACGCTGCACATAGGCTCGATTCCCGTCGAAACGGTGCGAATGGTAAACTACGGTCCGAACAGCGCTTACAGATGGCTGGACGTAGCCGAGCAGGCGTACAGCACGGCCTATCAGAACAGCTATTCTTATGACGACGCCAACGTGGTGGTTACGTACAACACGGTGGGCCAGCAGCTCAGGGGTACGCTGACAGCGATGCATCTGAAGCCCAACTTCGCGTACCAGTTCAAGCTGGTGGGCGAGCAGACCCATCGGTTTGGCGATACGAACTACGGCTGCAACGAGCTGATCGGGCTGAACGGGCGCTGGTGGGAACAGGAGTGGATGGGCAGGGCGTGGAGCACGGGATGGAATCTAAACGATAAGGGAGAAGGCTCATCGCCGAATCCAAACGACATCGTCTATTACGCAAGGCGCGACGTGGCCGACCCGGTCGGGGGCAGTCCGACGGGTCTTAGGTACCTGTATAGCGGCTACCGTGTGTTCAGGTACTTCATCACGGACCAGAACGGTGACGCGACGCTCGATTACACGGTTGACAACTGCTATCACGTGCTGTGGAAGACATCGCAGCGCAGCCCCGGCTCAGACGACGGGCCGGTTGCCTCGCACACGTTCGACGTTGATCCTTCGATCCACAGCCAGTACGATACGAATTACGGAGAAAAAACGGTTGCCGTCTTCGGCGAATGGGAGCGCCTGCCGAAGGACGGGGTCGGGCTGCTGCCGGGGGACTATAAGTGCGACATGCTGCTGACCGAAGAATCATTTCACGGCAGCGGGCTGCAGGGCTTCTGGGCGCACGCGATGAAAGGCCGGGCGCAGTTCACGATTCTTCCTGAAAGAGAGTGCAGCGCGCCGATCAAGGGCGACCTGAACAACGACTGCAAGGTGGATATGAGAGACGTTGCGGAGCTCGGCAACGTGTGGCTGCAGTGCAACCTGGATCCGCCGGAAGCGTGCTGGGAATAAGTTCGCGCGACCACCTCATTTTTACATTCCACGTACATAAGCGGTTCTTCCGAATAATGGATAGGTGTACTTCTGGACTCGGAAGAGCGAGAAAAATCGTTCGGGGCCCCAGAGGTCCAAATTACCCCCCTGGTTGCCCTAATTTGGCCCTCTGCCCAAACGATTTTTCTCTCCAGACGACTCCAAGGCCCTGACCTGCAACGGCCACCTACTCATTAACCGGATGAAGCACATAAGCGTTGTTCCTTATGCCGCCACATTGCCGGAAGGGGCAGTGCGTCCGCGGCGGATTTCAAGAGCTTCGCACGCAGGCGATTGGCCGCCGAGCTTGTCATTCGGCCAAGCACTCTGCTCGACTGTTACGGCAGCAATAATCGGCTTGACGACTTCGGGGGTTTCGGCTATTCTTGGTGTCGGATTTTGCCGGCGTGAGTATGAGCGGCTTATTTGAGAAATCCGGATTGAAAGTGGTGCTGTTCGCTCAACAGCCGGCTAAGGGTTGTGGATTCCTGCCTTCGCAGGAATGACAACTGGCGACGGTCGCAGGAATGACAACTAACAAGATCAACGTTGACGGGCTAAGAGGCTGTTTTTGGAAGTTTGGTAGTCAAGGTTATCAAGGAGCCGATTATGAAAGTCAGATCAAGAGTGATGAAGAATGTCGGGTGGTTTGTTTTGGCAGCATTGTGCGTAAGCGTCAGTGTTTATGCGGCGAAGGAAGTGACGAAATATGACCCGCATGACGAAACGCGGCCGCAGCCGGCGGTGGCGACCCCGGGCGAGAAGGCGGGCGATGCGCCTTCGGATGCGATCATTCTCTTTGACGGCAAGGGCACGCCGGGACTGGTCAGCGACAAAGGCGGCGACGTGCCGTGGAAGATAGATAAAGAAAACGGGTATATGGAGATCGGGAAGAAAGAGCAAGGCGGCGGGATTCACACGAAGGAGTCGTTCGGCAACTGCCAGGTGCACGTCGAGTGGGCCTCGCCGAGTCCGCCCGCGGGCAGCAGTCAGAACCGGGGCAACAGCGGCGTATATCTTATGGGCAGGTACGAGGTGCAGGTGCTCGATTCGTGGACGGGCAATAACTACGAGGACAACAAGACCTACGCGGACGGGCAGGCGGCGTCTATCTACGGGCAGCATCCGCCGATGGTCAACGCCAGCCGAAAGCCGGGCGAGTGGCAGAGCTACGATATTATTTTCCTTCGGCCCATATTCGATGGGGACGGCAAGGTCGTTCGCAAGGCGCGAATTACGGTTCTGTACAACGGGGTGGCGGTGCATAACAACCTGGAGATCGAGGGGGCCACGGCGCACAAGGTAAAGGCAAAGTACAGCCCTCACCCGGATGAAATGCCCATCAGTTTTCAGGACCACAGCCATCCGGTTCGCTACCGCAACATGTGGGTCCGCAGGCTGCCTGAAGAGCCGTATCTGATTAAAGACTAATAGCCACTCACAGTTGAATTTGTGGGTGCTGCTCGCTCAGCAGTCGGCTAAGGGTTGTGGATTTCTGCTTTCGCAGGAATGACAACTAACAAGATCAACGTTGACAGGCTAATAGTGTTTTGTCAAATGCGATTCTATGAGAGACAGCAGGGATAGAGTACGTTTGCGGCCCACAGAACGTATTGGTCTGTGTTTTGCGGCGGCGCGGCGTTTTCTATTCTGGATGGTTTTGTTCCGGTCGTCGTTCTGCGCGGTCGCAGCGGGGGAAGAGCCGTGGCCGATGCTGGCGCACGATGCAGGCAGGACGGGCGCAACGTCGAGCGAGGTTCGGCCGCCTTTTGAGCGCAAGTGGTATCGCCTGTTCGGCGATGAGGGCCTGATGGCGGGCATCCAGCCGATTGTCGCGGACGGGAAGGTGTTCGTCGGGACGATGGGGGGGAGACTTTACGCGATAGACAGCGAGACGGGCGGAGATATTTGGACGTTCAAGACCGGCGGGGCTATTCTCCATACTTGCGCGGCAGGGGAGGGGAAGGTTTTTTTCGGCAACGCGGAGGGGAAGATTTGGGCGGTCAATATGGCCGACGGGACGCCTGCCTGGTCGGTTCAAACGGGCGCGGCGGTGTGGAATTCACCTTTGGTCCACAAGGGGCTTGTCGTCATCGGCAGCAGGGACGGCAAGGTGTATGCTGTTGCGGCGGAGGACGGCAGGGTGAAATGGGCTGCCCAGACGGGCGGGCCGATTGTCTCAAGCCTGGCCCTTGACGTGAAGGCGAACCGGGTTTATATCGCCAGCGAGGACATGCACGCATACGCGTTTGATTTCGGCGACGGCAGGCGTGTCTGGCGGAGCGACAAGCTTTCCGGGGTGAGCTTTCGAGGGTATTATCCCGTGGTGGCTCCGGATGGTTCGGTGATGGTGACTGTCACGCCGGCCTTTTC
>CAYGZM010000105.1:0-13269 GCA_964354365.1 uncultured Pirellulales bacterium
CAAACGATTTTTTCTTTTCTAAGTAGGCCTAACCTGCAATTTTGCAGAACTCATTAAAATTTCTAATGGTACGGAGAAACAGCCTATACAATGTCACCTTAATTGCCTTAAACCTCGACTTTTACAGCCAAAAAAATCAAAAAAATGGGGCATCGTCAGATCTTTTGCTTGAAATATTACAAAAATCTGTTAGAGTATGTGTTATTAGTTTTCGCGCTCCTCCAGGAGGAGGATAGCTAAAATGCGGTTTTTCGGCACCCTCCCCCTGAATTGCCGTAAGTCAGACTGGCTTAGCAATGCACGAAAGAAAGAAAACAAACACTTTTTTCGGAAGGGCCAAAAATGCGGAAAATAGATCTGAACATTCTGGTGGCCGTCTGTGTGCTAATTCTGACGCTCGCGGGGCAGGGGGCAGACGCAGCAACCATCCACGTGCCGGGTGACTTTGCCAGCATCCAGGCGGCTATCAATGCAGCGTCGAATGGTGCCCAAATCGAGGTGGCCCCGGGGACGTACAACGAGGCCATCAATTTCAATGGCAAGGCAGTCAAGCTTTACAGCAGCGGCGGGCTGGAGGTTACCACCATCAATGGGACCGGTCACTATCATGTCGTCCAGTGCGTAAACGGAGAGGGGCCGGATACCATCCTGGAGGGCTTCACAATCACGGGGGGAAAAGCCAATGGCGCGGCATGGCCGGATGACATGAACGGCGGCGGGATGTACAACTCCTTCAGCAGCCCAACGGTAATCTACTGTGTTTTCACGGGCAACTCGGCGGAATATGGCGGTGGGATGTCCAACCGTAACAGCAATCCCACGGTGACAGCCTGCATTTTCCGTGATAATACGGGTAGCGAGGGAGCGGGGATGTATAGTATTGGCAGGAGCCCGGAGGTGACCAACTGCGCGTTCAGCGCCAACTCGGGTGAACACGGCGGGGGGATGGAAAACGACGCCAGCAACGCCACGGTGACGGACTGCAATTTCAGTGGAAATTCAGCTATCTACGGCGGCGGAATGTACAACCTGGGCGGCAGCCCGACAGTGACTAACTGCACGTTCAGCGGAAACTCGGGCAAGTACGGCGGCGGGATGAACAACTACAGCAGCGACCCGATGGTGACCGACTGCACGTTCAGCAATAACAAAGCCACCACCGATGGCGGCGGCATCTACAATGACCAAAGCGACGCTACAGTTGCCGAGTGTGCCTTCAGCGATAACTGGGCTGAAGTAGACGGAGGCGGAATGTACAACAATTCCAGCGCCCCGGACCTGAGCAAATGCACGTTCAGCCGCAATTCAGCCGACTGGGGCGGTGGGATGTACAACTATGTCGGCAGCGACCCAACCGTTACCAACTGCGCGTTCAGCGATAACTCGGCCAGCATCGGTGGCGGGGGCGGGATGCTCAACTGGAGCAGCCCAACGTTTACTGACTGTATGTTCAGCGGCAACACAGCGGGCTCCACCACCTACGGCGGGGGTGGGATGGCCAACTGGGAGAGCAGCAGCCCCGTAGTTGTGAACTGCACGTTTAGCGGCAACTCGGCCGGCGATGGTGGCGGGATGTACAACTACAAGAGCACCAGCCCGACGCTGACCGGGTGCACTTTCGCCGACAACTCAGCCGAGAAGCAGGGTGGCGGGATGTACAACATCAACAGCAGTCCGACCGTCACCGACTGCACCTTCACCCAGAATAGCGCTTCTGGTGGCGACTGGACCGGCGGTGGCGCAATGCTCAATAACGACAAAAGCAACCCGAAGGTGACTCTCTGCACATTCGTCGCCAACACGACTGTTAGCTACTGGACGAGGGGCGGCGCAATCCTTAACTGCGGATTGAGCAGCCCCAGCATAACCGAGTGCGTTTTTATGGCGAATGTCTCCGGGTGGGGCGCCGCAGTTTGCAATTACGAGGCCAATGCAGAGCTGACCAACTGCACCTTTAGTGCCAACCGGGCAACCTACTCCGGCGGTGGGGTCCAGAATCAGTTCTCTGTCTCGAAGCTGACCGGCTGCGTGTTCAGCCAAAACACCGTCTGGTGGTCGGATGGCAGCGGAGGAGGTGTCCACAATGGGCAGTCCGCATCCACACTAATTAGCTGCACATTCAGTGGCAATACGCGTGGCGCGATCGGCAGCAGCGACGAGGCTCAGACGCGTCTGATCAACTGCATTCTGTGGGGGGACACGCAGGGCGAGATATACAACGAAGCCGGCAGCTCAACCACCGTCACCTACAGCGATGTGCAGGGCGGCTGGTCCGGTGCAGGCAACATCACCACGGATCCGTTGTTCCTGAATGCCGGCGCGGGGAACCTGCGTCTGGGCGTCGGCTCGCCATGCATCGATGCCGCCGCCGCTATACCCCTGCCCGAAACCGACATCAACGGAGATCCGCGATTGGTCGACGGGGACGCAAGCGGCAGCGCAACGCCGGATATGGGGGCGTGCGAAGCAGGCGCCATGGCGGCCACAGTCCCGAACGACTTTGGCACAATCCAGCAGGCAATCGTTGCAGCGCGTCCCGGGGGCGAGATTGTCATTGGGCCGGGGACGTACAGAGAGGCCATAAACTTCAACGGCAAGGCGGTCACGCTGCGCAGCAGCGACGGGCCGGAAGTGACTATCATCGACGCCACCGGCATGGGTGCTTCCGCCGTGACCTGCGCCGCCAGCGAGGGACCGGACACAATCCTCCAAGGATTCACCATTACCGGCGGCAGCAGCACGAAGGGCGGCGGCATTTTCTGTCAGGGCTCGTCGCCGACAATCTCCAACTGCAGGCTGACAGGCAACTCGGCCGCAACAAGCGGTGGCGGCATGTACTGCGGCGGGGGCGGCCCGACCCTGGTTAACTGCGTGATTTACGGCAATTCGGGCGAGTCCGGGGCAGCGGTCTCCTGCATCGACTCGTTGGCGATCATCTCCAATTGCACCATCGCGCGAAATTCCGCGACCACCGGTGGAGCGCTTGACTGCGGCGGCGCATCGGCGCCAACCGTCACCAATTGTATCCTCTGGGCAAATACTCCCGCTGAAATCCACGATCAGGGCGGAACGCCGGCGATCAGCTACTGCGACGTGCGGGGCGGGTACACGGGCGGCGGCAACAATATCGACGCCGACCCGATGTTTGCAAATGCGGCCGGCGGCGATTTTCGCCTGCACAAGGACTCGCCGTGCTTCAACGCCGGCAGCAACAGCGCGCCAAGAATCCCGCAGACCGATTCGGACGATGGCCCCCGAAGTGCAGCGGGCATCGTTGATATGGGCGCCTATGAGATCGATATCTCAAGCAAACTAACCATCACTATAATTCCGCAGGAGGCCGTCGATGGCGGTGCCCAATGGAGGCTTGTCGGCGAAAGTCCGTGGCGCAGCTCAGGCGGCTCCGTTTACGACATGGCCACGGGATACTATGAGGTTGAGTTCAAAGAGGCATCTGGCTGGTGGGAGCCGGAAGCACTGAGTATCCGGGTGATCGGAAACCTCCCGAACTCTGCAGCGGGCGAGTACAAGCGGCTGCCGGTTTTCGACATCGGACAGATACCGCCTCGTGAGGCTCCCCATGGCAGAGAGTTGAAGTTCTATGTTCACTCAGAAAAGCTGGGGCCGGCTGCGTCTCTCTCGGCAACCACCGATCCCATGCCGCAGGGGCCGGTTAATTTTGATCCCGAAGCCGGCTTGTTCACATATGAGCCCAACGACATCTACGACAACACGCCGTTCGACGTTACCTTCAGGGCCGAGTCCGGCGCCGATGCCAATTCCCAGACGGTAGAGGTCACACCCATCCCCGACTTGCCCCCTGAGCAGACGACTGTTAGCGAGCCGTCTCAGGCCTTTCCAGACCCCTGCGACAGCGACTACGTCTTTGCCACTGATATCGACCTTCAGGACCCCGACGATCCAGGCCAACGGGTGCTCTTCAATTGCCTCCAACGATTCACTCGCTCAGTCACCATCGCCGGCAAGACCGTCATCTTCGACGACGGTTATTTCAACGGCAAGTACGGTCCTTACGATTACGCAAACAACGTTGCAAACATACATGACATGACTATCTGCGCTGAGACCCTGATCATCCGCAGCGCACTGCATCTGCCGCAGACTAACGTGACCATCTATGCCCGCGAGCTGCGATTTGAGGACACCGGCTTAATTAACACCAGCCCTCTGGCGAACTGGGCGACGCCCGCATTCAATCCTACCCGGACGAGCAATCCGAGCATTGCTCCGGTGAACGGCCGCGATGGGCACGGCGGCGGCGATATCACTGTCAAGATCGAATCCTTCGACGGCGGCCCGGTCGGTCAGCCCAGATTTATCATGAATGGCGGCGAAGGGCAGCGGCCCGAGCCGGGCCAGGCTGGTCAGGCTGGACAAATGGGGGCAAATGCGCCAGCGATGACCGGTGATTGGGCGCCATTAGAGACCGACCGTCCCCCAAACATCACGTACATCGAGCGATACCACTGGTGGAAGCGAGGTTTTCCTTATTATAGCTGTACATGGGCATCAAATACGTGGGGGACAACACTTAAACCTACGGCCGGTACGGATGCCGTGCCAGCTGGCAAACCCGGAAACGGCAGCGCCGGAGGAGACCTGATATCCACGTTGGATATATCGGCGGCCTATCTTGAGAGCGCCGGGGGGCCATCGGGTGAGCTAGCTAATGGCGGTGATTACTACGCAGCCGGCCTGAACGGAACGCCAAATCCGGCCTATTGGGCATACCCCCACATTCACGAAAATAATTGCGGAGGTTATCAGGGGGGCCCTTACTGGACCTGTGGCTGTCAATACCTCAGCGGTGTAGTAACCGGGTACAAGGCCCGGCCTACGGTCGATGGACCCGCGCCTATGGCCGATGTCCCGGTCGGGCGCGACGGCAAGGTCCAGCATAGACCCGGTCCGCTTTCCTGGCTGTCGCCTTATGCATTGAAGATGGTCCTCGCCCACGCAAAAGATGCGTATCTCCACGGCTACACGAGCGAAGTGAGCGAAATCCTCGGCGAATACGAGGAACTGCTCAGTACCTACATGGACCATCCGCGCTGGAACGACCTGTCCCTGCAGTGGCAGCTCGAACTGCAGCAGATGCACCAGGAGATCGTAACCATCCTGCACCGGATCGAGAGCGGCCTGGATTACTTCGGCAGCCCCCCCGGCTGGACCCCGATGCTCTCTTTCGAGATTACCAGCGCGTTCTATGAACAGGAGATCGACCGCGCCGTCAGGGTGTTGTATCTGTCCTACTGGATTCAGAACTCGGTGAAGAAATACGATGCGAAGGCCAAGGCGCTGGCGACGGCTCGCACAGAGCTCTGGGAGCAGGCCGAGCAATTCCGGACTGAATATGAGGACGTTGCGAGCCTTATCGGCCCGTTGAAAGCGCAGGCGGAGGAAATTGCCCGCAAGATGGGCGGCGCGGATGCCGCAGAATGTTCCGGCCTCCTGTGTGAACTCAAACAAAAGGAGGACCAGCTTCTGGCCAGCGCGAAAGACAACCTCGAGGTCCCATGGTGGCAGTATTCGCTAAAGGCTATGGGCACTGTTGCCACATCGTCACTGAAAGGGGGATGGGGTGCGACGCCGTATGGTTTAATCCCGGGGGCAATAACCGGGTGTATCAGCGTGCTGAGCGACGAGTCTCTGGCGAATCCGGAGCCGTGGTCGGTGGCTACGGCGCGTACCGACGTGGCCAGGAAGTTCAACAGCATAGAGTTCGACCAGGCGACCGATGAATGGCTGGAGGGATACGCCGAAATAGGAGACCTCAGCACCATTGAGACCGATGGCGCAGACCAATACTTGGAGAATATGAGGGGCAGTGCGGGGCGGATGGCCCGCGGACTATACGATGTGAAGGATGCCCTCAAGGCCACCTCAATCGATAACGAGCAAGTCCAGGCCGAGCTCGAGAAGATAAAGGCCAAGGACATGACGTTCAACAGGCTGGCGGACGAGATCACGGAGCTGATGCTGGACAAAGAAGTTTTCGGACGCCAGCTCGCCGCGGCGATGCAGAAGGTCTCGACGCTCTCGAGCGGCATCACCAACAACGTACTGGCCATCGACGCAGTCAATCGCCAGGCGAGCCGGGCCGTGATTGACCCGCGGGCGGCGATGTACGTCAAGGACATGGAAAAAAGGGCCCTCGATCGCCTCTTGAAATACCATTACTACATGGCCAGAGCCTACGAGTACCGCCTGCTCAAGCCGTATCCGAACCGTCTGGACATTCAGAAGATGTTTGACAAGCTGAAGAACATAGTTGATCAGCCGTTTGACCCGAATACCTACCTGGACAGTCAGGCGTTCAATGACCTCAAAACGGCCTATGAACAGCAGCTCTGGACACTCACGGACGATATCTACACCGCGTACCAGGAGAAGCCGTCGGACGAGTCCACGGCTCCTCTGCGCCTGGACCTTTCGGCGGCGCAGATTGCCGAGCTTAACAAGGCCAGTGCCGACCAGCCGGGAACCGTGACGATCAACCTGAGGCAATTAGGTCGATTCCAGTACGACGAGGAGAACATTCGAATTATCGACGTGAACGTGGAGGATGTGAGCACCCACGTCCAAGGGACCTATTACGACCTGGACTACTTCGATCTGGACATTGAACATTGCGGGCTCTCGAAACTCCAGAAGGACGGCCAGATATACCAGTTCACTCACTACAAGGATGTTGCGATGGATGATAATCCTATAAACTGGAACAAGAGACTTTATGCCGATGGAGTGCTTTATTCTCTGCCCAGAAGCGACGCGAGCAAATCGCTGCTGTGGAGCCTGCTTCGCAATTCGGCCAGCAACGACAAGGTTATGTTGTATTCCAGGCCTGCTGCCTGGGCCGATATCGTGATCAGCAAGGTCCCGTATCCGGAAAACATGGGAAATATCGTTATCGATAGTCTTCGCCTGAAGATCCGATATGACCGCACGTTCAGACCCAGCCGGTACAGAACGCTTCAGGTCCTTCCCGAGCCTGGAGACCTGGTCCCGTACATGGTCGTCGGTCCGTATGACAACTACGGCCGGCAGGATGGCTGGGGCAGTTTCTGTAGAACTTACGACACCGGTAAAGAAGTGACGGTTCAAGCTCCCCTCAAGTTTGGGGACTACGATTTCGAAACCTGGACGGACGGGGCCGGCAACGATCAGACGCAGGGCAATCACGTGGTGACGGTGACTTTAGATAGCAACAGAAAGCGCATTGCCAGATACGAGTACGTGGGTCCTGAGCCCAGTCCCATTGATTTCAATGAAGACTTCTACGTTGACTTCATGGATTACGCCGATCTTGCACGCGCATGGCTGATCACCTCGGGCGATCCGCAGTGGGACCCGAAGTACGACATCGGCAGCACGCCGGACAACGTGATCAACATGGGCGACGTTGCGGCATTCGCCGAAAACTGGCTGACGACACCACAGTAGGCCAGGGGCCGTTGTAACCTGACGCACACGGGCCGAGAGAATTGACCTCCCGGCCCTTTTTCTTCTTATTGAGCCGAGCATCCAACCGAAGAACATAGTGTGCGCCGCTCGCGCCTATCCTTGTGCTCCACTTAGAGGCTTTGTCAAGTCTGGAGCCTGTGGCGCCCTTATTCTCTCACCTGAGCCACCCCACCCAATCTCCCAGAACCGCTCTGCTGGCCTCTGCCGTTATTGTGGATTTTCCTTGACACCCAACCTCCGACGGCTGGCCAAAGACGTTCAGCACAAAATGATGGCTTCGTAATGTGAATTGTTTCTTTTTCCTCTGCTGCCTCCTTCGTCCGTCGTCCCGCTTCACGCTTCACGCTTCACGCTCCCCGCTTCACGCTTCACGCTCTCCTTGTCCCCGCGTTTTACCCCCCACAAGGGTAGCGGGGATGCGCCTCTCTCTGCCCTCTGTCGCCCCAATAGTCCGCGCATACCAAACCTCCGCCGCGCACCACACCCCACAGTCTCCCAAAAATCTCTATTGAAACTCGTCGTTTGAATACCCCCCCCCGCAGAGTGTGCGATGTATCCAAAACTATACATCACGCCCCATCATCTGCGATCAAATAACCGCCTGCCCCCAAAACCTCGTTTCGTATGGCACTCCATAAGTATATACGCATACGCTTATATACTCCTATACCCAAATCCGTATAATCTGCGTAATCCGTCATCAAGAGCAACTGGTCAAAGACGTTCAGCACAAAATGATGGCTTCGTAATGTGAATTGTTTCTTTTTCCTCGCCGCTCTTTTTGTCCCCGCATCGAGTATCGAGGATCGAGTATCAAGCATCGAGTTCAACAAATTTCACTTGACACCCAACCTCGTATGATGTATAATATACATCTAACAAATAGAGGATTCTTGATATGGAGAACGAACCTACAACTAAAATGCCCATCCCGACTCATCGGGCATTCCTCTTCTGGATTCTGTCTCCTGTCTTCTGTCTTCTACCTAAAACGCCCATCCCGGCGAGGCTGGGATTCCGCAACTTTGCACTTTGCACTTTGATTTTTGCATTATCAAGATGGCCGTTTCTAAGACGAAGACCAGTATAAGTCCTGTTTAGATAATAACATAGCACAATTTGTCATTATCCAGAATCGCGAAAAACAGTGTTCATCCGTACTACAATTCTTCAACTTCTTGTTTTTTCTGCTTGATATTGGAATCCGGCTGCCATAACCACCGTCAAAATAAGACGTTATGGTTTGTTTTGAATTTTGAGTTTCGGTGATTCGAATTTGTTTCGGATTTCGGATTTAGTGCTTCGGATTTGGTTGCGGCCACAGGCCGCGCCGGGTTAATCAGTGTCTAAGAAATGAAATCTGTTACTTTGAGCTTATTCCTTCGTGTCTTTGTGTCTTTGTGGCCGTAAGTCAATTATGCAAAACAAACCCAATTTCAAAATGGGTAAAATGACCATAAGTACAGCAACAATAAAGGCTTATGCCAATGAACAACGACCAATGAACAATGAACGTTATTCAAAACAAACCCAATCAAAGCCAATTTCAAACGCAGAAGCAGTTTACCCTGCTTGCCGGACGGGAGATTGCCGCGTCGGCCTTCCCCGGCTGCGCAATCAATGTCAAGCGATTCTTCGCCGATTTTTTTGGTCAGGACGCGGTCAGAATTGGGGAACTAATACTTGAGGCCAGGGGCGTGAGTAATGCCCCCGGCCTTCTTTTTTACACCGCTCAAGCCCTCACCAAAGCCTATCTACCCCCGTTGTGGAAACGGTGCTTCTGTCATTCCTGCGAAAGCAGGAATCCAGTTTTTAGACTGTAAATCCCTCCTTTCGCAGGGGTGACTTCTCCTATTTTGCTTTCCGCAACAGACACTATCTATCAAACGGCAGTCTGACCCCGCCGTTTTCATTTCTGATTATGCTGCGTTTCATCCCTGCATCATCTTGCTTTTTCGGCTTCCTGGCTCGGCAGATCAGACCCTTTGAAATCTTCGACAAATCGCCCTCAACGACCTCCGCAAACGACATCTTCTCTGCGATCCTCTTCACCCTTACCGTCGCTATGACGTTTTGAACTTTACCGAGCGATTCCTTCGTATCGGGGTCGAACACCTCCTCCCCCTCCGTAAAAACATCCAGCAACGCGCCTTGCGAGATTCTGTCGCCGCCCTGGTTCACAACCACCGCCCCGTTTTCCTGCACGCTCGCCACTCGCATCGGGTAAAGCCGGTCTATGATTTCCGCCACGGCTTCATTGGCGACAATGGCCAGAATGGCGTCGCGAATCTGCCCGGCATCCCACTCGGCCGAACTCTGCTCGTCCGCAAGCGCCCTGATTTGCTCGTTCTCAAGATACTTCTCGACAACGCCCGCGACGACGACTTGCCTGGTAAAGCTCACGATAAGCCGATAATTGAAAACAACTCTCGCCTTGTATTCGTTGACGGTATAGTTGGCCGCCCCCAGGACCTTCTGCTTCTTCTCAAGCTTCGCTTGCGAGATAGCCCCCGTGAGCAGGTAATCAGAACCCAGCATCTCGGCCAGTTTCGCCTTCTCTTCGAGCGGCGCGTCATTCGAGACAAGAAGCCGTTTCTCCAGCGCAAATTCGGCGATGCTCTCCCGGTCGAGAACCGCAAACTTGTTTGTCTGCGTCAGCCCGACGGCCAGTCTTTGTGAAAGAAGCGACGAAAGCACACTTGAGGGCGTCTGGACATCGAAGAAAGAATAGCTGTCCGCCGGCGTCCTGACGGGCATCACACCGATCTTGGGCCTTTGCGAATCCCCGCGAGGGGCGTAATCGTAAACCGTTACCTTGAGCTTGACCTCATAAGCGCCGTCGGCAAGCTCCTTCTCCTCGAGCACCTCGTAGCCTTTGACCGCCCCGCCGATCTTCGTTGTATAAGCAGTGCCGCTCGTCGCAACCGATAACGAGTCGAATTCGACCCTCCTCTTGTCGGCCTGCCCGCTGTCCACCCCAATGCCGGCTTCGGAAAAGCCAAGCTCGTAAGTGCCGGACCCAACCTCGACGCCCCTGACCTGGCTGACAGCCACGTACAGCGCATCCTTTATCGCCTGACTTCTGCTGCTGCCTTTCCCGATGACCTCCCGCACAACAACGTCCTTTGACTCCGCCGCATACAGACTCGCGCAGAGTAAAACGCCGACGCTAAATGTGATGTGCACTCTCTTCATTTGTCGTCCCCTAAAAGAAAGACAGCCTTGCTCTCCTACCAGGCAACGGATTTATTGCTGCCTCTTTTGCCGATAATCGTTTCCTTTTGCCAGAATCGCAGCCCGCTTGTTGCATCGCTGACCTTCAGCTGAAAATAGTACTCAACCTGCTGGCGATTCTTGCTGTAACGCAGATTCTTCTGAAAGATCTTGCCGGAAATAGTGAGCTCCGGGGCGATCAGAGTCCCCCTCTTGCCTATCGTATTCGGGTCGAACTCCTCGGAGTCTCTCAGCTCCCTGGTCTCGTGAATCAGCGCGTCCGTGCCGCTGCCGACCGCCGAGGTCATCACTACCTGCCCGCTGTTAAGCAGCTCCTCTTCGATCTTCGCCATTAGCTGGTCCGTATCTATCCTCTGCATTGTATCGTTGACGATTCGCCCGGTCGCGACAACGTATCTCCCGCCGTCCTTCTTCTTCAGAGCGCCGGAACCGAGCATCGACTGCACCATCGCGCTGGCGGCCTGGTCAAAATCCCTGTAATCCAGCGCCATAACCGGATTGCCTTCGTCGTTCACAACGTCAATGTTTGTAGTCTTCTGGCCGCACCCGCAGCAAACCAACACGCTCATTACAACAATCTGTAATATTCTGGCTTTCATAACTTACTCCCATTTCCTTGTATCCATTCTGAAATCCACGGCTTCCGGCCTCGGCGCTACAGACTTGATTTGAAACGGCGACTTGCCCATTGCCGACATCGGAAGCCAGACACTTGTCTTTGTCTCAATGACCATCCCGCCCTCATCAAGCCATTCCACCCTGTATCTGAAACGCTTCGTCTTGGGCGACTGGTTATGCCCGCGAACGAAAACTTGCAGAAGGCCGGCCTTGTTGTCCCTGTTCGTAATTGCCTCATCTATCACAATACCCTGTCCTGCCAAAGCACTAAAGGCATCGGTTATCGGCCGGGTAACGATATTACTGCCCAGCGAGTCGCTCGCAACCCCTCGCCTTACGTTCACTCTTTCGTCGCTTGATTTGCTCCCGCAGCCAACGCCCAGAAACACCGCTAAAACGCAGAAAATTATTAGAGATCTCATTGTTCTTCTCCATCAATCAATAAGCAAACAATACGTTAATACGTTATCAAATCACACACCGGCACCGCTTCTCTAAACGGTATTCTAATATAAACCACCGCGTTTTTGCAATCAGGAATTTTTACAACAAAAGGTGCGCCGCCCGGCGGAGCTATTGTTATCGACCGCTCGGCTGGAATGTTCAACCGGGCGACCTGGAAATCCTTCGGCAAAGTTGTCCAAATCCTGACATCCGCAGCAGTTGTGGCGAAAGAGTACACTGCTACAAAAATCGAGGCCAGGCTGCCTCCCGAATTGCCCTGGTCTTCTAAGGCGTACTGGGCGACCGCCTTGGCCGTTGCCGATATTATCGCCCGCGTTAGAATACCCTTAAAATCCTGTTTGAACTCCGTCTGGACAACCCTGTCCATATCGGCAACGGTCTGCGTCAGGTAAGTGTCCGCGCCGGCTCTCACTAAAAGATGCGGATACGCCTGTTCTCGCAAAGACAGCCTCGGAAGGGCAATGCCAACGTACTTGACCTTATTCGTCGCTATAAACAACGGAAGGTCAATTCTAAACTCTTTCTTAATCGGCCCCAGGCCGTTTTCAAATATCACCCACACCGTATCTTGCAGCTTTTGCTCCCCATCCAGCACCTTCTCGGTAACAGCGAAGTCTTCCGCAATGTACCTATTGTTCTGGACCATACCGTAAGACTCCTTGAGCAAATCCACCGCCTTGGCGTGATCCCCCACAAGATTAAAATAGACCCCCGCTATGTAAGTCGTGAACGGATTGACAAAGTCCGGATACGCCTCGAATTCATATAAGCTCGGATATTCCTGCGATAACAGCGCGTCGATCTGCGGATTCTCAACATTTTGCTTAACCTGGGATTTGTTTTTGTTCTCCTCCTGCTCTATTTCTCGTTGCAGTTTACCTATTTCCTCCGCAAATTTCTCCTTGGCCCGTCTTTGCCGGTCGAGTGCGCGGTTAAACTCCACCCTCGCCAGGTCGTCCTTTCCAAGCACCATAAAGTCCAGCGCCTTGTACGTATTGACCATCACGCCGTCATACTCTTGCCCGACGTAAGGAACTACATTCTCATTAACAACCGTTGAGCCGACCGAATCCAGCCCTTTGTTCCGGTAGTCGTAGTAATTCAGCAGCTCTTCCGACCTGTCGAAATACTTCGCACTTTCTTCGTGGTTCCCCCTCAGCCTCTCAAGGCATCCAAGCTGCAATGTCCACAGCAAATCGTTTTTCCTGCGTTTCTCTCCCTTGCCGAGTCTTGATTGAGCATACTCCACGGATTTGTCAACAGCGGATGACTCGAAGTACCCATCGAACTTGCTCAAACGGCTCTTCGGCGCATTGCACCCGGCCAAAAAGGACCCCAAGAACACAGCTAACAGTATATTGCGGTGCAAGAAAACCTGCTTCATAAGGCCGCCCACGTATTACCGGCTCCGACCAATGCTCCGTCGCACACTGTTCGAGTGCCCGTAATTTGTTCTGCGACAGAGCG
>CAYGZM010000106.1:0-13202 GCA_964354365.1 uncultured Pirellulales bacterium
ATTGGGGGAGATTTGGGATTTTAAGGCCGAGTCAGGAGCGGCGATATCGTCTGTGGGCGGCTATTTGTGGGGCGCGTGGGCGGACCTGTATTTGGTGATTATCGCGTAGGCAAGGACGGCAAACAGGATGATGGCGGCGGCATTTTTGATGAATGGGGGGAGCATGTGTGCGTGGCGCGTGACGACGTGGACTTTGAGGTGGGCGGCGATAAGGTCGAGGATGATTCCGCTGGCCAGTGCGCAGCCTGCGAGTGCGGCGAGATAGACAAGGGCGGTGGCCCTGCCGAGGGTCTTCCAGAGTGTTGCGAGCGATGCGGCATTGGTGGCTGGGCCGGTCATCAGAAAGACAATTGCGGCGCCGGGGGTGAGGCCCTTGAGTATGAGTGCGGCGGCAATGGGGACGGATGCGGTGGCACAGACGTACATTGGTATGCCGAGGAGCATCATAACTACCATTGCGAAGACGCCTTTGCCGAGATAGTCCGCAAAAAAATCAGGAGGCACAATCACTGAGATCAGGGCGGCGATAACGAGACCGACGAGCATCGCCTTGCCGATGTCGCGAGGCAGGGTGATGAAGCCGTACTTCATTCCGCGGACGAATCTGTTTGTGTTCTTGTCGGTGCAGCACTCATCCGTGCATTTTTCCGGCGGGCCGGGCTGGGGGTGCGCGCTTCGGTCGAGCAGGTTGACCAGGAAGCCGCCGATGATTCCGGTGAGAAGTGCTGCTACGGGCCTGAAGACCGCGAATACGGGTCCGAGGAGGCTCAGGGTGACAAGGATGCTGTCCACGCCGGTCTGCGGGGTGGAAAGAAGAAAGGCCACCGTGGCGCCTTTGCTGGCCCCGTGCTTGTGGAGGGACATCGAGACTGGAATGACGCCGCAGGAGCACAGGGGCAGCGGGACGCCGAAGGCCGAGGCCTTGAAGAGGGGGAGCAATCCCCTGCCGCCCAGATGTCTCTGGACAAGCTCCTGCGATACGAGCACGGAGAGCAAGCCGGCTACGAAGAAGCCGAACAGCAGATAAGGCGACATTTCCGCTATGGTAGCCCAGAAATCAAGGGCAACGGATTTTATGAACTCGGACATAAGTGATTACCGACGTCGGATTCGAGAGGTCAGCCCCCTATTGTTTCGGATTTGGAGATATTGCCCTGTAGGTCGATGGTGATGTCTTCAAAGGGTATGTCTATGCCGCTGCGGTCTATTGCCTTGCGGGCGATGTGCGTAAGGCCGAAGCAGCACGGGACCTCCATGTGAACGACGGTCAGGGATTTTAGGTTGTTGGCCCGGAGTATGGCGGCGAGCTTTTCGATGTAGAAATCTGGGTTGTCGAGCTTTGGGCAGCCGACGGCGAGGCTGTGGTCTTTGAGCAGTCTATTGTGGAAATCGCCCATAGCAAAGGGGACGCAGTCCGCGACGAGAAGGAGGTCGGCGTTGGCGAGGCAGGGCGCCGTCGGGGAGAGCAGTTTCAACTGGACGGGCCAGTGGGTAAGCTGAGACGGGCTGGGGACCACGGCGGAGCCGGGCGATTGGCCTTTGCGGCGGAGGTCTTTGGCCATCAGGCCGGGGCATACGGCGGCGGGCTGGGCCTGAGCCTGATGCTGCTCGGCGAGGTGGGCGTTTGTGGCGGCTTCGTCGAAATCGTCGGCCTTTCGCTGCTCAATTGTTATAGCGTCTTCGGGGCAGCGGCCAATACAGGCGCCGAGGCCGTCACAGTAGGTGTCACTAATCAGCTTTGCCTTGCCGTTGACTATTTCTATTGCGCCTTCGGCGCAGGCTTGTGCGCATAAGCCGCAGCCGTTGCACTTTTCTTCGTCAATTTTGACAATGTTTCGCATAATCATATTACAGCTTCCCTGACCGAATTGTTCGCCGGGATTGCGTAATAGGATTTTTCGACAGGCTACTTATCGAAATTGGGTTTGGCGGTGTCGCCGCCTGTTCCCTTGATCTCGAAGACTTTTGCGGGCTTGCCGCTCTGGATTAACTGCTCGGCCTGTTCTTCGATGGCCATAAGGCGTTTCTTTAGCTCGTAGAATCCGTGCCACCAGGCGTAGTCGGGGGCCATCATAGCGGCGCCGAAGCGGGCGCGTCTTCCCTCATAATGCCAGAGCTCGTACATATCGATTTCGAGTTTTTCGTCGAGGGGTTTATCCTGACTGAGCAGCTTCTTTTCATAAAGCTCGTCGATGATCTTTTTGGCGGGTGTGTAGTACAGGTCGTTGTAGTTTTTGACGGCGGCCTCAAAGCGTCTGAAATGGCCGTCGATCCAGGCCTTTGAATGGCAGGCTGCGCAGACCTTTTCCATTTTCATTCGCTCCTGTCTCCAGTTGGTTTTGGCGGGCCAGGGCGCGAATTTTTCGGGTCTGATTGTAAGCGGGGCCTGTGTTTCCCAGGCGAGGCGTTCGGTGACGTCGTGGGAAGTCGTCAGGCCGTTGATGCCGGACATGTGACAGACCGAGCAAGTGGGCGAACGGTAATCGACGCCGGGCGTCCACATACCCGGGGCCGCGGTCCAGTTCCACTTTTCGCCCTCGGCGTGGTAAATGGCACCATGCTTGGATTCGTCGTATATTTCGACCTGGGGGTGGTCGGGTCCGAGATGGCACTGGCCGCAGGCTTCGGGCTTTCTTGCCTCGGCGACGGAGAATTTGTGCCTGGTATGGCAGCTCGTGCAGGAGCCTTTGCTGCCGTCGGGGTTGAGCCTTCCGACGCCGACGTTGGGCCAGACAGCCGCGTCGAGCCTGCCCTCTTTAGGCTCTATGACGGCGCCGTGGCAGGGGAAGCAGCCGGTCGTGCGCTCGGCGTCATTGTTCATGCGGTGGATGAGCCAGGGGTCGGATTTCCAAATTATCTCGAGCGTGTTGGCGTGCTTGCTTTTTGCATATTGGGCTGCTTCGCCCGGATGACACCTGGAACAATCCTTGGGGGAGACGACCGGAGCGATCCTGGTTTTGTCGAAGGTGAGGTGGGCTGCGCTTGCATCGGTATCTGCGGGGCCGGCGGCGTGGCAATCGAGGCAGTTGACGTTGGCGTGGGCGTGCCTGCCGGCAGCCCAATCGGCGACAATGCCTTTGGTCTGGTCGGCGTGGCACTGGATACAGGCGGCGGCAGTCTCCGAAATTGCGCGCTCGATGCGGTACTCCTTTAGCTGTAGCGGAGGCGTCTGGGCGTTAGGCTCAGGCGGGACAGACGACGCGGCAAAAGAGAAAGCGGCGGCAAGGGCGACTATCAGGATCGCAGCACCAACACTTTTGGGCGATTTCATATTTTGAGTCCTTTCGGGAATCACGGTGAAAACAACTTTTCCAGGCGCTGGTGGCCGGCATTTTCGTGGCACGCGACACACCTATTCTGCGGCGCCAGGGGTTCGTTTACTGCTTCAAGGTGGGCCTTCATTGAGGCGGAGCTGGCGGGCTTGAGCAGCAGACTGTCGTGGCAATGCAGGCACCTGCGGCTCGATATCTGGTCGAGGACGATTTTTCGCGTTTTTTCAAGGTCGTAGTCGGTGCCGAGATAGTGCTTATAGATGTCTTTGGCGCCTGTGTAGGACTTGGCGGCGAGGTGGGTGAAGAATTTGTCTTTTGGAGGGAGATGACACTCGATGCACTCGACGCGGAAGCCGTATTTGTTGGCGCCGTGGGTGGAAAGCTCCCAGGTTCGGTAGGCGGGGGCCATCTCGTGGCAGGCGACGCCGCAGAAGCGGGACGTGGAGGTATATTCCAGCGCCGCGTTGATTGCGACGAAACAGAACAGGGCGAATGCGAAGCCCACGAGAAACGTAAGGCCGCGCTTCCTGACAGCCGCTAATACGAACCGAATTATCCTGCTGCACAATCCCATTGTCTGCCTGCAACCCGACCCACCCAAACAAGGGTGGGGCTCGATAAACCGCGCCAGTATATCGAGGTGAACCGAGTAACTCAAGCCCACTATCAAATATCCTGGGGATAATTTGCGAGGCGGCGGCTATTTGGCAAGAATCTCGGCCAAGTCCTCGTCGGGCGAGCCGATGGGCTTGATACTGTACTTATCGACAAGGATATTCAGGACATTGGGGCTGATGAAGGCCGGGAGGCTCGGGCCGAGACGTATGTTCTTTATGCCCAAATGGAGTAACGTGAGCAGGATGGCGACGGCCTTTTGCTCGTACCAGGATACTATCAGCGAAAGGGGCAGGTCGTTGACGCCGCATCCGAAGGCCTCGGCGAGGGCGAGTGCGATTTTGACGGCTGAGTAGCAGTCGTTGCACTGGCCGGTATCAATCAGACGCGGAATCCCGTCAATGGCGCCGTAGTCGCGGGCATTTATTCGATATTTTCCGCAGGCGGCGGTGAGAATTACGCAGTCGCCGGGGACTTTCTCGGCGAACTCGGTGAAGTAATTGCGGCCGGGCTTGGCGCCGTCGCAGCCGCCGATGAAGAAGAAGTGGCGAATTTTGCCGGCCTTCACGGCTTTGATAATTTTGTCGGCGAGGGCGAGCACGGCGGTATAATGGAATCCCGTGCTGAGGGTCCCCTGTGGATTCTCCGGGAGGGGCGGCGACGACAGGGCCTTTTCAACGACCCGGCTGAAATCCCTGCCTTTGATATGCGAGACGCCGGCGCAACCGGCTATTCCGCAGGTGAATATCCTATCCTTGTAGGAGTCTTTGGGGATCATAATACAGTTGGTGGTTACAAGGATGGCGCCGGTGAACCGGTCGAACTCCTTTTTCTGATTCTGCCAGGCCGTGCCGTAATTCCCGACAAGGTGCTTGAACTTTCGCAACTCGGGATAGCCGTGGGCGGGGAGCATTTCGCCGTGCGTATAGACGTTAATGCCTTTGCCCTGGGTCTGCTTGAGCAGCTCGTAGAGGTCGAGCAGGTCGTGGCCGGTGACGACGATTCCAGGCCCGGCCTTTGTGCCCCTGGCCACTGTTGCGGGCGTTGGATTGCCGAACCTCTCGGTGTGAGCGTTATTGAGCATCTCCATCACTCGCAGGTTCATTTCGCCGGCTTTTAGGACAAGCTCAAGATAGCGATTGAGGTCGAAATCGACGTTTGTGAGGGTTGCGAACATCGCCTCGTGCATAAAGGCATCCACCTTGGCGTCCGCTTTGCCCAATTCGCGGGCGTGATACGCGTAGGCGGCGATGCCTTTTAGGCCGAATATGAGCGTATCCTGCAAGCTCTGAATGTCCTGGTCTTTGCCGCAGACGCCGAGTTTGGTGCATCCCGTTCCGCCTGCGGTCTGTTCACATTGATAACAAAACATAAATTCTCCTTTCATTTTGCGTAATTTTTCGCATGGTTCAAATAAGTTAGATTCCGAGTTACATTATCTGTGGCTCCATACGGTGTGGCATCCTCATCCCCTGGGGATGGGGATGGTTGCACCGCTTTGCGAGTTTTGCCATCCCCAAGCTGCGCTTGAGGCTGCCACCCAGAATTGAACCATGCCGCAATTCAAGAGTGTCTATGTCCTTTGCGCTGTGGTGGTTTGCACTGCTCGGCATACTGGCACCATTCCGCGCAGCCGAGGTCTATTTTAGGGTTGGGGACGATCCGCCCGCAACTCTTGCATTTGAGTTTTGGCTCGTCTTTGAAGAACTCCAGAGGGCGGCCGCAGCCGGCGCACTTCACTTCAAATATGTCGTCCGGTTTCCAGTATCTCTGGTCCTGTCCGGGACATCTGACCATAGTGTTCTCCCGCTTCTCGGAATCTGTAACAAAAATGCCTGTTTCTGTCACGCATCGTTCCTGGATTCCCGCTTACGCGGGAATGACAAAGAGCAGGCTTGCTTGTCTTCACGCGCTTCTTCCATCAGACGCTCCTGATAGACAGCAGTGAATCACGCGCGAATCATTGTCAAGAGCATTTTGAATTTATCGGGCGCGGCGACGGCGTGGGGCACGTTGCCGGGCATGATGATAATCCGGCCGGTCGAGACGTCATTTTGGCGGCCGTCTATTGTTATGGTCGCGTGGCCGTCGAGGACCTGGACGACGGCGTCATAAGGAGCCGTGTGCTCGCTGAGCTTCTGGCCGGCGTCGAAGGCGAAGAGGGTTAGCGTGCCGGCGGGCTTGTCGAGTATCGTCTTGCTGACAATTGAATCATCAGCGTAATCGACCATCTCGGCGAGCGCCTTGGCCCGGCTGAGACAATCCTGCAGTACGGTTGACTTATTCTCGGTCATTTGTTTTTCCTCCCGGTCTTTTTGCCGTTTGTCTTGTTTTCCGCGGCGCGGCCCGGCAGCAGCTCATCGAGCGTAATGCCGCGGAGATAGTCGGCGACATAATCCTGAAGCCCGGAAAGCTTCGCCCTGACGGCACAGGCGTTCTGACGCGGACAGACACCCATCCGCAACATGCACCTATTCAAGCTCAGGGGGCCCTGGATCGCTTCTACAATCTCGATCAAATGGATACTTGCCGGCTCTGTGCTTAAGCCAAACCCGCCGTTAGGTCCCATACTGCTTTCCACAAGCCTGGTTTTATGGAGCAACTGCATGAGCTTGCACGCAAGCTGGTATGGGATATCTTCCAGCCGGGCCAAATCCCGCGTCGATACCGGTTCACGCTGATAGTGATTTGCGAGATGCACCATCGCTCGCAGGGCATAATCCGTATTTCGTCTTAGAATATCCATGTTCGGCCAGTCCAACAAAACCCGGTATCGCACACTATAGGACTAATATAATCCTATAGGAGTTATATGTCAATACTAAAGAATATGTTCATGAAAAAAATTATCTTACAACTCAAACTGACCGGTTTTCAACGAAACGGCACGATAAGCCCTTGTGCGACAGGAATATAACACAGTGTGTCATTCTCGCCCCGCATCGGGGTGCGGGGTACACTCCGGCGGGAATCCACTCACCCGCTACACTACTGGATACCTGCTCCCCGATCAGGTCGAGGACAAGTTTCGCAGGTATGACAAGGCGAACCGGTCAGTTTGAGTTACAGGAAATCCTGCTTTTCTTCAGGCGGCGTGAGCAGGTGATTCAGTCGGGTGCGATGATTCCGCCGTCTGCAGCAATCCTGAGCTGCTTTTTGAGACCTTTGGCGGAGACAAAGGCGTATTCTCGCCCACCCTGCAATACTACATCGGCGTTATCGACGCTTATGTCGATGTCGCGGTCGGGCTCTGTCTGACGGATGACATTGGCGAGAAGCATGGCCTTTTCGAGTCCGTCGGCGGTCCTGTAATTTGCGACTTCATCGGGCTGGGCGAGCCTGGCGCTATCGTAAATGGAGGAATTATCCATTTTTTCGAGCCAGTGATAGACCTGGTCTATCGACATACCGCGGGTCATTTCGAGGGATACGGGGCTGCGTTCAACAGCCGCCTTGACGAAGGGGGCCAAATCGCAGGTGAGCATATCACGAAACGCATAAAAGGCAAGGTCGGCGGTGGTGTTGGCGCGGCGGATTGACTGGAGGTAATCAATAATCTGCCGGCGCGTGGATTCAACGGGGATTTGTATGGGTTCGGCGGTCAGGAAATTCTTGTCCGCAGCGGGCAGCTTGGCGCGTGTGTACACAAAATCGGCCAATTTGTCCACGAAATGCCCGGCATCCGGTATGGCCGGCTCGATGAATGTTTTGAAGACCTCCCTGTCTTGCGCTTTGGCGAGGTCGGGCCGGCGCTTCGTGAGAAACTCGTCGAGGCGGTCGCAGCGGATTCTGCCGGGGAGATCATAAGGGAGAAAATCCTCATCGGAGACCTCTGCGAGCAGCTTGTCGAAGGTTTTGTCGGCGATTCGGTAGTTGCTGCCGTGCTCATATTGGAAGAGGACCTCGGCCTTTGCGAATTGGGGCTGGCCGTGACAGTCACGGCAGATTTGGAAGTATCTCTGGTATTTGCTGCCGGAGCGCAGGAAATTGGCGAAGATGGGCAGGGTGAGGTCGGCCTTGAGATATGAGGCGAGGCGGCCTGCAAAGTGCTCGTAGGCTTTTTTATCAATTGTGGCGTCTTTGTATAGGCAATGGATGTAGCCGGAGGAGTGAGCGACGATTGTGACGTTCTCGTTTCGCAGGGCGCGCTGGGCCTTGTCGGAAATGGCGGTCCCGTTGAACCACATTGTTTTTGTGACGAGCCTCCTATTGTTGGTCAGGACGCCGTCCGCCAGGTCAATGAAGTTCTGGGAGTGCAGCGGGGTGAGGATCATATAGATATCTTCGAGGGGAATGCCGCAGACGATAAATGCGGCGGCGGCGTAGAGCGAGGAGAGGGAGACGCACTCGCCGGCGGCGGTTTTGTAGCCGGGCTTTCGGCGAAATGCGTTCATCGCCTCGACGGTCTCGGTCTTCCAGTAGGGTATGACGTCGGCGTCGTACTTGTCTAAGCCGAAGTGCCTGCGGATGTCAACGTCGAAGTAGTATTTGTCACCGTGGTAGCCGAACAAGGCGTTGCTCTTGGCTATTTCGGCGGGGGGGATGAAGGCCTCGAATCGGGCAAGCTCTTTGGCCTGGGTGGTGAGGCCCCAGGTCTCAAGGTCGAGGTTGAAGTCAAATTCGTCCATTATGAATTGCTTTAGGCGCATCAGTTTTTTGTAGCTGCCTTTGCCTTCGAGCTTTTTGAAGCAGTCGAGGTCGCGCCACGCCCAGATAACGGGGCTCATAATGTTGGCCAGGACGAGGCTGTACATCAATTCGGGAAATACGAAGATTTCCATATCGGAAAGGGTCATCGCGGAACTGTATTTTTCCAATTCGTCGGTATTCATCGTGTCCAATTCAATGCGGAACGTAAAGAATGCGCCACTGCGTTTAGGCCGATGCCTGTAGAGCCTTGTTCGCTCCTTTGATTACTTGCTTCCTCAATTTAGTTAGCTCATTAATGCCAAGTAAATCTTGAATTCTTTCAATTACTTTCGAGACACAGATTTCTTTCTCTTGGGTGCTCTTTTCAAATTCCATGACTTGACTGAATAAAGCATGAGCCTCGGCCACCATCGCTGATTTCTCGTCTCCTACTGGCATACCGCGAAAAATGGCCTCTTTAACACCAATCATTCTTAGAGCTTGCTCGAATGGAAAGAGAGAATCTCGCGTATCTTTGGTGACCCAAGCTGCATAATCGAGCCGTTGTTCTTTTAGATTCTCTGCAATATCAAGGGCTTCTTTGCATGGTCCCTTGGCCCACAGTTCCTTCAATCCCTTTCTCATAACTTCGAGATACTTTTCTGAGAACTCTGCGTGTTTGTTGAAAGCAACGACTGCCATATGCGATGAGACGCTTAAAACATGAAGCCTCTCTTCTTCTTTCAGTCTCTGCTCTTTAATAAACTTCGATTCATCTCTAAAGATTTGATAGAGTGCGGCAATGAGTGCACCAGCAGCCGGGATTGACATCACGTTCTTGGTTATATCAGCAATGGGTAAAAATATCATAGCGGCGAATAAAACACATGAAACACAGAATACTGCGATGATCCTACCGTAAGTTTTCCAGTTAATCTTCATTTCTCATCCCAAAATAATAATACACAACACTATTCAGCCCGTGAGACAGATAAAGACACCCACCGTGAGATAAGAAAAGCGAAATCTCACGTCGTAAACACATCTCACGGGTTAAACACTGATTTTATGCTGCCATTATACACATTACCGTTGCGAGCCAAACTTCTACCCACTGGATTTAGTTGCTAGACGGAAACTTAATTTCAAAATTCTTAAAGGTATCTAGGATAAACTCGCCATTTGTCAAATCAAGCCAATTATTAACTAACTTATTAAACTCAGATATATGATGAATATACTTGTCCCTGTGTATGGGATTCAATTTAAATACATATAACATTTTCCTAATTTTATCATTCTCAGTAAAGTCGCCAAAATCAAGAACACGCCCTTTACTTATATCTATCTTTCCTAGCAAGATGTATCTATTTGGATAAGTTTTAATATTTTCAGGATTTAACTCTCGTCCCGATACAACATTATACTCCTTAGATATTTTAGTCACCGACTGAAACAAATCTGGCGTTGAACGACCTTTAGTGTACGCATCAAAACAGCCAACCCAATCAATAATGTTTACAATTGCCTTAGCTATGTCACTTTGGAAATAACTTGAAGAAATAACCTTATCCAATAACGCTTTTAACTTTGCTTCAACTTCTGCGAAATTCTTAAATACTTGGAACCCTAAAAATTCTGAATCTCTTAACATCGATTCCAATTCACTATCTGTTAAGTTAAGTAATTGATGAGTCTTTTGCATTAAGTCCCTATTTTTACTATATCCAAAAACAATCTTGCCCAACCAATTTATTAAAGTTAACATTTCTGTATCAACTTCCTTTTTTAAGAGATCTTGGATTTCATCAAATAGCAGGCCCTTTTGAAAAAGGCTTTCTATTGTCGCCGCAATCTTCCTAACCATTGCCTTCTTTACATCAGTTTTGTTTTTCCCAGATAGAGAATAAACTAACGGTCGCCGATGTCTTAGATCAAAAGGCAAATCACTCAAAGCTCCGTAATCGCTATTGTAAACACAAATAATTCTTTCCCAGCCAATTGCTTTCGCGGCATAACCAAGCTCTATTAAAACATTTGGGTTTGGTGTTTTCCTGCATTTGGACTTAGGATTGATTATAGATACATCCGCCACAAATAAACATGTATTGGCAATTTTTTTTAGGATTGTATCGACAATGTCTGGCGTGCCTGGTGTTTCGTTTGTATCCATATCAATAGATAATTCTAAGGAAAAGGGGGTAGCTCTTTCAAAGTCTGATATTACTTTATTGATTGCACATTCAATAAATGATCTGTTCTCTGAATTTGGCAAATCAGATTGCCAAGAGTAAAATATTCTTCTTTTCATTTTTCTGTCCAAAATAATAATGTCCACTACTTCCCACTGCCACGCTTCGCAGCGGCGCTGCTACAGAGGATGGGTCGCTTGCGCTTCCGACTTGGCCATGCACTTATTTACTCATTTACAGAAATCTTCAATCTCGCATCCTTCACACCGCAGGTCGTATCTGCCGTTACAGCCCTCAGTTATTCCTATTCTGGAGAGGGCGAAATCATATTTAACCGGGTCGGGGGGGTGGATTTCAAGAAAACTTTCGGTAATTTTGAGTGCGGCGGCGAGAGAAGGCGTTTTTTGATGATAGAGGCCGAGGATTCTGCAGAGCCTGGCCATGTGCACGTCGAGCGGGACGATGAGTTTGGCTTTGTCGATGGATTTCCACAAGCCGGGGTCAACCTGGTCTTTGCGGACCATCCAGCGGAGGAAGAGGTTGAGGCGCTTGCAGGGGCTGCCTCTTTCGGGGCTTGCGATGAGATATTGGAGGCCGGCGGTGACGCGGCCACGGTGCTCGTCGGCGTGCATTTGACAGAGGGAAGCGGTGAATTTCGAGAGCGCAGGAACGATATTCTTATCGGCGGGGTCGCAGCCTTTAAGGAAGAATTCACCGATGCTGCCGAATTGATGCAAGATGCGCCGCAGCAATGTCAGCAGGTCGGCGATGTCGTCGCCGGTTGTGAAGCGGTGCTTGAAGGCGCGAAGGCTTTTGCGGCGTGCGTCGTTGAAATCGCGGACGAAGGCGGACGGGCTTTCGCCCATGACGGCAAAAAGAGCGGTGAGGCTTTTTTCTATCTGCTGGACGCGGCCATAAGCGAGGTCGGCGGCGAGGAAGGCGACGATCTCCATATCCGCAGGGTCGGTGTATCTATAGACGAACTGGAGAGGGTCGGGCCTGATAAGCTCAGGGCGGTTGTACCTTTGATAGAGGGTTTCGAGGATACGTCGTAATGTTGTACGTGGTCTATTCACCGATTCCTACCCGTTGTGCAGTGCACATCCCGGCAAGACAATTGGTGGGCTGAAGCCCACCCTACAAGCTCAGATTGCTTCCCCTTCGACTTCGCTCAGGGCTGAAGGCTTCGTTCGCTCGCAATGACAGCGCCTCACAACACCTGTCACAGAGCGCCAGTTTAGGCAGCATTGCACTGGGGCGAGCTACGGAGACTGTTCGAGGGCCTGGTTGAGAATCCCGATATGGCGCAATTCTTCTTTGATGACGTCGTCGATTTTGTCTCTGCCGGCGTCAGGGGGGACAAACTCCTTCAGGCCGGTGTAATAGACGATGGAATCCTTTTCTTTTTGAACAGCCATTTTGAGGACGTCCTGCCTGGATTCGTCGCCATGCAGCTCGTGCGAAGGGTCGGGCGTGAGGCCAAACGCGGCGAGTCCGGCCATCGCTTTTGGGTCGAGCGGCGCATCTTGGGGGTCAAACGTCCTTAGCTCGCGGCCCTGCTCGGAGAGCTGCTTACGCATATCGGCGAAGAGCTCTTCGTGGACTTTTTCCCATTCGGCCAATTTGAGAAAAAGTCCGGATACACGAGCATCATCGAACATCTCGGCCGCTTTGCGGTAGAACCTGGCGCCGTTGCGTTCGATCTGCTCGGCTATCTCAAACGCCTCGAAGGCATTGAATGTTCGGGTCATTGGTATCCTTTCTGGAAGCTACGATTCTCGATCTGACCGATTTCATTTTTTAGACACGGATAGTTCAGTCGCTCCGAAAGCAGCTAATCGTCAATAGCCTTAAACTGGTCTTTGCCTGCGCCGCACTCGGGGCAGACCCAATCATCGGGGAGGTCCTCAAAGGCGGTTCCGGGGCTGACGCCGTCGTCCGGGTCGCCCACGGCGGGGTCGTAAACATATCCGCAAATAAGGCATTTGTACTTCTTCATGCTTTTGACTCCTTTCTGCAACCAGGATAGTCATAGACCTTACGAAATGCGGGACTACTTCAAGGCATTTAGCTTCTCGCTCAAGGTTGCGATGTGACCGACCTCTTCGGCGATTATGGCCTCAACCTTGTCTTTGCCGGCCTTGCGTGAGACAGCACCCTTGAGGCCGACATAGAAGGCAATAGAGTCCTTTTCGAGGCCAATAGCCATCTTCAAGACGTCCTGCGGCGTCCGCTTGCCGGCGAGGCGCTCGGCGGGGTCGGCTTTGGTATCGAAGACGTTTCCGTCGGCGAGGACGCGGAGGTACATTTGGGCCTCTCCGTCCGGGTCAAATACGGGCGGCTCGGTCTGCGGGCCTGAAAGCTCTCCGCGCATAGCGGCAAAGGTCTTTTCGTGCCGGTCTTCCATAGCGGCGAGCTCAAGCATCATCGAACGAAGGCCGGGGAATTTCTGGGCGGCGGCGCGGTAGAACTTCGCCCCGTTCCGCTCTATCTG
>CAYGZM010000107.1:0-13019 GCA_964354365.1 uncultured Pirellulales bacterium
TCAGGTTCCTGCGGGCAAGCGGCTGAGCCTGACGGTCACCAAGGCCGGCTCACGAGACTTGGCGGCACTAGCCCAACTGAGGCCCGACGACCTGTACGGTCTTGGCTTTGAAGTCTCGCTTGCAGGGTCTATGACGCTGCCGGAAGGATGGATGAAACATATTGCCCATCTGACCGGCTTGAAGTCCCTCGCTTTGACGGTCCGGGGTGTGAGCCACGTGGAGATGGAGTCCATAAGGGCGCTCGGGTCGCTCGAATATCTGTATGTGCCCGACAGTCTTACCGACGCGGGGCTGGCATACGTCGCTGAACTGCCGACGCTGAAAGGTCTGTACTTTGAGGGCAAGGACAGCCGGGTGACCGACGCCGGCCTGCGCCATCTGAGCAAGCTGAACTCTATAGAGGAGTTGTACCTCAAGGGCGAGCGGATGGGCGATGCCGGCCTGGCGTATCTCCGGGACCTGCCGCGGCTCAAGTACCTATGCCTCTACGGCAGCAACTTCACGGACAAGGGTATGGTCCACGTCAAGCAGATGTCCTCATTGAGGATTCTCAGTTTCCACGAGAATCTCTGCCGGATCACGGATACCGGTCTGGTTCATATATCGCAGATGCCTGAACTGGAGTTCTTGTGCCTGCACGGGATGAAGGACATAACCGATACCGGAATTGCGCACCTCTCAAAGATGCGTTCGTTGAAGAAGCTCGACATCGGCAGCTCACAGGTCACCGATAGAGGGCTGGCCTATCTGGCGCAGATCAAGACGCTCGAACATATCGGCCTTCCGCAGCGCCAAAAGGGGATCACGGATGCAGGTTTGGCCCACATAGCCGAGCTGCCTAATCTTAAGGCGCTTCACATATCGAGGACACACTTTGTCGATCCGAAGATGAACAAGGAATATTACACCGACAAAGGTCTGGAGGCCCTTGTCAAGTGCCGACTACTTGAGGATTTGAGCCTCGGCAGCATCGGAATCACCGATGCGGGGATGGACCATGTCGCAAAACTGACCGCCCTCAAATCTCTTCTTTTATTCGGCTGCGAGAACATAACTGACAACGGACTGGCAAGGTTGGCCGAACTGAAATCTCTGACAAGTCTGCACATTACGAACGCAGACATAACCATATCGGGCCTGAACCGGCTAAACTCGCTGTCCAACCTGAGCAGGCTGAATGTGTCTGAGCTGCAGCGCGACGGCGCTGTGCTCGACCTGTCGGGCATGACGAACCTCGAAGACCTGATACTATCGTTTTCACACAAGTCGCCTGACGTGTTCACCGATGCGGACCTGGTTAGCCTGGCCGGTCTGAAACGGCTTAAGGGTTTGCAGATTGGCCCTCGTGGTTATACCGACAAGGGCGTCGCTTCTCTGACCGGTCTTGTGAGATTGGAGAGACTCAGTATGGGCGGCACTAGATTGACGGATGAGGCCTTCAGACACGCAGGGAACATGAAGAGACTTCAGCTTCTGAACATTTCGGATGGGGTCTGGGACACGGGCAAGTCGGCCTGGGGCAGCGGCGGAGGCTTTACTGATAAGGCGCTAAGCTACCTTGAAGGTCTAACGCAGCTCAATATGCTCGAGATCAGTTCCGAACATATCTTTAGCTCGGCGGCAGTGCAGCGCCTGCGCAAAGCGCTGCCGGGCCTGGATTCTATAAGAGTCAATACCGGTGCCGCTATGCGCGAGCAGTCTTCGTCTTCGGGACGACAGGGGCCGCCTGTGAACCGGCAGGCGCCACGGCCGGGGCAAAACAGGTGAATTGGAAGAGCTTGCCTGCGACGCCCGGGGGCAAGCTGCAGGCGCAAGGTGATATGAAATGAGCGCGTATCTGACGGTATTGGAGACGATGAGATGACTGTCTTGAAGAGCGCCAGGGGCATTTCGCCGGCCGTCATTGCCAGCCTTGTTTTGACATTGACACACGGAGCGACGGCATCTTCCCCGGCAGCGGAGCAGAAGCGCCCGGGCATAGTGGATTTGATACGGAAGTATCAGACGCAGACAACCTCGCCTGCTCCGCAACAGGTGGAGTGTGTGGTCCACTTCCCCCCGGACAAGGATTTGGGCTTGCTCAAGACCATTGAGGCATCCAAGGGGCATCCGAGCATTGTCAACACTGATGTTGACTACCGAGTGCTTGGCGCGGCGAAGGGCGATGTCGCTGTGCCGGCGGGCAGGCGACTGGTGCTCTTTGTCAATGAGAAGACTTTGCGAAATCTCCAAAGTCTCTTAACCCTCAAGCCGGACGACCTCTACTCGGTGCACCTGAGCGGTTCATACTCCGGCGGGCCGAAATTGGGCGACAATCACCTCGCTGCCCTTGCCGCCCTGAGCGGTCTAAAGCAGCTCACCCTCGCCAACACCAATGTCACACAGAGGGGCATACAGCACCTTCTCGGTCTCAAAGACCTCAACTACCTGGAGATTTCTTCAATGGCGCTCGACGACCAGGCATTGCCATACATTGCAGAGCTCTCGTCCTTAGAGACACTCGTCATAGGCAGTCCGGTTACAGACGAGGGGCTGCGTCATTTGGCGCCTCTGAAGAACCTCAAAGAGCTGTTTCTCTGGGTGGAGAACATTCGCGGGCCGGGTTTGAGACACCTTGCGCAACTGCCGAATCTGCGCTACCTGCAGGTCAAAGACGTGGATGAAAAAGGCCGGTATGCGTTCGGCGACTCGGCCCTGCAGTACATAAAGGACGTGCCATCGCTCAGGCATCTGAGAATCTGGCCGAATTTGCCGATCACCGAGGCCGGAATCGCCCACCTGGCCCAGTGCCCCCAATTGGAGAAACTCGAACTCGGCAAGCTGCCTGTGACCGACCGAAATCTAAGTCAGTTACAGGCGTTGCCGAGACTCAAGAGCCTGGATGCAAGCGGCGGCGAATCCAAAGTGACCGACGCGGGTATGGTTTACGTGGGTCAAATGAAGCAGCTCGAGTCCATCAGCCTTCCATCCACGATTAGCGACGCGGGTGCGGCGAAACTTGCCGGCCTGACGAGCCTGAAATCTCTGTACATAGGCGGTCCGATTACGGATGCGGGCCTGGGGTATGTGGCCGGGCTGAGAAACCTCGAAGAGCTGACACTATGGTGCGACCAGATCACCGACGCCGGGATTGCCCGCATCGCAACGCTCACAAAACTCAAGGCACTTCACATAGGCAACTGTCAGATGACCAACGCAGGCCTGGCCAGGCTGGCGGAATTGAAATCGCTGGAGAAACTGACAATACGCAAATCGAACATTACGCTGGCGGGCCTGAATCAGCTCAACTCGCTTGTGAATCTGCGTGAGCTGGTTGCATACGGGCCGGCGCCCGATGGTACGGCCCTGAACATCAGCGGCTTGGCCAATCTCAATACCCTGCGTCTAATGGTCAACCGTGAGTACGAGTTTCGCGACGAAGACTTCAATTGCCTCAGCAAGCTGACACAACTGGGAGACCTCCAAATGACTCCTCACAAAGGCATCACCAATAGCGCGCTGCGCAACCTGGTTGGATTGAACGAGGTCTGGCGTCTTTCGGTCGGCAGCGACAAGATCACGGACGACGGTTTGGCCTACATCGCGAATATGAAGGGAGTGACGAATCTTTCTCTGACAGGGAACTTTACCGATAGTGGTCTGGCGCATTTTGAGAAGCTCCGGATACTGTCTGTTCTGGACATAATGAAGGGCGGGAACTTCAGCGAAAGGGCGGTGAATGAGTTCCGCAGGAAGATGCCGCATTTGACGCTTTACCGCAATTTTGAAAAGCCGGCAGCGCCGCCTCCGCGAGCCGCGCCCGCCGCCAATCCCAACGCGAGGAGATAATACCGGGGCTGTGTATTTTGCAGTAAGAACGCGCTTCGCGATGATTCCGTTGCGGCTGGTTTTCCTGGCGGCCGGTTCTGCAATTCAGCAGAGAGAGGCAGAAAATCGAGCACTTTCCTGAACAATATTCGCCTTTGCAACGACCTATCTATGAGCTATAAAGATGAAGTTCCGTGCATGGAAAGGATGTGCTGCAATGGCCGAGAGCGAAAATATCTTACTACAGCGTTTTGTCAGGAGCGGCGACGCCACGGCCTTTTCCGAAATCGTCCGGCGCCACGCAGGGCTTGTGTACGGCGCGTGCGTTCGCGTTCTGGGCGATGCGGACCGGGCGGCTGACGCGACACAGGAGACGTTCTTTCAATTTGTGCGAGATGCTGGCCGGATAACCGGCTCATTGCCCAACTGGCTTCACAGGGTCGCCACAGGCAAGGCCGTTGACGTGGTTCGAAGGGATTCTTCCCGAAGACGGCGGGAAGCCGAATACGCCGATTTGAAGCAGCGCCAGGTGGGCGAGTGGAAGGAGTTGTCGCCATACGTGGATCAGGCCCTCGACGCCCTCGATGATGAAGAACGCGAGATGTTGATACGGTACTTCTTTGAGGGACGCTCTATGGCCGAGATTGCCGCCGCAAAAGGAATCTCGCATCCGACCGTTTCCAGGCGGATTGAGAAGGGTATCGGCGAGCTTCGCGCACAACTGCACAGGCGCGGCTTGATAGTGGCCGGCGTCGCGCTGACCTCTTTACTCGGGGAGAACGCCGCCCAGGCCGCTCCTGCATCGGTGCTGCAGGAGCTGGCCAAGATGGCCCTGGTTGGAGGGAAGGGAACGGTTGCCGTGACAGCCGGTGCGGCAGCGACAGGCTCGGCAGCCGCGGGTATCGGCCTAGTGGCTGCCGCAAAGACGAAACTAATCGCGGTGGCGGCCGTCGTCGTATTAGGTCTCGGCGGAACCCTCGCATACAAGTACGTTAATCGTCCAGCCGAGAATCCATCTCCAGAGACCGGGACCGGCGCTGTCGGGGTGTCTGAGCGCCAGCCGGGCGCTCAACCTGTTGTGGAGTCTGCCGCGCGCTCCGATGAAATGGCCGCGCTCCCTGCGGACAATGATGTAAAGGCGCAGCGCGCGACGCCCCCTGTGGAAACCGCAGGAATTCAACAATCCGCAGGCGCACTGCCGCCCGGCCAAACGAAACCGCCGTCAGAGGCTACCGCAGATACGCGGAGCAGCCAAATCGACTTGAGCAGTCCAGAGGCCACCGTCAGGAGCTTTACGAGACTGATGGCTACAGGGAACGCCGAAGCGGTCATGGCGTGCTTCCTGCCCGGCGGCCTTGACTATCAGGACATGCGGGAGATACTCACCGCCGATCCTTCCGACCCCCGCCAGCGCGACAAGTACGAGACCAGATTGTGGCTCCAGTCGTTCGACCCCGAGGCCAAAATGCCCATCATCGAGACAAAGCAGAAGGCCGATGGAGTTGTGGAAATTACGTGGGAGGTTGTCTTCAAAAAAGACCTCACGATGGAAGGGCAGACTTTCACCGCCGGTCAGACGATGAACCTCGACGCGAGCCTCGTCAAGTCGGACGGCAGGTGGCTGATTAACGGCCTTTGAGCCTTTATACCCGGCTGAGCAGGCCGTAGTCCTTCAGGGTCTGCTCCAACACGGGCATTTTGCCCTGCTCCAGCGGCGTCATCGGCAGCCGACGCTATCGGCCTGGCGGCTGCTGAGTGGTACGCCCGTTTACTCCCATACTGTCTCTTCTTCATCGTTTTTGCCGCCTGGGGGTGATTCACGTTTGTAGGTAGCTCTATGCCGCCAGAGGCTTCTGCTCCCAGAATGAGTCGCATTGTCCATTTAGCCGGCAAATCCGCAGAACGTCATCCACGCGTTCTGCGATTTTACGCAGTGCTCCTTGACAAGAGATGTCGATTATCTTAAAATGTTCGGTGAAGATGCGGTTCATGATACGGTTCATTGGAGATTGGAAGGCAGGAATATGAGCAAAGTATATACCGCGATAACCAAGCAGGACGGGGACTGGTGGATAGGGTGGATCGAAGAGGTGCCCGGGGTCAATTGCCAGGAGCGTACGCATAAAGAATTATTGGAGAGCCTGAAAGTAACGCTCAGAGAAGCCCTGGAATTCAATCGGGAGGATGCGATATCCGCTATGGGAGCTGATTTTCAGGAAGAGCAGATAGCAATATGAGAAGGAAGGAGTTGCTCAGCTATCTGCGATCTCAAGGCTGCGCGTTCATCAGGGAAGGGGGTCGTCATTCGTGGTGGTGCAACCCGGCGCTGAACAAGAGGTCGGCCATTCCGAGGCACAATGAGATTAGGGACGTGCTTGCAAGAAAGATATGCAAGGACCTCGGAGTACCGGCGAAAAAATAGCACTACCGCGGACTGTCATATTCCTCAATTCTTCGGTTTACATTGCAGAGGGGTCGGAGGGCAAATGGCTGATTAACGGCCTTTATACACGGCTGAGCAGGCCGTAGTCCTTCAGGGTCTGCTCCAACACGGGCATTTTGCCCTGCTCCAGCGGCGTCATCGGCAGCCGCAGCTCAGCCGAGCACATATCCAGAATCGCCATCGCCGCCTTGATCGGGATGGGATTGGTGGCCAGGGTCAGCATGTTCTTGCTCAGCGCAAAGAGCTTGCGGTGCCACTGCCTTGCCGAGGCAAAATCACCTTCGAGAATCAAATCGGTCATGGCCTTGACGTCGGCGGGCACAATGTTCGCCACAACGCTGATGACGCCCTTGCCGCCAATCGAAGCCAAAGGCAGCGTGAGTGAATCGTCGCCGGAAATGATTGTCAGGTCACAGCGCATCGCAATTTCGCTGGCCTGGTCCAGGCTGCCGGATGCCTCTTTGACAGCGACGATATTCTCGATCTCGGCCAGCCGTGCAATGGTCTCCGGCGTCATACCGGCCCCGCATCGACTGGGAATGTTATACAGCACAATCGGCAGATCAACCTCTTCGGCTATCGCCCTGAAATGCTGATAGAATCCTTCCTGCGTCGGCTTGTTGTAATACGGGCCGACCTGGAGCGTGGCGTCGGCGCCGACCTTTTTGGAGTACTCCGTCAGCTCGATCGCCTCAGCCGTGCTGTTTGAGCCGGCCCCGGCAATCACGGGCACCTGGCCGCTCACAGTCTTGACCACCCTTTCGATGACCTGCTTGTGCTCTTCGTGGCTGAGAGTCGGACATTCACCCGTCGTCCCGACCGGGACAATCGCGTCAATGCCGCCGTCTAATTGAAACCCTATCAGCTCATCGAGCGTATCAAAGTCAATCGCCCCATTCTGAAACGGCGTAACAAGCGCTACCATTGCTCCTGTGAACATCCTGAACTCCTTTTCTGTCAGTTGAAAGTGAACTAAAGTGAACTAAAGTGAACTAAAGTGAGCTAAAGTGAGCCGACTTTGCACTTTAGACACTTTCAACTTTAGACACTTTGGTCACTCTTAACTTTAGGCACTTTGGTCACTCTTAACTTTAGGCACTTTAGTCACTCTTAACTTTAGGCACTTTGGTCACTTCTCTTGGGACTGAATTTCTCTATCAAACTTATCATCTCGGCCGTCGCTTCTCCTATACCCACAAGCACCGCCCGCGATACGATACTGTGGCCGATGTTGAACTCGCAAAGGTCCCTGATGGCGGCAACCGGCCCGATATTTCGGTACGTCAGGCCGTGACCGGCGTGAACAATCAGGCTGTTTTCAATCGCCAGATTTTTACCTGCCTCCAGCTCGGCCAGCCTTTTCTTCACGGCCCGCGGCGTTTTGGCGTTCGCATACGCGCCGGTATGCAGCTCGACTGCGTCGCAGCCTGCCTGGGCCGAGGCGATTATCTGCTCCGGATCAGGCGTGATAAACGCGCTAACGAAAATACCCTTTTTGTGCATCCGTCTGACAACCTGGGCAACGCGCTTCTTGTATGCGACGCAATCCAGTCCGCCCTCGGTGGTCAGCTCCTGCCTTTTTTCAGGCACCAATGTCACCTGGTCCGGGCGGAGCTGCTCGGCGATCTTGACTATCGGCTCGGCCATGGACATCTCAAGGTTCAGCTTGCAGGCCACGGTCTCTTTGAGCAGGCGGAGGTCGCGGTCGTTTATATGGCGTCTATCCTGCCGCAGATGGACGGTAATCCCGTTGGCCCCGGCCAGCTCGCACTGCGCCGCCGCCCAGACGGGGTCCGGCTCATCGGTCCGTCGAGCCTGACGCACCGTCGCAACGTGGTCGATATTAACATTCAGCACTGCCATTTTCCGGCGCCCTCAATTGACGGGCCAATTATAGCACTGCCTCGGTCTCCAGCAAGCAAATAAATCCAGTATAATACTTGGACGTGCGCGGCAAGGATTTTCTTGCTTGATAAAAGCGCCGCTTTGATGTACAGTATTTGCGCTGTTGGTCGTGCAGACCTCAGAAGTCGATTGGTATGTGCAGTCGGAAACTATGAATCATTTGGGAGTGCATATCATGAAGAAGATCACGTTTGTGTCTCTCCTTGCACTGGCTCTGTTTTTGGCCAGTGACGCCGTTTTTGCAGAAGCCAAGGGCAAAGGCCCCGCTGGCGGACAGGGCGAGCAGATTAAGGAAGTCCAGGAGAAAGCGAAGGGCCAGGGCAAAGCCAAAGCCGAATTGGGGGAGGAAAAGGTCAAGGCAAAGACTGAGGGCGCAGAAAACACCAATGCAGCAGAGAAGGGCAAAGTCGCTGAAAAGGCCAAGGCAGGGCAGCAAGAGGCCGCCAAGTCTATAGAGAAAGCCAAGGAAAGGGTCAAAGAAGCCGAACAAGCCGCTGCCAGGGCAAAGCAAAGGGCCAAAACCGCAGAGCAGGAAACCGCAAAGGAGAAGGGCAAGGGTGCGGCGGCGGACAAAAAAGCGGCGGCCCAGGACAAGGGAAAGGCCGCCGAAAAGGCGCTCGGCAAAGAGCATCAGCAGCAACTCGCCGCCATGCGCAAGCAGTTTGCACATGAACAGGCAAAGCATCTTGAGCGCAAGGCCCGGCTGGAGCGAATAAAACAGTTGGCCGTAAAGGAAGGCGATTCGAAGATCATCGGGCGGGTGAACAAGCTCATAGACGATGAGCAGAAGCACTACGACCGCAAATGCAAAGACATGTTGGCCAGAGAGCAGAAAACCCTGAAGCTCGGCACAGAGGGCTTAACTGAAGAGGCTGTGAAAGCCGCGGGCAAGGGCACTGCCAAAGAGAAGGCTCAGAAGACCAAAGACGAAGCCGAGAAAGCCAAAACCGAGGCTGAAAAAGTAAAAGGAAAACCGCAGGGACAGACCAAAGAGAAAACCGGGCAAGCCAAGGAGAAGGCCGAAGAAGCCGTGGAGAAGGCCAAAGAAGCGGTTAAGAAACCTAACATCCAATAGTATGGAAGCCGCGCCGCGCAGAAAGTGGAGAATCCGACGGCAATTTTCCCCCGGGCGTTGTGCTGATAGTAGTTTATGACCATCATTTTCCGAAGGGATGGAAAGATGTTGCGAAAGATATTGACCATAGTTGTTCAAGCAATTCTGTGCTTTTCGTTGTTGAGCGGGTGCAAGGATAGTTCAAGCGAATCGCAGGCAGAGCAAGAGGCGGCAAAGACAGAAGCCGAGTACAAGGCCGAGGCCGACAAAGAGATCAACAAAGACAACATGGCCGAAGAGCTTGACAAAATTGAAAAGGCGATGGCACAGGAAGCCGCTCAGGAGCAATAGCAGCAGCAGGTAAGTCGGCCCATCGCGCAGACGAGTGATCGCGACGAGGCCCGCGGATGAAGGGCGAGGTTCGCGGCGCAGGAGGCGTTTCGTTCGCCGACCGGATCCGTTCGACAAGCTCAGGGCAGGCTCTTCGGCTTCGCCTCAGGATGACAGACCGGCGGAGCCTCGTGCCAACGACGCGGAGACGCCCTGCAAGACGATGAGTCGAATGCGATTTGAGAATTTGGAGTAGCGGTCTGCGACAGATGTTTTGCGCCTCTGGCATTGCGAGCGAACAAAGCCTTTAGCTCTGAGCGAAGTCGAAGGGAAAGCAATCTCACCCATCCGAAGCTACAAGATTGCCACGGCCTTTCAGGCCTCGCAATGACAACCCATCGAATCACGAGTAACAGAGCACTATGTCTATTTATCAAGACATCGCCTCCAATTGCCAACTATCGGGGGGGGATAGACGGGGGAGAGTGCGACGCTGTGACTGGGGAGGCTAAGCCCTGGAGCGTCAAGGGCTTATATGGCTGGCCTGGCAGACGAACTTATGCCGCCACCTGTCGCCCCCGCTGCGAGGCAGGGGCTTGTCCGCCGTGAGAGTAAGTCAGAAGATCGGATAAAAGCGCTGTACAAGGCCCCGCGGGTATGGTATAATACTACCAGCTTGTGCAAAACACAGGCGGATTGCGGGTGCATAGATTGACCGTCCGAGCGCGGCTCTTATGGGCAGTTGACGGTTGTAGTGCGTGGTGTTGGAGGACAAAAAGATGAGTCGGCTGGGGAGTTCAAGCCTTTGGGAGAAGATCACTGTGCTAATTGCTCTCTGCGGGTGGTGTTTGTCGGCCCAGGCCAAGTATGGCGGCGGCTCGGGCACACAGGCAGACCCGTATCTGATTTATGACGCAAACCAGATGAACGCTATCGGCACCGACGCCAACGATTGGGACAAGCACTTCAAGCTCATGGCCGACGTCAACCTTGCCGAGTACACCGGCGCACGGTTCAACATTATCGGGGAGTACCTGACGCCCTCTGCAATTCTATTCAGCGGTACTTTCGACGGGAACGACCATGAGATTTCCAACTTCAATTATCAAGTGGCGGAAGGATACGGCTTTGGTCTGTTCGGCGCAGTCGGGAGCAAGGAAGGGCAGGCCGTAATAAAGAACCTGACACTTCTTGATCCCAATGTGGATGCCGGAACGGGCGGTGATGCCGGGGCGCTGATCGGAGCCTGCATAAGGAACGCCAGCGTATTCAATTGTCGGGTAGTAAACGCCCGTGTGAGGGGCAGAGGCGGGCTTGGAGGGCTCATAGGCAGCATTCTGTCTGGAAGTGTGGAGGGATGCGGTAGTTCGGGGGATATTGTGGCAGCTACGTTGGGCACTTCCTTCGCGCCGGCCGGCGGTCTAATCGGGATCAATAACTTCGGCATAGTAAGCCAATGCTGGTCGAGCGGCAGCGTAAGTTCTGACGGTGACACAGTCGGCGGGTTGATCGGGCATAATGCCGATAGCGTCTCCGACTGCTACAGCAGCGCCGCAGTGGAAGGCAAAGAGTATGTTGGAGGTTTGTTGGGGCTTAACAGTGGTGATATCGCTATGTGCTATTCTGTGGGCAGTGTTTCAGGAACAGGCGATTACGTCGGTGGTTTTCTTGGAGCGAGCACGACAATGCCCACGGCGTGTTTCTGGGATATCGAGACGAGTGGGCTGTCGCACCTCTGGGCCGGGACCGGCCTGACAACGGAACAGATGCAGACCGAAAGCACATTCACCGATGCAGGCTGGGATTTTATTGAGGTGTGGGATATTGGTGAGAATCAGACGTATCCATTCCTGAGAACGTACGCGGCCGGGGATATAAACCATGATGGTGTGGTCGATTTTCGTGACATAGCGTATCTGGCCGAATCCTGGCTGCGCGGCGTGTAATGTGGGTCTTGACTTGTGCCAATCGTTTGGATCGGGAGCGTTATCGGGCAATAAAACGCAAAACCGGGCGATCATTGTGAAAAAAAGGTGGGACCCTTGAACAATCTTGACGCAGGCAGAGTACCTACAGTATAGTTGCAATATAGACGATAATACCTTTTCAAGGAACAGGGTGAACCAACAATGAGTTCCGTAAAATTGCAGTTTAGACCTATATTATTGAAGAGAATCTCTTTTGTGATTTTCTTCAATAACTACCTAAACGGTTATGAGACAATGCGTTGCCAGCGAAAAGAAAAAATCAACAAACGATTTTTTCTTTTCTAAGTAGGCCTAACCTGCAATTTTGCAGAAGCCTTTGAACCAATCTTTTCCGGAGAAGACAATATGGATACAAACGAACCTCAAGCAGAGCAATCTCAACCTCAAAGTGATTCATCGTCCGGCGGCGGGAGCGGGCAAAAGAGCTGGAAGACAGCGGTGTTTATCGCTGTATTAGTGCTGGCAGGGGCGGTCGCCGCCCATTCGGTGCTGACCAGGAACGGAGGCCTCTGCGGCGTCCTGCCATGCGGGATCAGTAAGCCCTGCGGCGGCGGCGCTATGGCGCAGTGCGATTCCGCCGCCCAGACCCGTCCGCAAAATGCGACGTGCGCTATGGCAGAGGATTGTCCCAAAAGCGCAACGTGTCCATCAGCCGAGGGCTGCTGCGCCAACCAGGAATCGTGCCCCCTGAGCGATGAGCAAGGCGAGCCTCCTGCGGGCTGCCCGATGGCTGCTCCGACAGGCTGCTGCCCCGCGTCTGCCCCGCAATGATATAACCGCGCCAGCAGCGGAATCAATCAGACCCTATAGCCGCCGACATTCAGTTTGGCTGTTTTGCCGGCGGTTTTTGCTATTGCGCCGCTCAGTCCCATAACAAGCATCTGCTCGAGAGTATCACCGTGTAAGGCTCTATCGGCCACTATGAGCCACTCACAGTTGAATTTGTGGGTGCTGTTCGCTCAGCAGCCGGCTAAGGGTTGTGGATTCCTGCTTTCGCAGGAATGACAACTAAGAAGATCAATGTTGACGGGCTAATAGGGCCCTCCGCTGGGAGTCCCAAGTGGGACGTGGCGATGATATTCCTATTGCCAAATCCGACGCGCCGGGTTAGCATAGTAGGACATTTCGTAAATTGCGCGACTATGAGACAAAAGGATTGGGACTGTTTTGACAGATTTCTCCACTCGCTTCGCTCGGTCGAAATGACCGGATAGTCACAGGACTTATGAAATACGGTAATAGTGCGACCAAGCCCAGATGGAAATCTGTGGTTGCAGCCGGTTCGAGAGGGCGATAGGGTCTGGAAGCAAAAAAGGGCTAAGAGGCTGTAACAAAACCTGACTTCAAAATGAGGCGTCGCTTTGCTGGACTATTTGAATAGATTCCTCGGCTGCGCTCGGAATGACAAAGGCTGCGCTCGGAATGACAAAGGCTGTGCTCGGAATGATTATATGAAAGCGTGCCTCTTGGTGCGGTAGAATACCGTATCAA
>CAYGZM010000108.1:0-12927 GCA_964354365.1 uncultured Pirellulales bacterium
AAAGAGATTTTCTTCAACAATATAGGTCTAACCTGCAATTTTGCAGAACTCATTGGCTTCCTGGCTTGGGAAGACGCTTGGTTGCCCTGATGCCCGAAATGATTGTGACCGTCAGCATCAGCACGAAGGTAACCGATGTGAACCAGTGCCCCCACGCCGCCATCGGGACGTGACCTATCTTTATCACCACAGTGCCGATGGCGAACGACTGAAGGAACATCTTGATCTTTCCCGACGCCGTCGCCGCGAAGTTGATGCCGCGGGCCTCTGCAATATGCCGCAATACCGTTACGTACGCCTCTCTGGCAATCAAAATACCCGCAACCGACCACTGAACGACCGCGAGCACGCCATCGCCCCAGCCGAAAAGCCTCGGCTGCCCGATTAGCGCAAAGCTGACGAACGCCCCACACACAAGAATCTTGTCCGCCAGCGGGTCAACCATTCGCCCGAACTTGGTCGTAACGTTGTACTTGCGGGCGATCCTGCCGTCGATGATGTCCGTCAGGCCGGCAATGACGAACAGGACAAACGCGAGCGTCAGAAACGCACCCTTGTCTTCAACGCCGGGACTGTAGAGAATCATTATCAGAAAGACAATGGTAAGCACGAGCCGGCTGAATGTCAGGATGTTTGGAACGAATCTGACCATAGCAAAAAGCTTACCTGAATCGCGGACTCAGTTCAATACTAAACTTGCTCGACGAGCAGATCGTAGTCCCTCGTGCCGACCACTTTTGTCTTGATGAGCCGCCCGGCCTTCGCAGAGCACTTCTCGATGATACAGATACTGTCGATCTCAGGGGCCTGCCCGCAGAAACGCCCCTTGCCGGTATTGATATCAGCGGAATCCACCAGGCACTTCAATTCGCTGCCCACCCCCTTTTTGTTCTTGGCGAAGGCGATTTCCTGCTGCGCAAGCATAAGCTCTTCAAGCCGCTGCCGCTTGACCGCATCCGGTATCTGATCCGGCATCTCAGCGGCGCTCGTCCCGGCTTCGCGATAGTATTCAAAGCACCCCAGGGCGTCGAACTGCGCCCACCTGACAAAATCCACAAGCTCGGCAAACTCTCTGTCGCTCTCACCTGGAAAGCCGACTATCAGCGTCGTCCGCAGCGTCACATCCGGCATAGACCGCCGCAGCGTCTCAATCAGCCGTTGAATCTGCTCCCTCGTATCGCTACGGCGCATAGCTTTGAGCACGCGATTGTTTATGTGCTGGATCGGAATGTCAAGATAGTGAACTATTCTCTCGCTGCTCGCTACTGTTTCGATAAGCTTCTCGTTGATCCCAGCCGGGTAAAGATACATCAACCGAATCCACGCGGGCCCATCGATCTTCTCAAGCTCCCTCAAAAGTCCGGACAGCCCAGCGCCTGCCTTCAAATCGCGCCCGTAGTACGACGTGTCCTGACCGATCAAATTCAGCTCAACCACGCCGGCGGATGCCAGCTCCCTGGCCTCGGCAAGAACAAGCTCCTGCGGCTTGCTGCGGAAACGTCCTCTTATTGAAGGGATCGTGCAAAAAGAGCACCGATGATCGCACCCCTCACTGATGCGCAGGTACGCCCAATGACCCGGCGTGATAAGCAGCCTGGCTCTATCGTCAGGGATGATGTCACTGTGTGCCTTTGCATTGCGATCAACATAAGCGGCGCTGCCGGCGGATGAAAGAGTCTTCCTGATTATTCGGACTATTGAATCGCGCTTATCAAGACCGATAACGGCATCTATGCCCTCAACCTCCAAAAAAAGTTTCTCGCCCAGTCTCTGGCCAAGACAGCCGGCAACGATTACCTTCTTGACGGTCCCTCGGCGCTTGCGCTGCGCAAAATGCCGTATTACTTCGATTGACTCGGCCTTGGCCGGTGCGATAAAACCACACGTATTGATTACCACAACATCCGCATTATCAGGCTCGCTCGTTATGAGCAACCCCGCCTGCGCGATCTGCGCCAACATTCGCTCGCTGTCCACAGTATTTTTCGGGCAGCCCAAAGAAATAAAACCGACGGTTATATTTTTTTGTTCTTTTCCTGCCATAATCCCCTAAAAATAGCAGAAAATCCACCTTGTGTCTAAAAAAAACAACGTTTGGCGGGCCTCTCCAATGCCCGATTTTTTGTGATTCTATTAGAATATGCTTGACGATAAAGAATTATATGCAATATAATGAACCCGCGTGCCGTCTCTATTCAAGTGGAGAGCGCTTGGAGTATGCTTCGGCAGCGCCGGGCGCCCAAGACTATGATGACGGTCGTGCTATTATGAAACGTGACAGCAACAAAGTAGGTCGCAGCCGCTGGTTCACTGCGATTGTGGTTGTGCTGCCTATGCTTTCGGCAGGGGGTTGCGGGGACTTTTTACCCGCCAAGAGCGCGGGCCGCGAGTCCACCAGAATCATCAACGAGGTCAGGAAGGCGGAGACTGCGCTCGAACCGAATATCCCGCTGCCGGAGATATACAGGACGCCGCCCGAGATACTCGAGCAGACTGTCGGCGCCCATCTCGAATACAGACTCTTCTATTTCTGCCGGCAGCACACGGCCGCGGAATTGCAGAAGCTTGTCAACGACCAGTTCGCATCCTCGATCTTCGACGAAAAGGGCAAATCGACTCGCGTCATTGACTTCAGCATCAACATCAATCCCGCCACAAATCAGTTAATAGCAAGATGCCCCAACCAGGCGGACGCCGAGTCGATCCTTGAGTTCCTGCAGAGGGTCGATATACCGCCTATCCAGGTGAAGATTAGCTGCCTGGTCTCCGAGATCTACGCCGACAAGACGCTCGACTGGGAGACCACGTTGCAGATCAGCGACCTCTTAGGCGAGGGGATTCAAGCCCTACCTTCAGGCAAAGCTTTCGCCCCCGGCGGCAGCATTATTCCGATGGTGACGGACCCGAGTGTACTGCCCGCGTTTCCGGGGGCATCGCTTAGAGAAGCGGCCCGCGCCAGAATGGGTCTGAAGGTCGGATACTTGAGCACTTCCGGCAAATTCTCGTCCGTGGTGGATGTGCTCGAGTCTCAGGGTTATCTCAAGATACTGTACAACCCGACTCTCGAAGTAGTCAATGGCAAGACGGCCAAGGTCTCCCAAACGCAGAAGGTGCCCATAGACAGGACCTTCCTGCGGGAGAATATCGGGGGGACCTCATATATGGAAAGAACCGAATGGGAGAACGTTGTCGATTCGCTTGAGGTGACACCGCACGTTTTCCAGGACGGCTCCGTAGGGCTTGAAACAAATATCCTTCTCGGCTCGAAGCTGACTCCCGAAGGCATCAAGCAGGTATCCATAATAACGAAAAAGGAAATCGACAACCAAGAGAACCGCATAAGGCCGGGTGAGAGTCTCATAATCGGAGGCCTGCGAAAAACCGAGCGGCGAGATGTTCTGCGCGGCATTCCCTTCCTCAAAGATATACCGGTGATCGGAGTTCTTTTCTCCGGGCGTGATTTTGAGGAGCGGGCAGTCGAGACCGTTTTCATTCTGACGCCCACCATCTCCAGCAGCGGCGCCCCGCAAAAGGAAGTCGTTGCCGAGATCAAGAAGAAGCATGACATGCCCGGCTCAAAAGATAGTAATGACACCGGGTTCGATCCTTTAGGGACCAGGGGACGAGCGGAACAATTGAACCGCAAGCTGGATGAAGTTGAAGACGCTCGTCTCGAGGCCGAAGAGGAGAAGACCCTGGCCCGCCAAGCCGTCAGAGAGGCCGAGGACAAGGTGGAAAGGGCCGAGGCGCAGGTGCAACTGGCCAAAATGAAGGCCGAAAGAATCGCCGCCGAGGCTGAAGCAAAGGTCAAGGCCGCTGATGAAGCCAAGGTCGTCGCCGAGAAGGCTATCGCCGATGCCAATACCGTGATGCAGAATGCCCAGAAGGCGGTTGCAGCGGCCGATGCAAAGGTCAAGGCCGCCGACCAGGCCAGGGCCGACGCTGAGAAAATAGCCGCCGACGCGACAAAGACCAAGGAAGAGGGCCAAAAGGCAAAGGCCGAGGCCGAGGCATTGGCCAAGGCGGCCGAAAAGGCCAAAGCCGAGGCTGATGCAATGGCCAAGGCCGCAGTACAATCCAAGACCGAGGCCGACAAGGCAACTGCGGACGCCGGCAAGACAAAGGCCGAGGCCGAGGAGGCAAAAGTCCAGGCCGAAAAGGCCAAGGCCGAGGCCGAGGAAAAGGCCAAAGCCGCTGAGCAGGTCCTTGCCAAGGCCGAGACAGCCGGGCCTGAGCCGTCGCAGACTCCGCAAGGCGCCGAAAACGCCGCCGCCAAAGCCGATAAGCTGACGACGCAAGCGAACAAGCCCACTGCCGACTCCAACAGCCCGACTGCCGCAAAGCCGGATAACAGCGCCGAAAACAGCAAAGCGGAGACCGTGAGAGCCAACACAAGTGAATCATCAAAAGCCGTTGCCAAAAAAGAGACCCAGCCGCAAGCCGGCAAGTCAGAAGCTCGTGACGAAGATCCGGAGGCGAGGTTGCTGATGCTCATCCTCTCGGCTTTGACCCTGTGAACCGAAGACTCAAACGTCGCGCCGCAAGTGATGCCTGACGACCAGAAAACCTGACAGGTTACGGTAAGGCGAACAAACCAATGAGATACACAGGCGAACTATGCCCTGGTTCATCTGTCGCGACCGCTCACGTCCCTGGGCCGCCGCACCGGTAAGACCTGATTTCCACAGAAAGGACAATCTATGGACAATCTCAACCTCAACAATCCTGCCGGCCCAAGCCCCATTCGCCCGATGCCTTCGAGCGACAACCTCAATAAGCGAATACCCTTGGATGACCTTGACAAGCCGATCCCTCTTGACCTCGGCCCCGCCCCCAAGACCAACGTCTCACACGCACCTTTGAATTTAGGGGGCCCCGCCGCCCCGGCGCCGGCAGCAAGGCCTCCGATGCCAAGACCGGTTGCACAAAGACCGGCCGCCAGAGTAGTTTCCACCGACCGAATCACAGGGGTAAAGACATTCTTTACGAAGCTCCATCCCGGCGCCTTGCAGTTCCTCGATGAACAGATCACCGACTGGCTCAAGCAGAACCCGGGCATCTCGATAAAACGAACTGACGTGACCACCGGCGAGGTCCAGGCCAAGAAATCAGAGCCCAATATCATAATTAATGTCTGGTATTAGTCCTCGCCCGGCGCGAACCAACCGATCCTATCGTCCGCCTGCGCACTCCCGCCGTATCCTATGCTCGCCACGATGCCGCAGTTCTCGCGATGGCGACCTCCTCGCTGCCTCACTGTAGTCGATCTACCTCTCCGTCCAATCATCCGGTTGATATTGACCGTGGTGCAACCATTGAATTGAGTATTGGTCTGTAGAACATCGATAATTTTCTGCCCTGAGAAACTCAGGAAAAAGGCGTATATGTTCCCCTGACGTCAAAATATCGCCCTATTTGGGCAAAAAAACTTCCCACAAAACTTCTTGACATACTGCGTCGTTTGCGTTACTTTCCTCAATTTAACCGTCCTTATGTGGCCGGGAATGTGAAATTTGGTGGTTTTTTGGAGATTTTTCGTGGCTAAAGAGCTCGCTCGGGAACTTATTAACTCTGGGGTGCATTTCGGGCACGGGGTAAGCCGGTGGAACCCCAAAATGGCCCCGTTCATTTTCGCAAAGCGCGGCAATATCCATATCATCAACGTCAAAGAAACTCTACGGGGGCTCCTTATAGCCAAGAAACTCCTCGCCGAGATCGTTTCATCCGGGAAAGACGTCGTTTTTGTCGGCACAAAGCGCCAGGCCCAAAAAGCGGTAGAGGCCGCCGCAAAAAAATGTGGTATGCACTACGTCTCCCACCGTTGGCTGGGCGGACTGCTCACCAACTTCAGAACCATACGTTCTCAACTGCAGAGATTGCAGCAGCTCGAGGCAATGGCCGAGGATGGCACCCTTGAAAGCGAGAGCAAAAAACAGGCATCGAGGCTCAAACGCGAGATGCGCAGAATAACCGCAAACCTCTCTGGCGTCAGGAATATGAGCCGCTTGCCCGGCGCCGTCGTCGCTGTTGATGCCCGCAAGGAGTATCTCGCCCTGAGAGAGGCCAGAAAGCTCGGAATCGCAACCATCGCACTGCTCGATACCGATTCGGACCCTGACGCCGTGGACGTGGCGATCCCAGCCAACGACGACTCCATCCGAGCGGTTGACCTGATACTCAATGAGCTGGCGGATGCCGTTGCCATCGGAAAAACAATGGTTTCCGCTCATCGGGAGCCTGTGCAGCGGCCCAGAAGGCCGCGATCAAGAAGGCCCGTCATGGCACGCGCCGAGGAGTCTGCTGAATCCGAGGCCGACGAAGGCATTCCGCAGACCGAAGGCGAACGGGAAAAGCCGCAGGCCGTCACCGCTGCCTTTGAGCAAAGCCCCGCACAGAATCCCGAAGCGCCGCCGAGTGAAACTCAGACCGAGCAGCGGGAGCCGGAGCAGCCGGCGCCCTGACGCGAGGCGGCAATCAGGCAGCGCACAAGCCGGATGGCTCCACGCAGCTCGCGCCGTGTGCAACCGGATATGCCGAATGTCGATTGCGAAAAAGAAGTCGCGGATGTGTGCAGCAGTCCCCTTGGGCAAAATACTATATATTGAACGCTAAATACTGAATACAAGATATGAAGGACCAAACAGGAGTTTTTAAGATGGCGGAAATCTCAGCGGCTGCGGTAATGAAGCTCAGAAGAATGAGTGGGCAGGGAATGATGGACTGCAAAAAGGCCCTCTCCGAGGCCGATGGCGACCTCGACAAAGCCCTGGATCTGCTCAGGAAGAAGGGGCTTGCAACCCTGTCCAGACGCGCCGAACGCGAGACTTCGCAGGGTTTAGTGGTTTTCGCGGAAGGCGGCAGCTGGGCCTCGCTGGCAACACTATGCTGCGAAACCGATTTTGTGGCCAAGAGCGATGATTTTATCGCGGCGGTTGAATCTGTCAGAAAGTACATGGCTGAATGCGAAGCCGATTGCGGCGCAGATAGCCTCCAAGAAACGCAAGTCGGCGGCAGGAAATTCTCAGACATAATTACCGAGACTGTCAGCAAGACCGGTGAGAAAATGGTAGTTGGCGATTATGCCAGATACTCCCTCTCGGGGCCGGGCTTGATTGGCAGCTACATCCACTTCAATGGAAAAGTCGGCGCAATGGTCAAGATTGAAACCAGCGCCGACGGCGTCGCCGCCGCCGATTCGGTCAGGCAGACCGCCAATGAGATCGCTATGCACATAACAGCGACCAAGCCGTTGGCCTTGAACAAGGACGGCATCAACGCTGAGACCATCGAGCGGGAAAAGGCTATCTACGCCGAGCAGGTCAAGAACAAGCCCGCCAACATTATCGAGAAAATCGTCGAAGGCAAAATGGGCAAGTTCTTCGCAGAAAACTGCCTGCTTGATCAGCCGTTTGTGAAAGATGACAGCAAGTCCGTCGAACAGGTCCTCGCCGAGGCTGCAAAGAAGGCCGGCGGCAAGGCCAAAATCAAAGAATTCGTCCGATTTGAAGTCGGCTGACAGACCTGTCCTATGTGTCGCCCGCCGTACCACGATTAAGCGGTAAGCTGTGACATAGGACATACGAGACACAGGATACGAAATAATGGCCGAGAGCAAATACAAACGAGTTCTATTGAAGCTTTCGGGGGAGAGTTTTTGCAGGCCCGGCGGGTTCGGAATCGACGGAGAGGCCCTCGAATCGATTGCCGAGAGGGTCTTCCATATATGCAAGCTTGGGCCGCAGGTCGCCGTTATGGTGGGCGCCGGCAATTTCATTCGCGGCCAGACCTTCTCCAAGACCAGCCGCATACCGAGGAACACCGCCGACTATATGGGAATGCTCACCACCATCATCAATGCCTGCGCACTGCAGGAGACCCTCGAGAGTCTCGGCCAGCCCACCAGGGTCCTTAGCGCCATCAAGGTTGACGCGCTGTGCGAGCCGTTTATTCGCAGAAAGGCGCTCTGGCATCTCGAAAATGGAAGGATTGCGATCCTCGCCGGCGGCACCGGAAATCCGTTTTTCACCACTGATACCGCCGCCGCACTGAGGGCTTCGGAGCTCGACGCCGACCTGCTGATAAAGGCAACCAAGGTTGACGGCGTTTACAGCGACGACCCGATAAAGAACCCGAACGCGCAGCTCTTCGACCGGCTCTCCTACGATGACGTCCTGACAAAGAACCTCAAAGTGATCGACCACGCCGCCATCAGTCTGTGCAAAGAGAATAATATACCTGTCATCGTCTTGAACATCTTTGAAAAGGGCAACATAACAAAGGCCCTGTGCGGCCAAAAGGTAGGCACATTAATCTGTTGAGTGCGGAGATTCAATATGCCAACAAAGGAACTTGTATCGCAGACGGAAGCGAAAATGAAAAAGGCCTTCGATGCCCTCCACGATGAGCTAAAGGCCGTCAGAACCGGACGCGCCTCGACCGCCCTCGTCGAGAACATCAAGGCCGATTTCTACGGCACCCCAACACCACTAAAACAAATGGCGACTCTGGCGACACCGCAACTCGACATGATCGTAATCAAACCCTTCGACCCCAGCTCCGTCAGGGAGATCGAAAAGGCGATAAAAAGCAGCGACCTGAGCATTGCGCCCGTCGTTGACGGAAAAATCATCAGACTGAATATTCCTCCGCTTAGCGGGGAAAGACGAACGCAGCTTGTACAGCAGGCAAAACAGGTCGGCGAGCAGACCAAGGTCGTTATTCGCAACTTAAGAAGAGACGCCAACAAGCACCTCGAACAACAGGAAAAAGATAAAACCATCACCGAAGATGACCTTGAGCACGGCAAAAAGCTCATCGATGACAAGACTAAGTTTTATAGCGACAAGATCGATGAGGTCGTCAAACACAAAACCGACGAGATTATGCTCGATTGACCCGGACACAACCTGCATCACATCGGGCAAAGACCGGATGTGACACGATGCGTACAACAGTTCATACTGTTTCGCTTCCGCGGTGGTCGATCTTGCCGTTCCGCTCGTGGTAAGCTTCCCGCCGTTCCTGGCTGATAACGTTTGGATTCGTAAATGCTAACTTTATTCTGGGGGCTGCAATCATGCAGGCTGAGAAAAAAACAAAAACCACTCCTCGAAAGAGAACCGCAAGAAGAATCCTCAAATGGACGCTGGCGCTCGTTGTCGTTCTGCTTGTGCTCATCCTCCTGGTCGTCCCTGCGGTCATATCGTCCGGGAGCTTTCGCCGAATCATACTGGCCAAGATCAATGATTCCTTTGACGGCCGCACCGATTTTGCCGACCTGTCTATGGGCTGGCTCAAAGGCGTCAAGGTCGAGGACTTTAGCTTTGACGACAACGCGGGCCTGCTCTCGGTCAAGGTAAGGCACATCGCCACGAAGCCGCACTATGCATCCATCATCGCCGGCAACCTCTCCTTCGGACAAACCACTATTGACGAGCCGAAAGTGGAAATAAGCTTAAAGGACAGACCCTCCACCACCCCGGCCAACATCCCCGGCCCGCAGCCTCAACCCGTCCCCATAGAGGCCGCCGGAATAGCGCTTGCCACCGACGTCGTTGTCAATAACGGCAGCTTCAAGGTAACCGATTCAAAGGCCCGAACGACCGAGCTTTCAAACATAAACTCCAAAATAGGTCTGCGCCTGCCGGGCCAACAGTCAACTCTCGACCTCGATATGGTGCTCGTCGCCAAAGGCAACGAGTCGAAGATACACGCGGATGGTCGGATCACGCCGAAGAAAACGGATTCGAAAACCGGCTGGACCCTCAAAGACAGCGACGGTGACCTGAACATTGAGATTGACCAGCTCGACATCGAGTCGATCGAGCCTTTCTTTGAGCTGGCCGGCATCGACGTCAAAGCGAAAGGCAACGTCTCGGCGAATCTAAAGAGCGAAATCAGGGGCGGGCAAATCGCAAATCTCTCCGGCAAAGTCAACGGCAGCCGCCTCGATGTGACCGCAGCGCAGCTAAAAGGCGACAGATTGCAGACGACCGCCCTCGATGCCGACTTCAAGCTCACGCGCAAGGACCGGATGATAAGCATCGACAACCTGCAGGTAAAAGCCGACTGGGCCAACCTCAACGCTACGGGGGCCGTCCCAACGACCCTCAAGTCCCTCGACACCATTCTCGACCCCGATTCAGGCTCCGACCTCAAAGGCTCCTTCAATTGCGACCTCGCGGCGGTCGCCGCGCAGATGCCCAACACAATCGGGTTAAAGGAAGGAATGACAATAACCTCGGGCCGAATCAGCGGGAGCGTCCAGACCTTGACCCAGGCCGGCCAGAAGCAAATCAAAGCCAGCGCCGACCTGGCCGACTTGAAGGGAACCGTCGAGGGGAAACAAGTTGCGCTCTCCCAGCCCGTCCGGGCCAATGCCCTGGTGTCAAAAGATAAGGCCGGTATGAAATTCAACCAGTTGGACGTCTCCGCCTCATTTGCAAACGTCAACTGCACAGGCGCGACCGAAAACCTCAAATACAGCGCCGCCGTTGACCTCGCAAAGCTCCAGTCGGAGCTGGGGCAGTTCGTCGATCTCGGCGGGTACAGGATGGCCGGCAACATAGTCGAAACCGGACAAATCTCAATCGACCCAAACAAGATCGCCGCCAGCGGAGCAGCACAGATCAACAACCTCAGCATCACCTCGCCCAACAATGTTACGGTCACGGAGCCGAAGGCCGATCTCAATTTCGCCGTCGAGATAGATAAAAAGCAAAACCTCATAGCAATCAATTCCGCAAAGGCCGATGCCGCTTTCGGGAGCATCAGCGTAAAAGACGGCGTCGTGCCGCTCAACGAAAAGGCCACAAAGCCCACGAAGTTAGTGGTTAATGCCGCCGGTCTTGACCTGGCAAAGCTCAGGCCCTTTGCCGTTATGTTCGCCTCTTTCCCGCAGGATAAGCAGTTGGCCGGAATCGCAGAATCCCAGGTCACACTAACATCCGAAAAGGGCGCCTACAAAATCGAAACGGAAAACACCAAGATCAGAAACTTCGAGCTTACCGCGCCGGGGAAGAAACCCTTCAGGCAGAAGGAAGTCTCCCTCGTCGCCGCCATCGAGCTCAACCCCGCCGAACAGACCTATTCGGTAAAGAAGCTCAACCTGCTGAGCGATCAGATAAAGGTCACCAAGACCGCCCTCAGCCAAACCACTAAGAACAAGAAGACCAGGCTGGAAGGCGAGCTTGGTCTCGAATACGACTGGTCAGCCGTCGGCGACGTCGCCTCCAATTTCCTGCCCCAGGCCCTCGCCCTCCAAGGAAGAAGAGTAACCTCCATAAGCTTCGCGAGCGAATACCCCGCCGATGGTCCGAACAAGCTCCTGGCCAATCTCAGGACTAATAAATGCCGCCTCGGCTTTGACAAGGCCGACTACAGGGGCCTGACCTTCGGAATTACCGATGTCAATGCGCAGTTCGACGGCGGAGTGCTCAGAATTGACCCGTTCACCACGACTGCAAGCGGCGGACAGATCAACCTGGGCGTCATCGCCGATTTCACGGGGCCCTCGCCGATTATCCAAATACCTCGTCCAATCTCAATAAAAGGCGTTCAGATCGACCAGAATCTAAGCTATGAATTCAGAGGCCTTCTGGGTTATATCAACCCCGTCTTCAAAGATGCGCTCGGCATCGGCGGCACCGTCGATTTCAGCGCCGACAAGCTGCTCGTGCCCTTGGCCCCTGAACGCCGTAATGACATACAAATGACCGGCGCGCTCGCGATGGATAATGTAAGCCTTGCGCCGACCGGCCTGCTGGGAAATATCTTTTCGGCTGTCGGCCTGCGCGACCGCCGCGCCCTCGCCAAAGTGTATCCGACCAAATTCACCGTCAAGGACGGCTTCGTCCGTTACGACGACGCGATGCGGATCGATATCGGCGGCACGCCCATCTATTTCAAGGGCGGCGTCGGCCTGGACAAAAGATTGAATATGCGGATCGAGCTGCCGATAGGCGGGCAGCTCGCCGAAAAACTCGGAGGCACGATATCGCTGCCCCTCACAGGAACCATCGACGAACCCAAACTCGACACAAGCAAACTCGGCGAAACCCTGATCCAGGACACATTCAAAGGCCTTATCGACGGATTGCTCAAGTGACAACACATACCCAGGAGAATCACGATGGCTGAAAAACCCGATAACCCGTCCGGCTCGACAAATAGCTTCCTCTCAAACCTCAGGGGGACAAAAATGTTCAAGGAGCTTTTGTCCACACCGACTTTTCGGCTCGGCAAGGCCGGACGCTTCGCGGTAGGCCAGATAAAACTCTGGTCCCACTGCGCCAGGCTCCTCAAAAAAAACCGCGCCGGACAGCAGGCCGCCGCACTGTCGTACTACACAATCTTCGGTTTCGTTCCGGTCGCCATCGTAATCCTCCTGCTCTTCCAGTCCCTTTCCGCAGACGACGTCGGGCAGAACGTCAAGAACCTGTTCTACGACCACCTCAAGCTCACCGGCATAAAATACCCGACCGCTGACGGACACGATGCGCTGCTCGCGGACCGCCTTGATGAGATCGTCCAGAAATTCTACGAAGGTCTGAACACCGGCGCCGTGACTTTTGTTAGCGCAATAATCATTATCTGGGCCGCCCTGGCGCTGCTCTCGAAGATCGAAAATGCCTTCAACAACATCTGGCACGTCGCCAGGGGCAGAGGCTTTTTGCACCGCATCATCAACTACTGGGCGATACTCACGCTCGGCCCGCTGCTCATAGGGCTCGGCGTTTACGTCAGCACCCAGTATAAACCTGTAAGCGACCTCCAAAGGACTATCCTTTCCCTTTCACGCCTCGCCCCTGTGCTCCTGTCCTACGCCATCTCGGCTGTTGTCTTCTTTTTGCTTTATTTTGTCCTGCCCAACACCAAGGTCCAGGCAAAGGCTGCTATGTGGGGCGCCGCCGTCGCCGCACTCGTCTG
>CAYGZM010000109.1:0-12816 GCA_964354365.1 uncultured Pirellulales bacterium
CTTGGTCCCGAACCAAGCGCTCTAGCCAAGCTGAGCTACTCCCCGGTCAAGCCGGCGGTCAAATATACCACGCCCGCCTGAAAACCGCAAATCATAATAGATTCACCGGGTCGATGTCTATAGCAATCTTCACGGCAGGCCGAATCGGCCCGGCCGCCCGCAACTCTGCAAACAGTCGCTGTATCGTCCCCGCTTCAGGCGCCTGTACGATTATCTGCATCCTGTGAAAACGCTGCACCCGGCTTATCACCGCCGGCATAGGCCCGCGAACAACCACATTCAGCCCGCTCCCATTCACTATACCATCAATCCTGCCGCGCATCGCCTTGCACGCCGCCTCCAGCCTCTCAAATCTCATGTCCCGCATAACGATAGCCGCCAGCCGCCAGAATGGAGGCAGGTTACACGCCTTGCGATGCTTCAATTCCTCCTGCACAAACCCCTCAAAATCACCGGCCAGCGCAAATTGTATGGCCGGCTGGTTCGGCAAAAAAGTCTGCACGAACACTGTGCCCTTCTTTGCCGACCGTCCCGCGCGGCCGGCTACCTGAGATATCAACTGGAACGTCCGCTCATTCGCCCGAAAATCAGGCAAATACAGCGAAGTATCCGCACTGATTATCCCCACCAACGTCACATTCGGGAAATGCAGCCCCTTCGCCAGCATCTGCGTCCCGGCCAATACATCGATCCGCCCCTCGCCAAAAGCGCTGAGCACCTGGTAATAGTCCCTGCCCGCCATCGAATCGCTGTCTATCCGCGCTACCCGGGCCTCCGGGAGTTTCGCCGCCAGCTCCTCTTCCAGCCGCTGCGAACCAAGCCCTATCATCGCCATCCCCTTGCCGCAAACCGGGCATTTCTCCGGCACAAGCGTCTGCGCCAAACAATAGTGACACATCGCGTACCCATAGCCGATGTGCCTGCCCGTAACCGTCTGCATCCCCCGGCCGCCGACCGCTTTCGACTTGTGAAATGTCAATGTCACGTCGCAGTTCCGGCAATGCAGCGTGTGCTTGCACGATGGGCAAAACACAAAATTGCTGTACCCCCGCCTGTTCAAAAGCAAAATCGCCTGCTCCCCCCTGCCCAGGACCTCCCGCAGCCGCTCGCCCAGCGGCTCGCTTATCAGATTGCCCCCTTTCGCCGCCACGCTCACCCCACGCATATCCACAAGCCTCATCTCCGGCATCGGCAGGTCCATCACCCTCTTAGGCAGACGAGCGATGCTAAAATGCTTCCTCTCCCGGCAATTGGCCAGCGTCTCAAGCGAAGGCGTCGCACTGCCTAAGAGACACTGCGCATTCGCCAATTGCGCCCGCTTGATTGCCACGTCCCTGCCGTTGTACCGCGGCGCCGTATCCTGCTTATAGCTCGGCTCATGCTCCTCATCAACAACAATAAGCCCCAGCTCGCTCACGGGCGAGAACACGGCCGACCGCGCGCCTATCACCACGTCCGCCTCCCCAGCCTTGATCTTCTGCCACTGCACGTTCCGCTGAGCGGCCGTCAGCCCTGAATGCATCACTGCAATCCTTGCAAATCTCGCGTTGAATCGCTGGACCGTCTGCGCCGTCAGCGCAATCTCCGGAAGCAGAACCATCGCCCTTTTCCCCTTGCCTAACACCGCCTGGATTGCCCTTATATAAAGCTCCGTCTTGCCGCTGTCCGTCACGCCATGCAGGAGCGTAACGCCGAACGTTTCAGAATCTATCCGACCCCGTATATCCGCCAGCGCCTTTTCCTGGTCCTCATTGAGGACTACTTCTTTCGCCTCTATCGCCATCCCCTTCGGAATGGCCGGCAGCGCCGAGAAAACTGTCCGCCGCCCTATCCTGACAATCCCTTGTTCTGCCAGCCTTTTTACAGGCTCGGCCCCACAGCCGACAGAATCAAGGACTTCCTGCAATTCCATCGCCGATTTAGAGCTGATCGCCTTCTTCTCCTGGAGCACCGATACGATTTCCTTCTGCTTCTTGCCCTTCAACCGCCCAATCGCCTCCTCGGCCCCCTCAGCAAGATATACGTACCTCTGCGTCCTTACGCCCGCCCCCTTCTTCACCGCCCCCGGCACCATCGCCGCCAATACCTGCCCCAAAGGACAGACGTAATAACCGCTTATCCACCTGGCCAATTCCATCAGCCCGCCATCAACTAACGGCTGTTCGTCCACGACCCTCGACACCTTCTTCAGCTTGAACGGCCTCTCCCGCCCGGGCGCCGCTGCTCTTATGTCATTCCCGCGCAAAGCCTGCCCTGAGCTTGCCCCTCGCGACGGGCTTGCCGAAGGGCGGGAATCCATTTCCGGTTCCTGGGCCTTCTGGGCCTCTTCGCCACTGCTCGCCGTCCATACACAAAAGCCGACTTCCGCCTTGTTCTTTCTCCCGAATGGAACCTCGACTCTCTGACCAACCTGTATCGGCCAAATCTCCTCCGGCACTAAATAGTCAAACTCCGCATCCGCCGCAGACTCAAACGCCACGCGAATAATGTGCCCACATGCGGCCGCGCTGCCATCTCCGCCCACGCGCAAATCCCCCCCACCGTCATTCCCGCGCAGGCGGGAATCCATCTCCGCAAACAGACTATCTGTCCCGCACTTATCCATCGGCCAATCACCCATCCGTGTAAATACCCTCTGCTCGCCGCTTCTGCGACTTCTCATTTATTGACGTATCCTCCCGAATATCCAGCCCGAGCTTTCCTATCAGCCCCTTGAGATAATCCAGGTGTGGGCAAGGTGTTGCGTGGAAATTGTCTTTCGTTATGCAGGATGATAACTGCACCACTATCCGCTCTTTGCCGATCCCTTCCTCTTTTTTGAGCCGACGCACCAAATGGCTCAGCTTACGATGCACCGCCCGCCCGCAGCACCCGCCGCACGTCATATTGATCACGCGATACGCCCTGTCTTTCGGATACGCCGCAAACCCGCCTGTCCGCTCGCGGAACGCCTTCTCGCAGTAATAGCCCGAACACCGCTCCTTGACGATGTCGCACTGCACTACCGCTATATAGTCCTTGTCCTTCAATTCCGTCATCTTTCAGCCTCTATCCAAGCGCCAGCAGGGCAAACGAAGCTCTAAACCTCCGGTTCTGAGGTATCTTTCGATCTGCGGCCTTTCCTTTTTTTCTTTCTCCCTGCCCTGTCTGCCCCTCCGTTAGGGGCCCCTGGGGCTTGGGGATGTGCCCTCTGTGGCTGTTCCCTTTTTGCCGTTCCTTCAAGTCCGAAGTATTGCGTCGCTATCTCGTTTATATGGTCCCCGATGGCCAGCGATGCCGTCGCAGCCGGCGACGGCGCGTTGAGCACGTGAATCGAGCTGCCCCGCCTCTCAATCTTGAAATCATCAATCAGCTCGCCCCTCGGCCCAAGCGCCTGCGCCCGCACACCCGCCTTGCTCGGCCTGATCTCATCAGCCTTCAGTGAAGGAATCAGCCGCTGCAACTGCCGCAGAAACAGCCTCTTGGAAAACGCCCTTCTATATTCACCTAACCCGTACCTCCAGTTCTTCAGAAACAGCTTCCACGTCCCCCAATACGCCAGCGAGTCCCAGCTATCCTTCAGGCTAAAATCGCACTTGCCGTAACCCTCCCGCTTGAACGAGAAAACTGCGTTAGGCCCGCACTCCACCGACCCGTCAATCATCCGCGTAAAATGCACCCCCAAAAATGGAAACGCCGGGTCCGGCACAGGATATATCAGCCCCTTGACCTTGTCCCTTGCCTCTTCCGTCAGCTCGTAATAGTCCCCGCGAAATGGAATTATCCGCACCCCCGGCTCAACCCCGTCCAACCTCGCCACCCTGTCGCACTGCAAACCCGCGCAATTGATGACGTACTTGGTCACAAAGCCCCAGTGCCTCGTCAACACCTTCGTATGAAAGTCATGCTTCTCGAACCCCATCACCTCATGATCAGTGAACACCTTATTGCCGTCCCCCTTCGCCTCTATCAACTCGGCCAGTTTATTCGCCACCTCCACAAAATCGATGATCCCCGTGCACGGAACCCATAACCCGGCGATTCCCGAGCAGGCCGGCTCAATCTCCCGTATCCGCTCCGGCCCGACCCGCTCAATTCCCTCGATCCCGTTCGCCCTGCCCTTCTCGAAAAGCTCATCCAGCCGTGCCAATTCGCCCTCCCCCGTGGCAACTATTACCTTCCCGCATATATCAAATGCAATCCCGTGTTCTTCAGCAAACTTTACGAGCTCCTTTCGGCCCTTTCTGCACGTCTCCGCCTTGGCCGAGCCCGGCTTATAGTAAAGCCCCGAATGAATTACCCCCGAATTATGTCCCGTCTGATGCGCCGCAAGCCGTTCCTCCTTCTCTAATACCGCAATCCGAATGCCCGGATGGCTCGACGCTATCTTGTACGCCGAAGCCAGGCCGACAATCCCCCCGCCGACAACAACAATCTCAAAATCAAGGTTTTGCATAACGGCTCAATTCCCAAATACTTGTCATCATTCCGTGCTGAGGGCGCAATGCCAATCTCTGTCTATCCCTGGGTTTTGCCCGGGGTCTTGGCGCCCTCCAGCCCTCGCGCCTATCTTAACGCCAATTCGTCGAGGCGATTTTCGCACGTCCACCCCGCTATGTCAAGTTGCTCCGCAAAATCAGCCATATTCCGAAAAATACACGAAAAAAAGGAAAAAATCGCGTCACGTTTACCCCTTTCGTTGCACTGATAATTAACAGCGAACAGGTGGCAGCGACGATGGTGCAACAACTCCCTAAGAAGGGACAGCCGGGTATAAAAAAAATGTTATGGGTGGCGAGCCCTGTGGCACGGCCATCTTGGCCGTGCGTCGCACGGGCTTTCAGCCCGTGTCTTGTTCAAAAACCACCCGAAACTGACCCCTTACAAGAAAATTCAAATTCTTCTTGAATTTCGCCACAAACGTGCTACAATGATATTGTTTGAGCCTTTTTGAGCTAATTGGGAGGACAAGGAAATGAAGACGGAACTTATCCCCAAACTGGCGCTGACTTTCGCATTTGCCTCAATGCTCGCAGTAACTACTACAACCACACAGGCCAATATCTGCTCATCCGGGCCTGAACCCAAACCGGACGTATGGTTCAGTTGCTGGGACTGCCCATACCAGTGCCACGGCGACGCTGATTGCCGTGCTGAGACGGTGCTTGGGTACAGGGTTTACACTACCGACCTTGCGATGTTCCAGGCTCTCTGGAAGTCAGCGCATGAGTGGCCGAGTTGGGAAGCCCTGGCCGCCTTCGCCGACCGATGGTGCGACTGCGGAAACCCGTACGACCCGGCCTGCGGCTACTGACCGCTCAAATCCGCTGGCAGCTCCTTTCGGCCATGGAGTTGCCATGTGCTTCTACTGGTTTCTGCTTTTATTATACGGGGCCGGTCCCGCCGTTTCGACGGTTTTCTCATACGTGGCCTCGCCAGCAGCGTGGCTTTGAGCCTTCTGTGCCGGAGGAAAATTAGCTTCCGTGCGGCTCGGGACGAACTCGGCAAAAGCAAAATTGTCGTTGATGTCCTCAAAAACCGGGTTCGGAAGCAGATGCCGGTATTCCACATATCGTCTGGCGAGCGTAATGAGCGTGATACGTGTGTTGCAGGAGACTGCCGTGATCGGTTCACTGAGGCGACCGAGATCAAGCAAGCGGTGCTTCGAGTCATCATATCGCAGCCCATACTCAAGCTCTCCGGGCCTGCCGACGAGAAAAACATCGTTACGCTTGTAGGCCCAGCAGACAGCAGAAGCCAGGTAGTTGTCGGAAACGAGGATGTCATCCGAATTGATCCTATCCCGGTGTCGTTCGAGAAATTCCGCCGGCGCCTTTTCTTCTATGAATCGATCCGGCGCAGAAAAGTGTGCGCAGAACATGAAGACTGCCGGGCCGGCGGCAAAATATAGCAGCTTCCTTCGAAAATCCCCTGCGCTGCCCGTACAAAATACAATCAGGACAAACGCGTATCCGAGAAGTCCCGTGACTCCAATGACAGCTTTCCACATCTCATGCTTTCCATAAAGTGCGGAGTCCATCGTCATTGCCCGGCTCAGAATCAGCGCAATCCCAAGCGCTGCCGCTATTCCTGCAATCAGATATGCAGGGGGCGCCAATGTCTTCTTCTTCGTATCGGCAAAGTGCGCCAGGAGGGCCATACTTACGAGAATTGCAAGAGGTGGAAAACATGGCAGGATATAGGTGCTGAGTTTGCCTCGTGAAGCCGAGAAGAAAATGAAGGGCAACAGGAACCAGCAGACAGCATATCTTATTAGAGGCGTTCTGAAAGATGTCTTCTTCAGGCCGGAAATGACAGCCGGCACCAACACTACCCATGGAAATGTCCCTGCAAGAAGGCATGGAACAAAGAACCAGAATGGTTTAGGGTGCTCGGCACTGCTTGCCGATACGAATCGCTGAATGTGTTCGGTCCAGAAGAAGTAGTGCCAGAAATCCTTTTCTCGGGCGTAAACCAGCAGACACCAGGGTAGTGTTACCAGAGCCGCCGTGATGATTGGCGGCCATATAATTTTGAACAACTCTGTGGCCCGTCGCTGCCAAAAGAGGAATGGCGCTATGGCTACGGCCACCACGGCAAAGGCAACAAAACCCTTTACAAGGAAGGCAAGGCCGCAGAACAATCCGAATAGTGCGAGCAGGCACGTTTTTCTCCATCGCCGCCTCTCCATATCGGCGAAAAAGAACATGGCCATTCCAGCGGTCACAAACATGGTGAACATGCTGTCGAGAACAGCAACAGTGGAGACAATGAACACTTCGAATGAAGTCAGGAACACCGCTGCAGTGAGAAGGCCCGCAAACTTGTCACGGGCATATCTTCGCACAAGAAGGAACACGCAAAACGCAGAGACGCCGGCCGCCACAGACGAGAAGAAACGCACGGCAAACGCATTTTCTCCAAAAACAGCGATGGCAGCGGCATTGAACCAGTAACCAAGCACGGGTTTCTCAAAATACCGCAGACCATCGAGGTGCGGAACGACCCAATCTCCTGTTTCCAGAATTTCTCTTGAGATTTCAGCGTATCGGAATTCGTCAGGGATAACCATCGGGCGCACGCCGAGTGGAACAAGGTACACCAGAAAGAAAAGGGCCGTGACTATAACGTAAATTCTCTTCATTGTGTATGTCCGCCGCAACCAATGCCAAAACTGCTGTTCAGGCTGCAGAGGTTACCATATAACGACTCTGTTGTGACTTTCTCCACGGTGAACACGGTGCAATCTTTGTGACCGATCTTACCCTGGAAACGAACTTTTGTACGCTGCTTCACGTCAGCCGGAAGAGTGTCAAAATCAGGCTTTTCGGCTATGAAATATGAGTATTGCCGGGAATCCAGGAGTTCCTCCGGGGAAATGAGGAAGGCCGGCTTGGGCGGCTCTCGGCGCAGCTCTGAGGTTTTTGGGGACGAGTCAATTGCTTCCATCGTCAACTCCCACATTCCCCTGGCATGCGACCCATCCTTCGCGCCCGGGCAGTTCCTGTCTGATGATGACGGCAGGGCCAGTCTCAAGACAGTTCTGAAGTAGTGTCTCCAGAGGGACGAACGACACGCCTTTTGAAACAGCTTTGCTCACAAACTCTCTGAACATCTCCAGGCGGACAATTCCCTCAACCTCGGCGTGAATTGTCAGCACATTCAGCTTTGCAGGGTCAAGAATGGAGAGGATGTAGTCGTTATAGTTGGCGTCCGTCACGCCGTTACGCCCCACAAGCTCATCATAGGTTGGCAGCGTAACCGGAATCTGCGGCTGTGGAAGCTTCCTGCCGTTCACCACAGGCCGAAATATGCTTTCACCTCGGCAGTCACTGTTATAGCGAAAAGGGAACTTGGCTTTCTCTTCCAAAACCAGATGATTGCACTTCCACCCCGGAACTGCGGAACATGCCGGCGGACAGCCCATGATTCCGGCGAGAAGCTCAACGCCCTTTTCCAGAGAACGATGAATGGCTGCGCCGTCCATTTTGTCAATCCCCACTTGCCAGGCGTGATGATCCCAGGCATGAAGCCCCACTTCGTGACCGGCATCTGCGGCCGAGCGAATAACATCGGCGAGGCGCTCTCCGATAACAGGCCCCGGCCAGAACGTCCCCCTCAAGAGAATATCCCATCCATACAGGCTTGCAGCCTTTGTTCTGAGCATCTTCCACAAGAATGCGGGCCGGAGCAGCCGCCAAAGATGACGACCCATATTGTCCGGACCCACGCAGAAGAAGAACGAAGCCTTTATGGAGTGGTCCGCGAGAACCCTGCACAGATTCGGCACTCCGTACTTCGTGCCTCGAAATGTATCAACATCAATCCTGAGGCCTACTTGCACGGTACTGCTCTCCTTTAGTTTCTCGATGCCCAACCACGACCATATCATCGTGGCTTATTCTGGATTCGTACAGTATGTCGATGTCTGCGAGGTCTTTGAGATACTTCTTGTCGGCAATTGCCGCTGTTTTCGCTCCCGGGCTCAGGAAGTCGGCTATCGCACGCTCTTCGGAGAGTACCGGCACGCGGATTCCAAGATAGAAAACGGCCGCTCCCATCATACGCTCTTTTGGACGAACAAGGCCTATTTGGATTCCTTGCGACTTCAGGCCCATGCAATACTGAAAGAGCGGCTCGTAAGACTTCTTCGCGTTAGAGATGGGCGCAATGGCAATATCGAAAGTTAGGTAAACCGCCAGGAGTGCCGGCACAAGTGCTTTGAGGAATCCTTTCAGATCTTCTCGTAAGAATCTGCGATACGCCAGGAGACCCAAACAAAGACCGGGAATAGAAACCAGTGGCCATACAATTAGAGGTTTCTTGAAGTAGATGGACATTGCAAGAAAGCCCAGCGAAGAGAGAATAACGGCCCAGGTGAGCAGTCCGGCGGGAATACGAAACCACACTGTTGAAGTCTGTCTGCCTTCCAATACCGCACCGACGGCCTCTCCCACAAACAGAGCCGCCGCCGGATATAGGGGCAGCAGGTAAAGACCTCGCTTACCCGCCGATATCGAAAGCAGGAGAAAGGATACCGCAAACCAGACAAGAACGAAGGCCGAAGGATTCTCTTTTCCGCGCCGGAGGATTTCCCGAACGTGAAACACGCAAGCCATGGGCAGGAAAAGCACCCACGGAAAAAACTGACCCGGAAATTTCAGAAGATAGTAATAGAAGGGCTCGACATGTTCGGCGTAAGCACCTGTAAATCGCCCGAAGTTGTTGGCAAGCACGGCTTTATAGACCGTTTCTCTTCCGAGTTGTCCACAAAGCAGCCAAATCCATACCGCGGCCGGAATAAGGCACAATACCAAGCCCAAAAACAGTAGAAACCATCGCCGCAAAGAGAAGTCCCTCCTCAGAAGAAGCCAGACTGTCAAGGCCGACAGCGGAATCGCCAGCCCAACCAGTCCCTTCGTCAGAACTGCAGACGCCAGTGACAACACGAAACCGGCGAACCAGAACATTCTACGTTTCGGTAATCGCACAGCCTCAAAGAAACAAAGCATCGCCGCGGTTGTGAAAAGACACAGCATCATATCGAGCACACATCGCCGGCCCAGACTCCAATACTCCACTGAAGTCGACAGCGCCAACCCGCAAACGAAGGCGCTAAGAGGGGACAAGCCCATTCTGCGGCCCAGAATAAAGACGATAACAACGCCCCCAATTGCAGCCAAAGCCGAGGGTATTCTGGTTGAACGCGTGTTCTCGCCAAACAGCTTGAACACAGCCGAGCCAATCCAGTAATAGAGTGGGGGCTTCTCAAGAAAGGCTTGGCCGTTCAGTCTCGGCACAACATAATCTCCCGACCTTGCCATTTCGGCGGTTATCCCGGCTTCCCGCGGCTCGTCCGCATCCCAAAGATGCCGTTCTGTCAGCCCTGTCAGGAAAAGTGCTGAGGAAAAAAGCAGAAGCCAAATAAAATGTTTGCCTGCCATCCTGCTGGTGTCATCCTGAACAGATATCATACTGACTTGAAGGCAATCAGCGATTATTCCCGGGCTTGTTCCACTTCCGTCGGCTTTCTGCCGGAGGGATAAGAAACCGAGATTATACCATGTCGAGCTTTCGTACCAGGACCGGAATCCAGCAGGAACTCTTCGGACTTGATGCTTTCGCGCAGGAAGAATTCGAGAGTCTGCTCCACAGATTCCTCCAGTGCTATGGTCGGGACCCAGCCCAGCAGCTTCTTTGCGTTCCGGATGCTTGGTCTCCTGTGCTGAACATCCTGGTAACCAGCGCCGTAGTAGGACTTGCTCTCCACCATGCGAAACCCAGCAAAGGGAGGGAATTTCGGTCGCAGAGGATGCGGCTCAAATTTGCTTAGCAACAGCTCCGCCAGTCCCTTGATGCTGATCTGGTTATCTGGATTGCCGATATTTATTATCTTGCCGTCACAGACATTGTCCTTGTTCTCGATTATTCTGTACAGGCACTCCACTCCATCCCGGACGTCCGTGAAACATCGCTGCTGGCTGCCGCCGTCTATGAGTTGAATGGGCGCGCCTTCCACGAGATTGAGAATCAGTTGCGTGATGGCGCGCGAGCTGCCGATCCTGGCGGAGGTCAGGCTGTCGAGTTTTGGCCCGATCCAGTTGAAAGGCCGAAACAGGGTGAACCTCAGCCCTTCCTTCTGCCCATACGCCCAGATGACCCTGTCCAACAACTGCTTGCAACAGGAGTATATCCACCGCTGCATCCGGATCGGTCCCAAGACCAGTTTGGAGTTGTCTTCATCGAATTCCTCTTCATCGCACATTCCGTACACTTCGGAGGTTGACGGGAAAACGATTCGCTTCCCATATTTGACACAATACCGGACGACCCGCAGGTTTTCTTCAAAATCCAGCTCAAATACGCCTATCGGATTTCGCGTGTATTCGATAGGCGTCGCTATGGCCACCAATGGAACAACAATATCGCATTTTCTGATGTGATACTCCGTCCATTCACGATGGATAGAAATATCGCCTTCTTCAAAATAGAACCCCGGCCTGTCAAGCAGGTGCTGAATGTAATTTGACCGAAGATCCATGCCGTGGACTTCATATTTTCCGCTCTGCAACAGCCGCTCACTCAGGGCGTTGCCGATAAAACCGTTGACTCCGAGGATCAGAACTCGCTTCTTTCTCATCCTCTCTATGCGACTGCTCGAGCTCGGCCCGAATCTCATGCCCTCAACGAGATTAAGCTCACGGGCGAGCTGAGCGCCGTTCATATAGACGCCATTTTCCGCCTGGCCGAAATCTACACGCACCGCACCCTTACCGCACACAACCACGAGAGGATCTGTCGAGACGACGGCGCCGGGATTCAATTTCTCCCCGCGGTACGGCGCCTCAGAAACCGCCCAGAACAGACATTTCTCGTTTGCGATATGGCTGAAAGCGCCGGGGTATGGCCGGGTCACAGCGCGGACCAGATTCCTCACTTGCTTTGCACTGACGGTCCAGTCAATTTCACCGTCAGCCGGTCGGCGACCGCCGTAGTACGTCGCCTTTGAATGGTCCTGTGGTTCGCGAGGCGCAGCACCATCCTTTATTCGCGGCAGAACCTCATCAAGCATGACTGACGCTGTCTGGGCCGCTTTTTCATGCAGGGACCTGGCTGTGTCATCCTCTGTGATTATGATTCTTTTCTGACAGATGATGTCGCCGTCATCCGGCTTGGGCGTCATGTAATGCAGTGTAACTCCGGTCCCCTTCTCACCGTTGACAAGCACCCAGTTAATCGGGCATCGTCCTCGATATTTGGGCAGAAACGAACCGTGCAGATTAAGGCATCCGGCTGGCGGAATATCCAGAATCGGCTGTTTGACCATGTTTCTATAGTAGAAGGAGAAAATAATATCGGGGGCAAATTCTTTGATCGTTTTTACCCACAAAGGATGGTTGATATCATCGGGAGCGAAGACCGGAATGCCCTGCGACGCGGCAAGCTCCGCCACGGAATCATACCAGACATTTTCCCGCGGGTCGTCCTTATGAGTGAAAACCGCGGCGATCTGGAACCCATTTCGCAATAGGGCTTCGACACCAACACAACCGATATTGTGGTAGCCCAAAACGATTGCTTTCATACCATAACCTCCAGACTCTTTTTGTTTTGGGCCTCATGCTCACAGTTGCCTCGGCCGACAACCTGCTGCACGAAGTAACGCGGACGCGCCCGGACATCGTAATAGATCCGCCCGATGTACTCGCCAAGCAAACCCATGGCGATAAACTCCCCGCCCACGAAAATAAAAAGAACGGCAAACAGCGTAAAGATGCCTTCAGCCGCCCAGGCGGGTCCGTAAATCAACCTCATAACCAAAAGGAATACGCCGAACCCCACCCCCAGCAGTGATACGATTGTGCCCAGCACGGTCAACAGCCGCAGGGGGAAGGTCGTCATGCTGGTCAACAGATCGAACTGCAGGTTGACCAGTTTCCATAAACCATATTTTGACTCGCCGTCGGACCGCTTCTCGTGATGCACCTCAATTTCCGTTGCATTACCGGCAAAGCTGTTCGCAAGCACGGGGATAAACGTGCTTCTCTCATGACATTGAAGCATCGCGTCCACTATATGCCGGCGATAAGCACGCAGCATACAGCCATAATCGTGCATGATTACGCCCGTGGCCTTTTGTGCGACCTTGTTGACCATAAAGGAAGCAATCCTGCGGAAAAAGGTGTCGCACCTCGGCACACGGACGCTCCCCACAACATCGAATCCTTGCTCGATAGCTTCGACGAGTCTTGGGATTTCCTCCGGAGGATTCTGGAGGTCGGCGTCGAGTGTGACAACAATGCCGCCCCTGGCCTCCGCAAAGCCCGCCATCACCGC
>CAYGZM010000110.1:0-12661 GCA_964354365.1 uncultured Pirellulales bacterium
GGACATTTCCTGGAATTTTGTTACTCTCTGCGATTTTTGAAGGGAAATGACCATGGAAGAGAACCGTAGAAGGTTTTTGGCCGAGGAGAAAGTCAGGATTTTGCGTAAACACCTGGTTGAGAAGGCGCCCATTTCCGATGTCTGCGACGAGCTCAGTGTAAACAGGGCAGGCTTAGCGGGGACTGGTGAACGGGGGGATTAGTATTTTTTTCTGAATCTTGCAGCGGGGATGTTGAGGAGCTTGCGGTATTTAGCGACGGTTCTTCGGGCGAGGTTTTCTATGCCGGCCTCGGCGAGCTTTTTGCGGATTTCGTCGTCGCTGAGCGGCCTGCCTTTGTTTTCGGCATCTATGATCTGCTGGAGTTTTGCCCTTATCGCCTCCCAGCTTCGCGGTTGGCCGTTGGCGTCTTCCATTCCGCCGCTGAAGAATTTTCGCAGGGGCAGGACGCCGGCGGGGCACTGGACGTATTTGCCGGCGACGGCCCTGGATACGGTGGCGAGGTGGACGCCGACCTCATCGGCGACTGTTGACATTGGCAGTGGTCGAAGATACAGCTGGCCCTTGTCGAAGAAATCCTTTTGATGTTTGACGACGGCCTTAGTGACTTTGAGCAGGGTGTTTTTTCGCTGCTCAATGGCGTCTATAATCCATTGGGCTGAGCGGATGTTGTTCAGGAGGAACTTCTTCGTGTTATCGCCGGTGGTTGTGTCCTTTGCCATTCGTGAGTAGTAGCTGCTTACTCTGAGTCTGGGCAGATTTGCGTCGGCCAGCCGTATGGCGTATTCGTCCGGGCCTTCGGACGGCTCGACGATTACGTCGGCGGTTACGGGATGGTTTCGGTCGAGGCCGATCTGCAGGCCGGGTGAAGTGTCGAGCTTGCTCATACGCTCGACCGCGTGATTGACCTGTTCGATGGTGCAGTGCATCTTTTTTGCAATGTCGGGCAGACGATTCTCGAGCAGGGCGTCCATGTGGTCGGCGACCAGACGGATTTCAAAGCTCATATCGTCGCTGCTCTGGGCCATCTGGATGAGCAGACATTCTCTCAGGTCTCTGGCGCCGACGCCGGGCGGCTCCAACTGCTGGACAAGCTGGAGGGCCTCCTTGAGGTCGTCGAGCGTGAAATCGTTTTTGTCTTTATTATGCAGCTGCTCGAGGCGGACCGTCAGATAACCTCTGGCGTCGATGTAGTCTATGATCATACCGCCTGCGTCTTTGACGGGCTGCTCGGCGTCCACCAATCCCCACTGCTCGGTGAGGTATTCGTGGAGCGACTGGGGGGGCGCCGCGGCGTTTTTGAGGGCTTCGAGCTTTCTGTCGGGCTCATCGCTTCGGGCTCGCGGGCGATAAGGCTGCGCCTGGCCCATATAGTCCCTGAAATCGTCAAAATCATCGCCGAGACTGCCAAGCCGTTCGAAGTCTTCGGTTTTGTTGGTGTCGGTGTTGACGACGAGGTCTTTTTCGCCGATGTCCGGGCTTGGGTCGTCACGGGGTGGTTCTTCGGGCGGTTGAGGCTGTTCGGGGGCTGTCGGCTCGACCAATTCGAGTACAGGATTGCTGTTTAGCTCTTGTTCTATTCTCTCTTGCAGCGCAAGGATGGAGAGCTGGAGAATCTCCATCGACTGGATCATGTGCGGAGCGAGCTTTAGTCGCTGCTCCATCCGCAAATCACCTCGCATCTCCAGCTTCATAGGACCACCCGGCCGAGTTTCCTGTTCCTGCTATTTAGCTACGCCTGCTCTGCCCGTCTGCGTGCATTATATCATAAGTGCACAAAGTGATTTCGTCAAGATTTGAAAGCCGGTTGAGAAAAAACAAGGGTATGAGAATTGCAGCCGAGAGAGGAAATAACGGGGCAGAGCGCAGAAGATTTGGTTCTTCCGAATAATGGATAGGTGTACTTCGCGACTCGGAAGAGCGAGAAAAACCGTTCGGGGCCCCAGAGGTCCAAATTACCCCCCTGGTTGCCCTAATTTGGCCCTCTGCCCAAACGATTTTTCTCTCCAGACAACTCCAAGGCCCTGACCTGCAACGGCCACCTACTCATTAACCGGATGAAGCGAAGATTTCCCTGCTTTTGTTCCCGAAACCGCAACGGCCAGCAGCCTGCAAAGGCTGACATTCGTTTTGCGCTACGTCACAAAATCAAGGCTCTACAGGGTCCATCCTTCGCGGTATTGGCAGTGCAGGTACTTATCGGTCTGCGGCGCGTTGGTGAACTTGAAGGCGGATGCGTCCCATTGCAGCCTGCTGCGGGTCTGCAGGGCGACGTTGCCGAGCAGAAGCGCCTCGGTAACTGGGCCGGAGAATTGGAAGTTTGCGCCGGCCGGTTCACCGCCTTTGACGGCCTGGAGCCACTCGTCGTGGTGTCCGATTGATCGGGGGATGGTTTTGGGCGGCTGTTGGTATGCTCGCATTTTCGATTCGGGAATCAAGCGAGGTTTTTCGCCGGAGAAGCCGCAGAGTATCTTGCCTTTGTCGCCTATGAACAGCAGCCCTTCCCTTTCCAGCTCGTTGGCCTCGAATTCCTGCGGTATGGGAGGTTTGAGGCCGCCGTCGTACCAGGTAAGGGTTACGGGCGGCATATCGCCTCGGGCGGGGAAGCTCCAGCGAATCATTGAGGAGCGGGGGTAGGTTTCTTCGCTGAACTGCAGCTGGTCCCACATTTTTGGGGCGTGGCCTGAACTGCTGGCCTCAACGGTTTGCGGCGAGCCGAGCTTGAGAACGCGGAAGATTGTATCGAAGCTATAACAGCCCATATCGCCGAGGGCGCCTGTTCCGAAGTCTCGCCAGCCTCGCCAGACCAGCGGCAGATAGGCGGGGTGATATGGTCTGTAGGGGGCCGGGCCAAGCCATAAGTCCCAGTCGAGGGATTCGGGGACGGGCGGTGTGTCTTTCGGCCTGTCCATGCCCTGGGGCCAGATTGGGCGGTTGGACCAGTTGTGGACCTCGCGGACGGGGCCGATAGCGCCATCCCATATCCATTCGCGGAGCAGGCGAGAATCTTCGGAGGCCTGGTTGACGGTGCCAAGCTGCGTGGCGACTTTGTGCTTCCGCGCGGCTTCTGCGATTTTGCGGGCCTCGAAGACGGTGTGGGTGAGCGGTTTTTGGCAATAGACGTGCTTGCCGGCGCTCATCGCGGCGATTGAGATGAGGGTGTGCGAGTGGTCGGGGGTCACGACGAGAACGGCGTCGATGTTCTTTTGCTTTTCGAGCATTGTGCGGAAGTCGTTGTGTGCGGCGCAATCGGCATTGCCGTACTTGTCATCGACAGTCTTTTTGGCCCTGCCGCGGTTGTCGGCATCGACGTCGCAGACGGCGACTATTCGCACGTTCGGCTTGTCGAGGAAGGTTTTCATATCGCGTGTGCCCTGGTCGCCGACGCCGATGCAGCCGATATTGATTTTTTCGCCTGGGGCGGGAGTCCCTGCGCCTGCGAAGACGCGGCGGGGCAGGATAGTGAAGGCCGCGGCGGCGGCAGCCCCGCCAACGAACCGGCGTCGGGATATGCTCGTGTTCTTGATTGTTCTGTCGCTTGCCATATCAGGTCTCCGAAAAATCGGTCTTTACAATGTCCATCCTTCTCTGTACGGGCAGTGGACGTATCGGCCGGCCTCGGTAACATTGGTGGAGGCCATTTTTGGGCCGTCCCAGTAGAGTTTTTGGCCGGTGCGAACGGCGATGTTGCCAAGCAGGAGCACTTCTGTAAGCGGGCCGGCGAAATCAAAATTGGCAGTGGTCGGCTTGCCGCCCTTGCAGGCCTCTATCCATTCTTCGTAGTGGCCGGGCGAGCGCGAGATGGTTTTGGGCGGCAGCTTGTACTGCTTCATTTTCTCCTCGGGAATAATCCGCGGGCTCTCTGCGCACCAGCCGGGAGCGAGGATTTTTCCTTTATCGCCGATGAAGAGCGATCCGCCGTCGTTGTCGCCGAGCTTTCGGTCCTGTTCGAGCTCCTGGGGTCGAGGGGGCATATTTCCGCCGTCGTACCACATCATCGTTACGGGCGGCATATCTCCACGGGCGGGAAATTCGTATCGGACAATCGACCTGGTCGGGCCTGTCTCTTCGTTGCAGCCCTCCTGCGAGACGACCTCGACGCTGGTTGGATAGCCGAGCCTCAGCGCCCGGAAGATGGGTGAGGAATTGTGGATACCCATATCGCCGAGCGGCCCGGTGCCAAAGTCCCACCAGCCTCGCCACTTGAAGGGCACGTACGCAGGGTGATACGGCCTATAGGGGGCCGGTCCGAGCCAGAGGTCCCAGTCGAGCGTGGCCGGCGCCGGAGGTTTATCTTCGGGGCGGTCAACGCCCTGTGGCCACCAGCCTTTGGGCCTGTCGGTCCAGGTATGTACCTCGCGGACCGGGCCGATCGCGCCGTCCCATATCCATTCACATAAGAGGCGAATGCCTTCGCCGGAGTGTCCCTGGATGCCCATTTGCGTGGCGACCTTGTGCTCGCGGGCGGCCTCGGCGACCTTGCGGGCCTCATAAATGGTGTGCGTCAACGGTTTTTCGCAATAGACGTGCTTGCCCATTTTGATAGCGGTTATGGTGGCGACGGCGTGAACGTGGTCCGGGGTCGAGACGATTACGGCATCGATGTCTTTTTGATTATCGAGCATCTTGCGGAAGTCGCGGTATTGCTTTGCGTTGGGGTAGCGTTTGAACGTCCCAGCGGCCTGCTTTTCGTCCACGTCGCACAGGGCGACGATGTTCTGGCTTTCCACGCCGCTCAAATTGTCCGCTCCCCTGCCGCCCGCGCCGATAGCGGCTATGTTCAGCTTCTCACTGGGCGGGGTATTCCCGGCGCCCCCCAAAACGTGTCGCGGGACAATCGTGAACGCGGTCACGGTAGCGGCAGCTCCTATAAAATCTCGGCGGGACATATTTTTGTTTTTGGCGCCCTTGTTACGGTCTTTCATGTTCGTATCTCCTCGACAAATAGAATGCCGCCGAACCCCACGAAGATGAGGGATTCGACCTTGAGAATCATCATCCTGTCGTGTTCTTATGTCAAGTGTAATCACCCGCCGACGGCCTATTCCTTCGGGAATGGGAATCCCCAGGTCTCTTTACATTCGCAAACATCATCAACCCATTGCAAGAACCCACCGGCCAAAAACGCGCCCACCAATACGATAAACAAGCTTAGCACTCTAACAACACCCAACTCGTCATTCCGAGCGCAGCCGAGGAATCTATTCAAATAGCCCAGCGAAGCGGCGCCTCATTTTGAAGTCAGGTTTTGTTACAGCCTCTTAGAACCGGATTTACTGTGACTTTCATTCTTTGCCTTCCAATAGAACAACTTGCCGGTTTGTCGTCGAAGCTCGTGCTCTATCCAAGCTCGCGCTTGGCGGTCTCGACTATTGAGTCCACTTGTTTTGCCGTCTCAGGTTGCAACGGTTCGGGCTTATGGCTGTCAAGGATTCGCTTCACTTCGTTTTTGATTCGCTCGGCCATAGAGAGGCTGCCGCCGGCGTCCCAGGCGTCCCAGTTTTCTCTCGTCCAGGCCATACCGGGCAGCCAAAGCTCTTTTCGGAAGTGCTCGACCGTGTGGTGTTCGGCAAGGAAATTCCCGCCCGGGCCTACTTGCCGAACCACCTCCGTCGCAAGGGTATCGGCGTTGACCTCGAAACCCCGCACAATCCGCTTTACATACTCCATCACTTCATTGTCGAGATACAGCCACACGAGACTGCCTGCATGGTCGGTCCCGCATATACCGCAGTGTCCGAATGTATCGGCGCCGGCCAGCGCTCCTGCGAGCAGGCTCGTGCCTTTCTCGACGCCCGCCTGGACGTCGGGCGCTTTGGCGTCGGTCAGGCCGACGTTGATGTATGCGGGAAAGCCGTAGTGCCTCGCCATCTGGACCATCGCGACCGCCATCAGCCCCTGCTCCGGCGACCCGAATGAACAGATGCTCGTCCTCGGGTCCATAATATGCGGTATGCCGCCGTAGGTGATTGGCGTCCCCGGTGCAAAAAGCTGAGTTATTACGATACCGGCAAGTATCTCGGCGTTTTCCTGTGCCAATGTCCCGGCCAAGGTTGCCGGCGCAGTGGCGCCTGTCATCGCCATAGGCCCGATGCTGACGGGCTGTCCTGCCTGTGCAAATTCCTTTACGATATCCAGGCCGTCTTTGGGCAATTGCAGCGGGCTGATTGGTTCGAGGAAGGCTTCGACCATCGGCTTGTCGCGCAGCGATGCATCGCCGCCGGCGACCGTGCTGTATATCTCAAGGATATACCTGGCGGTCCTGCCGTTCTTGACCCAGCAGCGTGTGGGCTTGCTCGTGCCCTTGACCAGCTCAGCGGTAAGATATACATCGCGCCACGCCTGCGAGACCTGCTCGGGCTGCGCCATCGAGCCTACTATGGTGATGTTGCTCAAGGCGTCAGCGAGCTTTATGGCCTCGCGCGCATCCTGTATTGTGGCTGCGCGGCGCTCGCCGGTATCCGTATCAATCCAGCTATACTGGCCGGGACTGCTCATCAACACCAAATCGCCGTACCCGAACCTTGCGGTCCGCCGCGGATTTCTGCCATAAAGAACGTATTTCTTGCCGGCCCGCTCGATGCCATCCATCACGAGCTTCTCGGGCAGACGGGCAATCCTGCCGTCCTTATCCACCCTGGCCCCGGCCCGGGCCAGAAGCTCCAGTGCTCCATCGTGATGCACCATAATTCCGGTGTCGCGAAGTATGAGCAGGGTGGCGTCGTGGATGCTTTGTATCTCCCGGTCGGACAGTATCTTTACGCTTATCCTGGCCATATTGCAGTTGGCTCTCCAAGAACCCGGTTTACGCCTTGTGCTTGGCTTTGAGCCAGAGTTCGATCGGGGTTTTGACTCCTTGAGGGCGGAAAGGCAATTCGACCTTTCGACCGGTCCCGGCTGATTGGTAGCCGGCGTAGAGGACTTCCTGTACGACTCGGCCGTCTTCGCCGGTGGCCAGTGGCTCTTCGTCGCCCCGGACGCAGCGTGCGAAGTGTCGCATCTCCTGCGGGAAGCCGTAGTTCCAGAGCTCCTCATAGACCGGATACGTCCAGCCTTTTGTGGAGGGGGCCTTTTCGACGGCGTAGCCGTAGCCGTATTCGCTGTAGGTTGGAAGCGCGTTGCCCATGTGCAAATCGGCGTAAGTGACGCCGCCTTCGCCATAGACCTCGATGCGGTCTTCCATTCCGCCCCGGCGTCCCCAGCTATCTTCGACGAGTCCTACCGCGTCATTGTCAAACTCGATAACGCAGATTGAGTTGTCCTCGCCTTTGGTCTTGTCGGCATGGACGTAGGTTCCCATCTGGCAATAGACGTTTTTGATCTTGGGCCGACCGAGAAACCAGTAGCAAAAGGCGATGCCGTGACAGCCCATATCCATAAAGACCCCGCCGCCGGATTTTTCGACGTCCCAGAACCAGGCTGCGTGGGGGCCGAAGTGCTTTTCGCTCTGCTTGACCAGATAGACCCTGCCGAATGCGCCCTGGTCGGCCATTTCCTTGGCCTTGACGTATTTGGGCGTGAAGAAAAGCTCTTCTCCATAGAATAGCAGGACGCCCTTTTTCCTGCACGTATCGATCATCACATCCGCCTCTTCGAGCGTCATGCACAGGGGCTTTTCGCAGACGACGTGCTTGCCTGCGTTGGCGATATCGATTGTCATCTGCGCGTGCAGGTGGTTCGGCGCGGTGATTGTCACCATTTCGATGTCTTTCTCGGCGAGCATCTTTTTATGGTCGGTGAAGACGCGGGGGATGTTGTACTTTTTGGCAAGCCCTGCTGCGTGGCCGGGCGTGGGCGAGGCGACGGCGACAAGCTCTGCCGCATCGGGCGCCGCGCGGAGCGAAAAAGCATGAATATCCGCCTCGAATTGCGAGCCGATGATCCCGACTTTGACCGGTCCTTTATTGGCCATACTTGTGCCTCCATTGCAGGTATCATCTAAGGCGCCGCCACGGGCTTGAGCTGCGGATGGGAGAAACCCTAAATCCTAAGCACGAAATCCGAAACAATATCAAAATACAAATGTTCAAATGACTAAAACCAGAAGCGGCCTACGTATTAGAGCACGTTTGCGCGGATTTGCACGGTTTTTTTGCGGGATGGAATGGTGGGCAGGGCCACCCTACGACTTTTGATCTAACGGCGGACGAGGATTTATTCGAGCTCCTGTCTGCCGAGGATTGCATCGGTGAGGATTTTCCCGGATGCGTATTCGATTGTGCTGCCGGAGGGCAGACCCCTTGCCAAGCGGGTGATTTTTACGCCGAGCGGGCGAAGCAGGGAGCTTATATACAGGGATGTGCCGTCGCCTTCGAGGTTGGGGTTGGTTGCCATAATGACTTCTTTGACATCGCCCTTTCGGACGCGTTCGACCAATTTGTCGATAGTCAGGTCGCTCGGCTCAATCCCGTCTAAGGGGGCGATGTGTCCGCCGAGAACGTGATAGACCCATTTGCAGGCCCCGGTCTTTTCGAGGCTGATGAGGTCCTTTGGCTGCTCGACTACGCAGATGGTGGACCTGTCCCGGCGGGCGTCGGAGCAGATATTGCATATACGGTCTTCCGCGAGGCTGTAACAGACCTCGCAGCGTTTGATCCTGCTCTTGACGGCCCGAATCGCCTCGGCCAAGGCCAGGGCATCATTGGCGTTGGCCTTTAAGATATGAAAGGCCAGCCGTTCGGCGCTCTTAGGCCCAATCCCCGGCAGCCTGCCGAACTCCTCAATCAGCTTGTTTAGACTTTCTGTGTATGCACTGCTCATGATCCAGTTTGTACCAGAAAGTCAGTGGTGGGGCAAGCCCCCACCCCTGAGTACCCCAGAGCATTAGACTCCGCCTTCGTGTTTGAACTTTAGGAGGCGGTTCTCCACTTTGGTTCGAAGCCCACTCCACAACATTCGGCTTTTTCCCGTCGCATTCGGGTTGTTCCCGAGCTCTTCTGATTGTTCCACGATGTCTCTAACCAGTTCTGCGCCGTGCTTATCAAAGTACTCAAATGGGTCCATTGACCACTTGACGGCTCCTTTTCCAGCCTTGGGCCACTCCAACAGAATGCGAAACGAGGCGAGCAAGGGGTACAGCCAGCCATCCGGTAAGACATATTGCGTTGTCTGGCTTGTTAACGGTAAGACTTTCGCTCTCTTTTGGTTGTCGATGTACCGAACCTCTTTTCGCCGGCCCAATTTTGAATTTGGGCCATAAGCGTTCATATACTGAGGCTGAAAGTTTATGTGGACATAGTCGTAAAGCTTGAGGATGTCGATGGCTACAGGAGCCAGTTTCTTATATCCGTCTATCCAGTTGTTGTCTTTGTCTTCATAGAGGTCCAATACTCGTCCCTTGCCAGTGTATGCCACGACTGGGTCCTTATGTTCCCCGTTTTCGTCCCATTTTGGGTGGAACAGCGTAAGGAGGCCAAGAATTGTCCTGATATCTACCGGCTTCGGTTCGTTCTCACGGTATCGGACTTTTCCTCTCAACTCCGAGTTTTCCAACACATCTTTGAGCCAATTAAAGCCGTCGCCTAGGTCAACGAGACTGAACTCCTTTACTTGGGCGCTCGTGTTCCTTGCATCGGCCAATTTGATTCTGAGGCCATTGTCGATGTCCCCTGCTATTATCTCTATATAGATGTAGGAATCTTTGAACATATCGGGGATTTCGTCCTCCGAGAGGGTAGAGAAGTCGGCTATTGCTGCCTCCTTCTTCATAATGGCCAAGACTCTATCGGTGGTGGCCCCATCGACCATGCCGTGTTCCTCTTCTGACTCAAGAACGAAATGGAGCGTCCTTGTTTGGTTGTTGTACCAAGCTCTCTTGGCAAGGATCAAACAGCCCCTGTTCAGAAGGTGGAAGATAGAGGGGTCTTCGTTAAGCGATTCAGCTATGGCCTGTGGAATCCGGGTTTTCATTTTGATCTCTTCGTGGCTTCTTGGATTGATCTTGTCGGGGATCATTCCATTTGCCAGATCTCGGATCTTGACGAACGCGTGGATCACCGTCAGGTCGGGACAGTGAGGCAGCTTAATGCTACGGACGTAGTCCTGTACCATGGGAATACGGTACTCGTGGGGAAGTTTTTGTGAAGTGTTCATAGTATTTCCTTTCAGTAATTTGAGCCGCGTCTCGTTGTTTTTGTCTGGTGAGCATCTTGAGACTACGCGCCTGCAAGTCGCGGTATCACACCAACTATTTATATTATAGCACAACCAGGGACAATTGCCAAGACTTTTTTTAAAAAAATTGCGCCCGCAGAAGGAATTCTCCCCTTTGCGCCAAGGTTCAGTCTTCTTCGATACCTGTGATTGTTGCGTCGAGGCCGAGGAGGACGGCTCTAACGGCGGGGTCGTTTATCAACTCGTTTCTTTTCTGGCCGGTGGGCTTTGTTTGTTTGACGGGTGGCTTGTTTTCTGCAGGGGCGTCGGTCAGATCGAAGCTCAATGTTATCGGCGTTGAAAGCTGCTCGCTGAGCATGGCCTGGATTTGCTCGATTCGGCCGTTGCGCTGGCACATTTCCTTTTGCACCTTTGCTGAGGCGGGGAATTCGAGGGTCAATTTGCCGTCCTCGAATCGGCTGGCCACTGCGGAGATGAGCAGGCCTGCGGTTCCTCCGCCGAGCCTGTCGGCGATAAGCTCCAGGATGCCCCGCCAATTGTCGGTTATTGATTGGATGTCGTTGGCGTCGTGAAGCGTGAAGCGTGAAGCGTGAAGCGTATCTCGTGCCTGGCATTGCGCATCGCCTGTTACGTCGCCCGTATCCGCTGGAACGCTATTGGTATCTTGTATTGCGTCCCCTCGACCAAGCTCAGGGCGAGTCTGCGTATCGCGTGTTTCCTGGCTCGCGGCTTGTGGCTGGCGGCTTGAAAACGGCGGTTTGCCGCTAAGGTCGTTTTTTAGGCTTGTCGGCTGTTTTTTTTTAACGGCGGCTGCAGAACCACCCTGTAATTGCGCCAGGAGCTTATCGACGTTCATAAAGTGCTCGCTCAGGGCGAATCGCAGCAGCGATGCTTCCAACAGCGCCCTGGCGGTGTCGCTGTTCTTGATGGACCAGCGGAGCTTTTCGAGCGTGGCGATGTTATAGACGAGGGCGGCGATGTCGAACTTCTCGGCCAGCTCGCCGGCCCGTTTTCGCTGCTGGGCGGTGAGTATCACAAGCTCGCTGTCGGCGCCGGCGGATTTTATGACCATCAGGTCGCGCGTATGGTCGATGAGCGAATCGGCGATCTGGACCTCGCTGTTGCCGGCGCCGATGAGGTTGTTGACGCCGGCCAGTGTCCCGGCGGCGTCGCTTTCGGCGATTTTATCGATGAGGTTCCAGACCTTTTCGCTGTCGGCGCAGCCGAGATACTCTTCGAGAAGCGAGCCGGTGAGCGGCTCGGCCCCGGTGCTGATAAGACGGTCCAAAAGGCTAAGGGCGTCTCTCATCGAGCCGTTGGCCATTTTCGCCAGGGGCAGGACCAAATCGTCTCCGTATTTAATCCCCTCGGCCTTGAGTATGGATTCGAGCTGCCTGGCGATTATGGGCGGGGTGATATTGCCAAAATCGAACCTCTGGCAGCGAGATTGAATCGTGGCAAGAACCTTGTTCGGCTCGGTGGTGGCGAAGATGAACTTCACGTGGCTTGGCGGCTCTTCGAGGGTCTTGAGCAGGGCGTTGAACGACTCAGTGGTCAGCATGTGGACTTCGTCGATGATGTAAATCTTATACCTTGCGCGTGCGGGGCGATAGATAGCATTTTGGCGAAGCTCGCGTATATTGTCGATTCCGCGGTTTGAGGCGCCGTCGATTTCGATAACGTCGATGTCCTCGCCGGCGTTAACGGCAATGCAACTCTGACATTTACAGCAAGGTTCGGTGGTGGGCGCATCAACGGCCAGGCAGTTCAGCGATTTTGCGAGGATGCGCGCCATAGTGGTCTTGCCGACGCCTCGGGTGCCCGTGAATAGATAGGCATGCGCGACCCGGCCGGTCTTTATGGCGTTCTTCAACGTCCGCGCAATGGGGTCCTGGCCGATGACCTGGTCAAACGTCTGCGAGCGATATTTTCTGGCTAATACAGTATAACTCATGGTCAATTGATTATTGATCAATCATCACTAATCAATAGAAAAAAGATGGCCGGGTTTACCACGGCACCACCAAGCACACGCTTATGGCTGCTCGGTTCCCCGCCTGACCAAATTCACGGGCTCGGTCTGCATGGGACCCGGCCATGATGATTTATTATTTACTATTTGCCACTTGCCAACGGCTATTGATCACCACATCACGACCAGCCGACAGTATAGCAGGGGGGGGCGGGATTTTCCAGAAAAAGATTGGCGATTGACGAATTTTGCGGGCGGCGGAGCAGAAAAATCCTCAAATAAATTTGCGCCGGGGAGCTTGACAGGGGCAAGACAATATCCTATTGACTATGCGATAAGCCCGTAGAACGATGGGGAATCGGTTGTTGACGGTCAATCAGAAGGAGATTCGATATGAAGGTAAGAATCGAAGATACGTGCACGGTCTGTGGCTTATGTTGTGATACGTGCCCTGAGGTTTTTGAGCTGGGCGACGAGATGGCCCAGGTCATCGTTGATGAAGTGCCTGCGGAGCAGGAAGATGCGGTCGAGCAGGCGGCGGACGAGTGCCCGGTGGAGGCAATCGTCATCATCGAATA
>CAYGZM010000111.1:0-12537 GCA_964354365.1 uncultured Pirellulales bacterium
AGAGAGTCAGCGGGGTCGTTTTAGTGATTTTGACGGTGGCGAATTGGCCGGCCAGGGTTGCCGGGCCGTTGAAGACGACGATCCAGTCGCCTGCGGTCCGGGCGACGAGCTGGGGATGGCCGAAGCTCTCGGCGGCGTTGAGGTGCGGTTTCTTGCTTGGGCCTTCGACGAGGACTTTTAGCTCTTTGCCGAGGAAATCGCGGCTTAGCTCGCCGCTTATCTCCTGCTGGACGGCGAGCAGCTCGACGTTGCGGGCCTGCTTTACTTCGGGCGGGACGGTGTCCTGAAGCCTCTTATCCGCCGTGGTGCCGGGGCGGGGGGAATACTTGAAGACGAAGCAGTTGCGGTACCGCGCCTTTTTCACAAGCTCGACGGTTGCCCGGAAGTCGTCGTTGGTTTCGCCGGGGAAGCCGACGATGAAGTCGCCTGCGACGGCGATGTCTGGGACGATGTCCCTGGCCCTGTCGAGAAGGGCAAGATAGTCCGCGGCGGTGTACCGGCGGTTCATTGCGCGGAGGATTTTGTCGGAGCCGCTCTGGGCGGGGACGTGGAGGTAAGGACAGACTTTGGGCGAGCCGGCCATTACGCGGAGGATGTCGTTGAAGTATTTTTCGCAGGGGTAGTTGGTGACGAATTTGAGCCACTGTATGCCTTTGACGTCGGCGGCTTTGGTGAGGAGGTCGGCGAGTGACCAGGTCTTGTCAGCGGCTTTGTATTCGTAGGAATTGACGGCCTGGCCGAGGAGGGTGACTTGCTTTATGCCGGTGTCGGCGAGTTTTTTGATCTGGTCGAACACTGCGTGGGGCGGTCGGGAGACTTCGGGGCCGCGGACGTAGGGGACGATGCAGTAGGAGCAGAATTTGTTGCAGCCGTGCATAACGCGGACGAAGGCCTGGGCGGGGATGTTCTTATCTTCGAGGCCGTAGGCGGATTCGAATTCTTCGAGGGCGCGGCTTTGCGGCTGAGGGGCGGGCTTGCGGATTTGCTCGGTTACGGCCAATTCCTTTTTGTTTTGTTCGATTGCCTGGGCGATTAGACTTGCGATTTGGGGGATTTGGGCGGGGCCGCAGACGATGTTGACTACTTCGTGTTCGAGGAGTTTCTCGCCGAGCCGCTGGGCCATACAGCCGATGACGCCGACGATCAAACCGGGCCTGCTTTCTTTGATGTGCTTGAGATGGCCCAAATGTGAGAGGACGCGCTGCTCGGCGTGCTCGCGGACGGAGCAGGTGTTTATCAAGACAACGTCGGCCTCCTTGACGTTATCTGTCAGCGTGAAGCCCGCCTTCGTAAGGCTCGAACCGACCAGGGCGGTATCGAGCTTGTTCATCTGACACCCGTAGGACCTGATAACTAATTTCAAATTACAGATTTCAGATTTCATATTACGTGGTCTTGAACTTCTGCCCTTTGAACTTGGAGGCCTTCAAGTATTCAATGAAGCCGCTTATCTGCTTCGACACGCACATTGCAGACTTCAAGAGATTCTTGGAACCAGTATTGTCCATGTAACCAATGTCTTTGGCAATGAACAACTGCGAGCGTAGTTCTCCGGACGAGCCTTTTGCAATAAACAAAAACTGGATGAACTCCTGCTTTGAGCCTCTTTCAAAGCCTTCGGCGATGTTGCTTGATACTGATACTGCAGACCGCTGAATTTGATTTCTCAGCCCGTAATCGTTCCCGAACGGTTCTCCGGATGTGGTTTTGTAAACCAGGACCGCCAGTTCCCTGGCACTTTGCCAGACGGGCAGGTCTTCAAACGATTTGTATGTAGCCATTGCTTATCTCCCATGTGTAAATGTTGAATCTTAAATTTGAAATATTGAATTTGCAGAGGAGTGTAACCTTTGGCGAGTGGGAGGTCAAGTTGGGCTTAATGAGCGAGCGTGCGGTTTAGGGCGCGTTGGAGGTCTTTTAGGCGGTTTGACTGGTCGAAGCCGAGGAGGATGATTGGGAATGCGGTTTTGTTGTGGTTTAGTGGTTCGGCCAAATCGACGTATTTGGCGCAGCAGTCGCCGTCGGGCGTGCCGGGGATTGGAGAGAAGTCGGCGAGGGTCCCGCGGATGCCGAGGCTGTTGACGAATCGCATCGAGTCTTCGAGCTGCTGGATGTCACTATAAGGGTGGCCGAGGATTTGGTATGCGGTGATGTCAGCGGGGGCGGCGCCGGCGGCTCTCAAATATTCGACGGCTGAGGCCAGCTCATCGGAGAAGACCTTTGAGCCGGTGCGCTTCTGCCACTGTGCTGAGGCGCTCTCGAAGCCGAGGTAGAAGGTTTTGAAGCCTGCACGGACCATAAGCTCTGCGAGGTCTTTGGTGAGGAATCGGGCGTTGAGGGCGTTGGGGGAGTGGAGATTTGGGGGCTGTGAGAAACCCCGGTCAATACTTATTGAGCCGCTTCGCGGAGTAGTCTGAATAGATTCCTCGACTGCGCTCGGAATGACAGTGGCTGCGCTCGGAATGACGGTGGCTGCCCCTTCGCTTTCACTGAGAGCAGGTCTTGGGATGACGGGCTGGGTCCTGTTAGAGCATGTTACTTTGATGTTTTGCTTTATGATCTCGTTCAGGAACGGGATCAGGACTTGTTCGGCGTTGAAGAGCAGGGCGTCGTCGTAGAAGGCGATGTTTTTGACGCCAAGTTCGGTCAAGAGCTTCAGTTCGGTGATGGAGCGGTCGAGCGGTCGAGCGGAGAATTGGCCATAGACCTTAGGGACGGAGCAGTAGGTGCACTTGAAGGGGCAGCCGTCGGTTAGTTTCAGGGCGCCGACGCTGAGGTTGGGATAGACTTCCCATAAGGCGGGTTGCCGGAGGTCGGGCGTGATTCCGAGATAGTCCCAGAGCGGCTGGAGGTTTGTGCCGGGGATCAGCAGGTCTGCGCCGAGGGTCTCGGCGTGAGAGGGGCAGAGGGTGACATAGTTTCCGCCTAAAATGATTTTTGCCGACGGGTGAATGTTGCGAATGTCGCGGATGACTTCTTCAACGCCCGGATACCAGTAGGTCATTGTTGTCTGGATGAGGACGTAATCAGGCGGTTCGGTTTTGGCGAGATAATCTGCGAATACGTCACGGGGCAGGCCGAAGCGTCTGAAGTAGCGTGGAATTGAGGCGAGCGGCGCCGGAGTCGTGATTCGCCGGCTGTAGAATCGGCCGCGGCCCCACCGGTCGGATTGCAGGGCTTTCTTTCCGGCGCTGAAGGGGTGGAGGCGGTCGAGGTAGTCAAAAAGCGCGAAGTCGGCCTTTCCGCGGAGGTATCCGGCGACGGTGAGCAGGCCGTAGGGCTTGAGCCAGAAGTCATAAGCCGCAAAATCATACACCGGCGGGTTGACAAGCAGAATCCTGGGTTTCATAGGCATGCGCGGACTTAACCGGTGCTGTCCCCAACAGGAAGACGTATTACTTTTTGATTCGCCTTCGGCGAGCCTTCTACAATAGATTCCTCCACTTCGGTCCGACTTAGTCGGCCCTCCGGTCGGAATGACATGTTAGTACAAGCCGCACGCGTCTGTTGGTAACGGGACGACCAAGCCAAGCGCAGAGGGCGGAACACAATCAGAGCCGCCTTCTTCCGCACGACAATCAAGACCGCCCGGGCCGATTTGCCGGGATAGGCGGTTATGCCTCCTCGACGACGTTGAACCCCATCAGGATTCCGAGGTTTTTGATGTCCTGCATGTGGTCGCCGAAGAATACGGCGCGGTGGAGCAGGGTCATCACTCCGCCTTCGACCACTCCGGCGCCCCAGTTGTGGAACATACTTCGCGCATCTTTTACTCGCGTCCAGAACTGCGTTCGGCAGCCGAGCTCATCCTGTGTTATCTTGAAGATTTCACCTGTTGAGATAAGCATCTTGTCGAGGTCGATGAACTTTGCGCAGGTGACGACCTGTCCGATGGGCATCTCCACCTGAAGCGCCACGCCTCTGTCGCTGTCGGTCTGGGTGCGGATGGTGAAGGGCAGGCGCTGGCTGTTCGGCCCCGCCATTTTGGTCGCACAGGTGCAGTGGAAGTGGATCAGGGCGTTGGTTGCGGTGTCGAAGACGGGGTCGGTGATGAAGCCGGGGACTCCGAAGGCGTACTGGAACATCAGCATAGTGAGCGTGGAGTCCATATCACCCTCGCAGGCGCCGACGAGTCCGAGGTCGTTGAGCTTACTATAGGTCAGGCAGCACTTGGCCGGGTCGGCCATGCAGTTGGAGCTGGTGGCGGCCTGTGCTCGTTCTTTTATCATAAGGTTTTTCATTGCGAGGTAGAGGCGGGCGGAGCTGACGATTTCTTCTTTGGTTGGCTCGACGATTTTTTTTGCCTTGCTGAGCCAGTATTCCTGAGCCTCCGTCTCGGCGTCCTTGATATCAACGGCCTCGTGAGCCTTGAGGGTCTCCTCGACTGTGACGGGGACCAGCTCGACGCCGAGCTTCTGCTTCACCATTTCGGCGTTGCAGGCAGGGGCGGTTCCGAGCGGCCCTCGCACGACGAGTATGCGCGTGTTGCGGAGGTGGGGGGCGACCCGCATCAGGGCGACGACCCTGTCGATTTCGGTCCAGTCGCTGCTCGGGAGGAGGACGACTTTTTTGCCTTCCTTTTGCCAGCGTGGGAAGTACATCCAGCCGTGGCCGCTGAAGGGCTGAGAGAAGACGGCGGCAGGAATGCCGGTGTTGATGATTTTAGCCATTGCCTGCTCCGGCGCGTCTCCGCCGTGGCCGCAGAGATGGAAGAGGAGCGCGCCGTCGGCGTCTTTGAGCTTGGGCAGCACGGTGTCAACTTCGGTCGGGGGCACGAGCTCGCCGCCGATGAATTTGACGTCTCCGAGCTTCTGCTCGAGTTTGGAGAGGTACTCGTTAAACCTGTCTATCTCGTCGGTAGGTCTGGAGAGGTATATTCCGCCTGTCCTGCCGATAAAGACTTTGTAGATTTTGGCGGGCGGCATTTTTGGGGGCCAGTCTGCGTTTTCGCCGGCCATCACAAGCTGCCTGCCAATAAGGACGGCGCCTGCACCGGCAGCGCTTGCGCTTAGAAACTCTCGTCTGTTCATTGCTGCGGTCATAATCTTCTCCTTGTCAAACGGAATTATGCCGATAAATCCTGTTCGGCAAACGTGTTAGATATTCACAATGCTTTGAGCCCCCCTGGGGCGAGCATACCTGTTTGCCCGCCTGTAGTGAGCAGGGCCATGCCCTTGAACAAAGCAGGATACAGGATAGCGGGTCCGGCGTGTGTTTGTCAAATGACATTTCGAGGGATATCGGACCAGTGACGCTCGGAGCTGTTGATTATTGGGGTTTGACCAGGGCGGCGATCTGCGGCTTGGGCGTGTAATATCCGGCAATTATTGGGGATTTGAGCAGAAACTGCGTTGACTCGGGGGGTGTTAAATGGTAGAATCAGGTAAAGACCCGTAGAAGGGGCAGTTGTTCAAGGTCCGATACGCCGAGCGGCGGCGGCGTGCGGCTGAAGATGCCCGTGAGGAAGGGGACAGAAGATGTGCAAGTGTTTGAGTGTCCGTTTATTGAGCCTGATTCTGGCCATATCTCTTGCCGGTTCCGTGGGTGCGGCTTGCCTGGAAGGCGATCTTAGCGGTGATTGCGAGGTTGATTTTGAGGACGTGTGGCAGCTTGCGGAGGACTGGCTTGATCCTCCGGGTAGTCCGGCCGACCTAATCGGCAATGATGGGGTCAATATGGCGGACTTTGCGGCGATGGCGGAGAACTGGGGCAGGAGGCGTTCCCCGGTTGTAATCAACGAAATCCATTACGATCCCGACGTCAAGACCGAGCTCGTCGAGTTTATCGAGCTTCATAATATAAGCGAAGTTGATGTCAACATTGCGGGATGGTATTTCAGCGATGGTATTACGTATCAGTTTCCTGCGGGGGCGATGCTGCCGGCGGGGGGCTACGTTGTTGCGGCCCAGACGCCTTCGCAGGTTGTGAGCAAATTCGGGGTATCTGCGGATATAGTGTATGGGCCGTGGGTGGGCGGCCTGAGCAACGAGGGAGAGGGAATTGTCCTGCGGGACCGTGACCGTGAGAAGGTTGACGAAGTGAACTATGGGCAGGGGTTTCCGTGGCCGACGGTCGGTGAGATTCCGGGCTATTCGATTGAGCTGGTCAATCCGGCGCTGGATAATGACCTGGGCGGAAGCTGGCGCGCCAGTGTTCCGGCGGATGAACCCCTTCCTCCCGCGACCCTGATCCCGGCTGGAGCAAGGTGGCGCTATTTCAAAGGTTATTCGGAGGCATCCGAGCCGAATAACTCGGCTTGGCAGAAAATCGGTTTTAATGACTCGGGGTGGGACCAGATCAATATGATAATCGGCTACGGTCCCGACTTTCCATACGAAGAGCCGTTGGACATGCGGTACAACTACAGTTCCGTCTATCTGCGCAAGACCTTCGAGATAGACGACCCATCTACGGTGGTCAATCTCGTGCTCAAAGCCCGGTTCGATGATGGCTTCAACGCCTACATCAACGGCACCCATGTCAGACGCTCAAGCCTCGACCTCGTCTCGGCCGATAAGCTGCCCTACACGGGGACGACGACCGGGGCCATTGAGGACCTCAGTTGGCACACCTTCGACGACCTGCCGGACCCGCGCAGTTACCTTGAAGCGGGCACGAACGTCCTGGCGATGCATCTTTACAATTCTTCGAAAGGCGACTCCACGGATTGCTGGCTCGACGTCCAGCTTGAGCAGACGTACGCGCGCTCGGGCGCAACTCCGGGCCGGCGGAACAATGCCTACGATACCAATACCCCGCCACTTATGCGGCAGGTTGAGCACGACCCCGAGCAGCCCAAGAGCGGCGAGGACGTCAAGATAACAGTGAAAGTCACCGACGATGACGGCGTGCAATCCGTCAAGCTGGCGTATCAGCTTGTTAATCCGGGCAGTTACATCCCGCTCAAGTTCCTTGAGACTGATGAGCAGAGGAATCCTGCTTATGAAGAGCCGGCTAATTGGATCCAGGTTTCGATGCGGGATGACGGTCTGGCCGGCGACGCGGCGGCCGGCGACGATACGTACAGCGTTGTTCTTCCCGGCTCGCTTCAGGTGCACCGGCGGCTTGTTCGATATCGCATCACCGCCAGGGACCAGACCGGTCTGGAAATCACCGGCCCATACAACGACGACCCTCAGCCGAACTTCGCGTATTTTGTCTATGATGGCGTGCCCGCCTGGAGCGGCGCAATGCAGCCCGGCAGCTCGGACCCGGTGAAGAAACAGGTGATTGCTTACGGCACACAGGCTTTGACCCGCATACCTGTTTACCACCTTATCAGTCGCAGCCAGGACGTGGCCGACGGGTTGCACATGCCGCCCAGCGGCAATCAGTACGAGGGCGACTCATACCTGTGGTACGGCACGCTTGTCTATGACGGCAAGGTCTATGACCACATCAGGTACCGCGCCCGCGGCGGCGTCTGGCGGTACGCAATGGGCAAGAATATGTGGAAGTTCGACTTCAACCGCGGCCATTGGTTCCAGGCGCGTGACGACTTCGGCAAGAAATACGACGTCGAGTGGACGAAGGTCAACTTCTCCGCCTGCATCCAGCAGGGCAACTACTGGCATCGCGGGGAGCAGGGTATGTTCGAGGCGGCGGGCTTCAAGCTGTTTAACCTGATGGGTGCGGAGGCATCGAAGACCAGCTGGGTGCATTTCCGGGTAATAGACGGGGCTGCGGAGGCCGGTCCGACGCAGTACGACGGGGACTTTTGGGGGCTTTACATGAATGTTGAGCAACCGGACGGGCGTTTCCTCGATGAGCACAAGCTGCCTGACGGCAATCTTTACAAGATCGAAGGCCACAATGGCGAATCGAATAATCAAGGCCCGACGGCGGTTACCGACAGGTCCGACTTCACCGAATTCAGGAACCGCGGCGGCGACGGCTACGGTTACTACGAAGACCCCAACCCGGCGGTGCAGTGGTGGCGCAACAATGTGGACCTCCAGCGGTATTATGGGTATCGTTGTGTTGTTGAGGGCATCCACCACGGCGACATTGGCTACGGGAAGAACTGGTTTTTCTATCTGAATCCGCAGACCAACATCTGGTCGATGCACTGCTGGGACCTTGACCTGACCTGGGCGAACAACATGTACGGCAACGGAGAAGATGTATTCAAGAGCGAGGGCGCGATATTCTCCAATTCCGCGCTTCTTATCGAGTACAACAATCGCCTGCGTGAATTCCGCGACCTGCTTTACAACGCCGAACAGATGTATCCGCTGCTCGACGAGCTTGCCGGTATTATTGATAATCCTGCCGATGTGTACTCGATGGTCGATGCCGACCGGGCGATGTGGGACTACAATCCACTGCTGAATCCGTCTTCCGGTTATGTCCACTCCGACAAGGGTGGCCAGGGGCGTTTCTATCAGCAGGCCGTGACGAAGGACTTCCGCGGGATGGTCCAGATTATGAAGAACTACGTTGTCGGCAGCAGGGCATTTAACACGTATTCCGAGGACCCGGCTGCTCCGTACACGCCGACGGTTTCATTTGACGGCCCGGCGGGTTATCCGATCAACGCGCTGGCGTTCAGGACGTCGTCTTTCAGCAGTCCGCCGAGCGGCGGGACGTTCGCAGCGATGAAATGGCGTATTGCAGAGGTTACCGACCCGGCCAATCCGAGATACGATCCGGGCGACCCGCGGAAGTACGAGATCGAGACCGTGTGGGAGAGCGGGGAGCTGGCCCCATTCCAAGCCGTCGTGCAGATTCCAGCTACTGTGGTCAAGGAGGGACACAGCTACCGGGTACGCTGCAAGATGAAGAATACAAGCGGTCGGTGGAGTCACTGGTCTTCGCCCATCAAGTTCATCGTTGGCGGGGCTGTCGCGGCACACGTTCTTGATGATCTTCGTATAACGGAGGTGATGTATAATCCTGCCGGTGCGGATACATCGAAGGGCGAGCTGGACGTCGATAGCGATGAGTTTGAGTTTATCGAGCTGAAGAACATCGGGGAAGACGTGCTGGATTTGACGTACGTATCGTTCGTTCAGGGTATTACGTTCAATTTCTACGGCAGCAGCGTTACGAGTCTTGGTCCGGGGCAGTTTGTGCTTGTTGTGCGGAACAAGGCGGCATTTGAGTCGCGTTACGGCGTTGGGCTATCGGGAATGATAGCCGGCCAGTACATAGACTACGACACGAAGTTAGACAACGCCGGCGAGACCGTGCAATTAGCCGATATGTGGAACGGGACGATTGCCCTGTTTACGTACAGTGACGACCGCGGCTGGCCTTTGCCGGCGGACGGGAGCGGTCATTCGCTTGTTCCACTGGCCTCAGCGCTTCCGGGGGAGCCTGACGGCTCGCTGGACTATGGCGGCAATTGGCGGCACAGCGCCTATTTGGGCGGGTCGCCCGGGGCGGATGACCATGAACTGGCGAGGGGCGTCGTGCTCAACGAGGTTATGGCCCATACCGACTACAGCAATCCTGCGCGTCCGGAGTACGACTCGGACGACTGGATAGAGCTATACAATACGGGCGGGACGGGCGTCAATCTGAGCGGGTGGTACCTGAGCGACAATAAGGATGACCTGAAGAAATGGGCCATACCGTCGTCGGTCAATATCGGCAGCGGGGGCAGGGTGAGCTTTGACGAGGTTACGGGCTTCCATAATCCCATAACGAGCGGTTTTGGTCTGGACAAGGCGGGAGAGGAGGTGCTTTTGTCTTTCCTGCCGGGGACTTCGCAGGACCGGGTGGTTGATTATGTTCGGTTCAAGGGCGAGGAGAACTTCGTATCTTTGGGCCGTTATCCTGATGGCGGGTTGTATTGGCTTCATACGCCGGCGTCTCGTGATCTGACGAACAACGGCGGGGTAGTTGATATAGTGGTCGATGAGCTGATGTATCATCCTGTTGATCCGAATGAGGAGTACGTTGAGCTGTATAATCCGACGGGGGCAAGGATATACTTGGAGAACGCCGACGGTACGTGGCGTCTGGATGGTGCGGTGGATTATGTGTTTGCGTCGGGTATGTATATTAACGCGGGCGACAGGTTGATAGTGGTAGGATTCGATCCTGCGACGGAGACGGCTCGGCTGAATGCGTTTATTTCGGCTTACGGGACGGGCGCATTAACGCCGGGCGTTGATATTGTAGGTCCGTGGTCCGGGGTGCTGGCGAACGAGGGCGAGCGTCTTGCGTTGAAACGTCCCCAGGCCCCCGATTTGCCGCTTGAACCGTTTTCGTGGGTGGTTGTTGACGAGGTGATCTACAGTTACGTTTCTCCGTGGGTGGTTGAGCCTGATGGGCTGGGCGCCGCGTTGCAGCGGAATTATGCTGACCGGCACCATTCGGGCAACGACCCGGCGAACTGGCGGGCGGATTCGCCGACGCCCGGCCGCAATCCGTAGATTTGCAGGCGTACCTCAATCATTTAGGCTGCATGCAGACAACTGCGATTAGCATTTGAAGAAAGGCGAGTAAGGATGCAGAGAATGCCCAAGTCTATTTGGAAGGCCTTGCGGGTCCTGATATTGGCCACTTTTTTTATTGGTCCTGTTTGGGCGGTTTGTCCGGAAGGCGATGTTTATGAGGACTGCGAGGTCAACTGGCGCGATTTGAAGTTTCTGGCGGACCACTGGCTTGAGCCTGCAGGCAGCGAGGCGGATGTAGTCGGGGGCGATGGGGTCGATTTCGCCGATTTTGCCAGGGTAGTCGAGCACTGGCTCGATGTGGGGACTGGAACAGGCCTTTTGAGTGTAACGATTTTGCCGGCGGAGGCCATTGATGCGGGGGCAATGTGGCGGGTGGACGGAGGCGAATGGCACAGCAGCGGTGGTCCGCGGGGCTTTTCGGTGGGTTTCCACGCTCTTGAATTCGCCGAGATCGACGGCTGGACCGAGCCGCGAAGCGAAACAGTGCACATTCGTGAGGGGAAGACGACGGCGCTCAGCCGGACGTACGATCTGCAGACGGGCGGCGTGCGCGTAACAATCTCTCCGCAGGGGCCAATAGACCTCGGGGCGAAATGGAAAATCGCGGGCGATATGTGGCGGAGCAGCGGTGAAATCGTGACCGGGCTGCCGCTCGGCTTCTACAAGATTGAGTTTAGCGAAATTGGCGAGTGGGCAGCGCCGGCCGACCAGAATATCGACGTAGAGGATGGCTTGATAACTGACATCGAGGCATCCTACAAGCACCCGCTGGTCATAAATGAGCTCCTTGCATCCAACAACAGGTACAACTTTGACCCGCAGAGTGAAGACGACGACTGGATAGAGCTATACAACGCCGGGGCCGAGGCGATCAATACGGGCGGGATGCACCTTACGGACAACCTGGACAATCCCACCAAGTGGCAGATTCCCACCGGTAATCCGGCGCTGACGACGATTTTGCCGGGCGGCCACTTGTTGATATGGACGGACGGCGATGAAGAGGATTACCCTGCGGGTCTGCATGCAGGTTTTGAGATCAATGCGGGCGGCGACGAACTCGGTCTGTTCGACGGCAACGGCGCCATCCTTATAGACAGTGTGGAGTTTCCGGAGCAGGACGCGAATGTTTCGTACGGCCGCTACCCCGACGGCAACGACACATGGCAGTTTTTTCCATTGCCCACGGCTGGTTCGCAAAACGTCGGCGCGTACGATGGTTATGTGTCGGAGGTGAAGTTCAGCCATGATCGGGGATTTTATAACAGCGCGTTCACGGTTACGCTTGCCTGCGAGACCGAAGGCGCAGATATATATTTGAGCATGGACGGGACGGAGCCGGGCGTGATAGACGGACGGTTCCTGACGGGGGTTCGTTACAGCAATCCTTTCACAATCAATAAGACCACGTGTCTGCGGGCGAGGGCGATCAAATCGCGCTGGAAGCCTTCCGAGACGGATGCGCAGACGTACATCTTCATCAACCAGGTGGTCAATCAGCCGGTGAATCCGCCTGGGTTTCCGATGTTGTGGGGTTCGACGCCGGCGGACTACGAGATGGACCCGGACATTGTGAACAGTCATCTGACCACGATCAAGGACGACCTGAAGTCGCTTGCGACGATATCGCTGGTGATGAAGCTGGAGGACCTATTCGGGGCGAACGGCATCTACACGAACTGGGACAGCAGAGGGGATGCGTGGGAGCGTCCGGGGTCGATTGAGTATTTCGGGCCGGACGATCCGGAGGGCGTCCAGGTCAACTGTGGGGTCCGGCTATATGGAGGTGTGGGGCGGCGGGAAAAGAAAAAGACGCTGCGCCTGGTCTTCAAGGGGGCGTACGGACCGACGATGCTGCGTTACCCGCTGTTTGGTGAGATGGCAGCCGATGAGTTCGACACGATTATCCTTCGCGCGAATTTCAACGATGGGTATCCGTGGGGCGGGGCGGATTCGCAGTTCATTCGTGACGAATGGATGCGGCGCACGCAACAGGCAACCGGGCATCCATCAGCGACAGGGACGTTCGTGCATCTATACATTAACGGCGTATATTGGGGAATGTACAATCCAACGCAGCGACCCGATACCGGATTTTCATCGACTTACTACGGCGGCGACAAGGACGAGT
>CAYGZM010000112.1:0-12338 GCA_964354365.1 uncultured Pirellulales bacterium
AGCATTTTTATCACGCCATGCATAATAAAATTCAAGACGTCACGCTTGTATAGGGCCTAGAGCTATATACTCCGATCGGATACCATCAAGAATTGAAAGACTTTTGTTTGCACCCTGTCTGTCAAAATCCGAATAGATTTTTTCGATCCGACGATAATGGATCTTGTAATCGTCGATAAGAACTCTTGCGGTATTCAACTGATTGTATGAAATCTTTTCTTCAATATCGTACGGTGCGGTTTCAAAGCCCTGTGTCCCTTGACTCCAATCCTCTTTAGAAAGAATTTTAATGATTGTCGTCAGATTCGACTCTACTGTCTCTGGATCAGATTCACTCTTGAGCTCTTTTTGGAGAAACTCATGAATGTTCTTCTGCTGGTCAATATCCAACCCAAGAATTTTTGATAAGAGCATGGGAATATCAAAAATATCCTCGCATGGTGAAAATTTCAGATTATGAGGGTTCGTAAATGTTTTAGTTCGCAAGTTTTTTGCATCTTTAGAAATGGATATAAATTTGAAGGAATAGCCGTGGTAATTTGAAAGATCTTTTATGAGGGCGGATTCAATCTTCTGTCGTGTTGCAGTGGAAGAAACCTGTGCAACGATCTTATTCGTTTTATCTACTAAATCAATACCGGCCACATTCTGTTGCTCTGCATTAAGGTTTCTAAGATCCCAAACAAAGAGCAGATTAAAGAAGTTCAGATAAAAGTTCTCTGAATGCAGATGTAGGTCCAGAATATTCAAACCACCACGTACTTCTAAGCGATAAGCAAGCAGGTTAAGCTTTTCTTCAATGAAGTTGAAATATTTTGATCGATTCATAATTACTTTTGGCTGTTTGGACAGCTTCATTCATGGTCTAGGAAAAATAGCTTTCTCCTGCCTAACAATAATTAGACTGCCCCGCATAAGATGCGGAGTTTTAATTTCCTGTCCGTATGACACGCCGTCTGATTTCTTGCCTAAGGCCTGTTTACCCCTTTGTATCCAATTCCTTTCTGCCTGTCAATAACAGAATATAGCAAAGCCGCTCAGGTTAAATCATCATATTTTTTACATTTCTTTTACTTTGTTCCGGCTTGTTTTTCGTCCATAATAGGAGTATTGAAGCGCAGTGCTCTAAAGACTTGTTTGCCTGGAGCCGAGCTATTGTCAGCGTGTCGATTACAATCTTGCGCCTGTCTCTACAATATCTACCCTACAAAGCCCTCCGGGGCCAAGGAGAACGTCCTATGAACAGTCCACGTCTTGCCGTTATCGCAGTCTTGTGCAGTCTCGCTTTCGCCCGCTCGTTGGTAGCCGCGGGCGCCGAGGCTGACCCGAAAGAGGCCAAACCGCCGGCCAAGGTCTATGTCCCTTATGACCAGCTCAAGGGCGTCTTCGAGAAGGAGCCCCAGGGCGTATTCCTGCCCTACCAGGACTTCCAGAAGCTCTGGCAGGCCGCACAGGGCAAGCCCTCCGGCGTCTCCGAAGCCCCTTTTCCGTTTCTCATAAGCACCGCCAGATTCCAGGGCAAGGTCAAGGATGAGCTTGCCAGCCTGCGCCTGGAGCTAACCATTGACGTCCTGGCCGACGGCTGGGTCCAGGTGCCGGTCGGCCTGGGCGGAGTCGCGGTCGCCGAGGCGGCCCTCCTTGAGATACAAGATGCCAAAGTCGTCCCTTTGTTACGAGTGGACCAGGGGCAGTACATCTTCGTAACCAAAGGCAAGGGCCGTTACGTCCTCGCGCTGGATTTTGTCCGTCAGCTTGAAACCCAGCCCGGCCTGGCTGTTCTGGATTTCCGCATACCCCCGGCCGCAATAACCACTCTCGAATTGCTCATCCCCGAAGAGAACCTCAAGGTCGATGTGCAGCCGATGCTGGCCGCGACAACGTCGCAGGTGGAAGTTGAGGGGGCCAAGGTCACCAAGCTCCAGGCGTTTCTCGGCTCGGCCCAGCAGGTCCGCCTGAGCTGGAAGCCCAAAACAGAGGCCGTCGTGGGGCTTGAGCCGGTGCTCATCTGCGAACAATTCCAGCACATCAACGTTGCCGAAGCCATAATAAGCTACGAGACTAAGCTCGACTACACGATTCATCGCGGGGGCGTCGATGAGCTTACCATAAGACTGCCCGCCGAGTTTCGCGTAACCGATGTCGCCGGCGCAAATATCGCCAAGTGGGAGGTGAAAACCGCCGACAAGGCGGGCCAGGTGCTCAGCGTCAAGCTCTTCTCGCCCGCCAAGGACAAATACTCCCTCACAATCAAAACCGAGCGCTTCCTTCAGGAATCGCAGGTAAAGATTCCTCTCTCGCCGATATCCACCGACCAGGTCCTAAGACGCAGCGGCCTGATCGGAATCACGTACTCTCCACGCCGTTCGGTCCACCTTGAGGACATCAAGAACCTCGCCCGCGTCGATACGGGACAACTGCCGGAAAACCTGCGCAATCAGCCCGGCGTCACGGCATATCGGTTCATCACGTCCGATTACAGCGGCACACTCGCAATCCAGACCACTTCGCCGCGCATTACGGTCGATCAGCTCTGGATGCTCGGCGTGGACACCGACCGGCTTGAGCTGCGAGGCAAGATTCATTACAAGGTCGAGCGCGCCGGCATCTTCGAGCTTAATATGGGCCTGCCGGAGCCGTGGACCCTCGAATCGGTTGAGCCGCGGGATTTGGTGGACGATTATCAGCTCAAGGGCAGCGGCCAAACCCGTGCCCTTCACATACTGCTCAAAAAAGAGATGGCCGGCGAATTCGACCTGACGCTGGTCGCTCGCGCCGACCGCACCCAGGCCGACAGCCCCGTTGACTTCGCGCTGCCGCTGGCCGACGCCAACGACCTGCAACTATACCAGGGCCAGCTAATGCTGCTTCTGCCCGACCAGCTCCAGGCCCAGGTCGAGGACGTGCGGCAGCTACAGGCGATTCCGCTTGGACAGGCGCAGAAATGGGCTGACATAGCGGGCCTGTCGCCGGCGATGGCCTTCGAGTTCCGCTCCATCGACCGCGATAAATCCGCCGGCGGAAAGTTTAAGATTGATGTCAAGCCGGTCCAGGTCTCGGCCACTATTCATCGGCTCCTCAACATTCAGCCCGGCTCGGTTGAGCAGGAGGCAATAATCCAGTACCGGATTCGATACGCCCCGATTGACACGTTCTACTTGAAAATGCCCGCAGCATTGGCCGACGCCGGCGTCCAGATATCCGGCGACAACATCAAGGAAAAACCGCGCATCGATGAGCTTCCCGCCGACCAGAAAGCCGAGCCCAACCAGCCCGTGGTCGATGACGTCAACTGGGCGTACTACAAGATCGTGCTCCAGTCGAAGGTGATGGGCGGCTATCAGCTCGCGGTGCGGACTCGTCGCCCCTTCCAGGCCGGCACAGTCGAAAAGCCCGCAGTCGTTGAGCTTGAGCCGATCCTGGCGGCCGGACGCCTCTCCGACCAGAACGGCCACATCGCCGTAGCGAAGGCCGAGACCCTCGCAATCGCCCAGCCGGTCGTCAAGGCCCTCAAACCTGCCGACCCGAGCAGCGCCGCCGACCTACCCTATCAGCCACATCGCGCTCTTGCCGTGCTGGCATTCAAATACGATGCCCCCGGCTTCGCATTGTCGCTGCCTGTCGTTGCGCAAAAGGAGGCCACCGTTTTCACCACTATTGTCAGCGGCGCGATTATCGAGCAGGTTCTGGCCCGCGACGGTATGCTTAACACGCACGCGACGTACCTGCTGGCCACCAGCCAGGGCGACAGGCTGTCTATCACACTGCCTAAGAACCATAAGCTTACCGCCGTGCTCTTGAACGGCAATGAAGCCCCCACGGAAATCGGCGTCCAGCCGGACCAGCGCATCGTTCGCCTCCCGCCATCCGCCGGACAGGTCTCGAAGTTTGTCCTCGAAGTCTCGTATAGTATCGAGCGCGTCTCGGCGTCCGCTCTGCCCGCCCCGGCGCTTCCGCAGGATATTCCCATACAGCAGACGCTCTGGCGTCTGTGGATTCCACAAGACGATTTCTTCCTCGGCTACGACCGCATCTTCGCCCGGCTCGAGCCTTATCAGGGCCTCAATATGATGGAGACGCTGCGCAGAGACCAGCCCGCCGGCGTCGGGTTCAAGCTGTCCGGCCAGGGCAAAGAGCTTGTTTTTGTCCGCCAGGGCCCGCCGGGCGAGCTGTCGGTCCTGCTCCTCGGCAAAGAGATCTTCAGCATAATCGTCTGGGTGCTCATCATCGCAGCCGGAGTCTTGATGCTCAAGCTGAGCGGCTTCCGCCGTGTTCTCATCGTACTGGCGCTCGGGTTAATCGCCGGGATCGCTCATCTGTATTTGCCGCTGCTCGTCGATAGAGTCCTCCAGACCGGCGTATTTGCCGGCGTTCTTGTGCTGCTGCTGTGGATAGCGCACTGGGCCTTTAGAAAGTTCCCGCAACTGCGCCTAAGCGCAGCGCAGCGCCGGGCCGTTGCAAAGAAGGACGCCCCGGACCGCAAAGACCAGACGCCCGTGACAAAACCCGCTCAAAAACCTCAAGCTGCCGACAAAAAGCAGCAGGACCAGTCAAAACAGGACCAGGAGTAACGTTATGAGATACCTTACACCACTCAGAAAAAGCATATCCGCTTTTGCCAGACATCGCCTGGGTGGCAGCCTCAAGCCCGCGGGGCTTGGGGATGGTTTTCCACCCTATTTGGCCGGATTCCTGATGTTTACGGCGTTGATAACCGTTGCAGTCGCGGCAGGGCCTTTTATTTCCACGACCCGGGCCGACGAGCCCAGGCCCGACCTGTACGTCCCCTACAAGGACCTCGCTCATCTGATTGAGCCGCAGGACAAGGCGGTCCTGATGGATCGCGCGCAATTCGACAAGCTCCTTGTCGCCGCCGAGCAGAATGTACGCCAGGCCGACACCCTTGAGCTTGGACAGGTCAGAACCGCAGAATACTCCGCGAAAATCGCCGGCGAAGAGCTGAGTTTGACGGGCAAATTGGAAGTGGTATCCATCGGCAGGGGTCCGGTCGCGGTTCCGCTCGGTTTTGCAGGGGTGGGACTCACCGCCGTCGCTCTCGACGGAGCGCCGGCGCCGCTGGGCTATGACAAAGATGGAAGGCTCACGCTCATTGTGAACGACAAGGGCGCCCACAATCTCGAGATCGCCGGGACAACAAAGCTCACGGAGCTTGCCGGCGGGGGCATGCAGTTCGGCATATCACTGCCGCAGGCCGTGGCCGGCCTTATGAAGCTCACTGCCGCCGGCGACCTGGAGATTCACGCCACAGTGCCGGCCTCGGCGGCCTCCTACGACAAGCAGAACGACGCCACGAGCATTGAGCTTACTATCGGCGGAGAAGACAAGCTGACGGTGGTTCTGCTCGGAAATGGCCGTCAGCAGGACGATCGCGCCATCCTGTTGGGCGAGTCGGCTGCAACCGTCAGCTTGACCAGGTCGCACCAGGTGCTAAGCTGCCTCTATACGGTCCAGGTGCTGCGCCGCGGCGTAAGGGAGCTCCAATTCCGCTTGCCCGGCGAATGGACCATAACCGACGTCAGCTCTCCGAGCCTCGTCAGGTGGTCCGTTGACACGGCTGGACAGCTAAGCACGCTCGCCGTGCGCCTCGGCACCGGAAAGGTCGGCGCGACGGCGCTCCATATCAAGGCTACCGCACTTCGTACGGGCCAGGCCTGGGCCGCCCCACATATCATTCTTGTCGATGCCGCCTTCCAGCGAGGCTATCTCCTGCTCAACACCGACGAGGCCCTCGGAATTCGCGGGGAGAAGGTCGTCGATGTCCGGCGGGAGGACGCCCTAACGGCGCCCTTGGTGCCCGGCCTGGTCGGCGGCGCCACAGGGCCGCTCTATTTCCACTGGGGCGATAGCTGGTCTGTGAATCTGGAGCTGGCCGACGTGGAGCCTAAGCGAAGCATTAAAGAGCGCCAGCAGCTCGTCGTTTCCCCGCAGCAGGTTACTCTGACGGGCCAATTCGAGGTGACGGCCGTTGAACGCGAGCTTTTTGACCTGTCTTTTGTCCTCCGCGGCCAGGCCGCTCAATGGCAGGTCAAGGCCGTCCTGGTGGACGGCTCGCCGACTGGTTTTGAGTATCGTATTGAGGACCGGGCGGACCGCCGGCTCCTTATGATTGAGTTGCCCCGCCCCATCCAGCGTGAAAAAACGGCCAACGTCACCATCGTTACCCAGCACGTCCCTTCAAACTGGGACTGGCCCGGCGATGCCCCTGATCGCTCCATCACAATCCCGCTTATTCAATCACAGGCGCAGACCGTCTCAGGTTACGTCTCGGTCATGGCCGAGGGCGACCTGGACGTAACGCCCCTGAAGGTCCCCGACCGGCTCGAACCTGTGCCAGCGGGCCGGATGGCGTCGCTGGGTATGGCGGGCGCCGTTCAGCACGCCTACAGCAACAACACGGCTGTGGATGGTGACATTCAGTTGCTCGTCTCCCGGCGCCGGCCCAGAATATCCGCCCAGTCCGTCGGCCTCATCAGCGTACAGGGCCGCGAATTCGCAGTTGATTGGCGAATCGCCTACACAATCTCAAGGGCCTCTGCCAAAACCCTGTATCTGCTCGTCGATAAGTCGCTCCGGGAGGAATTCAAAATCGCTTCGGCAACGGTGCCTATCACCTCGAAGAGCATTGTGCAGCCCGGTGAGAAATCCATACCGCTGTCGGACGAATTGGCGAAGCGCTATAATCTCTATCTGTTGAACCTCGACCACTCCAGCCTCGGCGACGTCGTAATCGACGTCCGCTACGAGCGCCCCATTGCTGACAAGGGCTTTGATGCGCCGCTCGTCCGCCCGATATGCCTGGGCGAGATAAGCGAGCAGTTGGCCGTCCAGGCCGCCGAAGAGTCGGCCGTTAAGGTCAATGTGAGCGGCGCCAAAGAAATCGATGCCGTTGACCTTCCGCCTCTCCCGGCCCAGGCCGCCCGAATCCTCTGGGCATTCCGCCTCGACGCCCCCACAACGCCGGGCGGCTCGAAAACCGCGCTGGTCCTCAATACCGACGTTCACGAAAGCTATGAAATCCCCTCGGCCCTCGCGGTTTCCGCCCGGCTCACAACATATCTCGATGTCGATGGCGGCCAGCGCACCCAAGCGGAATTCAGCGTGGCAAATGTCGGTCGCCAGTTCCTCACCATTCGCCTGCCGCAGCGAGCTGAGCTGTGGTCGCTGAGCGTCAGTGGCCGGCAGGTCAAGCCCCAGCGAAGCGCCGCTGGCGATTACGAGGTCTCCCTCGGCCAACTGGGACGCCCCGTTCCCGTGAAAGTCGTCTATGCCTGCCGTCCCGTCCAGGCCGATCTTGAACGCATTGAGCTTGGCCGGATCGACCTTCCCGGCGTCCGGATCAATCAGGCGGGCTGGACCATCATTCCCCCGCCGGGCTATCGCGTAACCACCCAGCAGACAAAGATGCAGACCCACGACCTCGCCCATGAACCCCCGGCCTACCTGAAACTGTATCGTTTGTTCACCGAAAACGTCTTCACAGGCTCGCTGCTCATGCCTTCACTGAACAAGACGCGCCTGTACGCTGTCAGCACACTCACAGTCCCGGCAGTCGAATTCCCGGCTGTCCGGACAATGCCGAAGAAACCCGCGGAGGCGGAAGAATACGATGCAGTGCGGGAGCCGCCGCCGCCATCCGATCAGCCGGCTAAAGCCAAGGCCGAGCAGGTCACACAGGAAGCCTTGGGGATAAGATTGCTTGCCGAGGGCCGTTTCACATTACCCGTGGATTTGGTTCCAACTGCCGGTGCCGGCCTGCCCGCCGCCTTCACCGGCCTCGGCCCGGCGGAGCTGACCATCGGCCTTACAAGGACCGCCTGGATGTCGTCCTGCTGGGCCGTGGGATTTGCATTGATAGCCGCTGTCGGCATCGCTCTGGTCCGACGGTGCGGCAGAAGCAAGGCGGTCTTGATTGTTGCTGTCCTTGCTCTTGCCTCCTTGCTGGCCGTCTGGCGCCCGGCCACAGTGCACTTCGCCAACGGCGCCTTCACCGCGGCCTTATGCCTTATTCCCTTCTATGTGCTGACTGCTCTTGTCCGGCTGCTGTTGCCCAAGCTGCATCTGAACGGCAACGTCAGTCCGGCTTCCGCTATCGTTGGCGCATTGCTCGTCTCTGTGCTGTGCCTTGGCTGTTCAGCCCACGCGGCCGCCCCTGCTCCCCCTGTCCAGCCCGAAGCCCGCAATGGACCCTTGGGGCCTGCCCCGGTGAAAGAGCAGCAGCCGGTTCTGCAGCAGGTTGCCAGGCCGGCTCAACCGCCCGACACACAGGGATCATCGCCCGTTATTATTCCCTACGATGGAGACCCTACGGCCCCGGAAGACTCGAACAAGGTCCTGATTTCCTACGCGCGCTTTATAGAGTTGTGGAACCTCGCCCATCCCAACGACGTCATCGACGGGCCTCGGCCGGGAACAGATGTCTCCCTCGCGGCTGTCCGCTACAGCGTGACCGTCGAGGCCGAGCAGTTGAACCTGCTCCTGACGGCCGATGTCAGGACTTACGGCAGGGACTGGGTCGTCCTGCCTATGCCGTTATCCGGCCTGGCCGTAACCGAAGCGACGTTCGCCGGCAAGCCCGCCCAACTGCACAGCACCCCGCAAACGCAGGATAAGCAGGCCGCTCCGGGAGATATGGTCCTGATGCTGCCCGGCAGGGCGTCCGGCCGACTCCAGATCAAAGCACTGGCAAAACCGGAGTACTTTGGCCGAAGGGGCAGCGCCAAACTATCTCTGCCGCCCCTCCCGGGAGCAGTGATGGACGTTCTCTTGCCCCAGGATGACCTCGAACTCGAGGTTGACCAAATCGAGAGCATCCCCTCGCCCCAAAAAACCAATGGCGCCGTCAAGTGGATAGTCCCACTCGGAATGACTAAGGAGCTTACGTTGCGCTGGCTCCCCAAGGCCGGCGGCGGCGCCGCCGACCGCACACTGTCCGCGGCCGCCGCGCACGATGTCTATGCCTTTTACTGGGCTATTGTCGGTGTCAGCAGGATTACGTACAGTTTCTCCGCCGGTGAGCACGACCGATTCGCCCTGTTAGTGCCAAAGGGTGCTACCCTGACCGAAGTCAAAGGCACGAACATTCGTGATTACCGCGACCTCGGCCAGAGGACTGTTGACGACGCCCAGTTCAGTCTGGTGGAAGTGCGTCTGCACCGTCCTGCCAAAAAGCAATATGACCTTACCGTTCGCTGGCTCGGCGAGATGCCCCCTCCGGACAAACCCGGCCGCCTGCTTCTCGTAAGGGCCGACGACGTCTCCCGCGAGAGCGGCACGGTGACACTGCACTCCGCCGGCGGCATGGCCCTGAAAGTCGCCCAGGTCACTGGCGGCCGCAGGACGGACATCCCCGCCGCACAGGCCTCAACCGACGCCGGCCTGACCGCCGACAGGGCCACGCCGGTCGCCGCCTACTACTGGCCTTACCGCCCCTTCGAGCTGTTCGTACAACTGTCTCGCCTTGCCGTCAGTCCCAAAGTCTGTCTCGACCAGCTTGTGCGAGTCAGCTCCGATGCAACTGAGCTGCTCGTCCAGGCTAACCTCACTGCCGACCAGGGCAAGCCCGCCGGTCCTTCGCCGGGCAAGCTCTTCGGCGCAAGTTTCACCCTGCCTGCCGGTTATGAGCTGCTCAGTGTCGTCGGCCCCGCCGTCGAGGGCTTCTACGAGCGCTCAAGCGATGCCGGCCGGTTCCTCCACGTCAAATTCGACCGCGGGCAGCAGGAAACCAAAATAGCCCTGGTCCTTGTCCGCAAGGATGTTCGCCTCGAAGCCTTCGATGTGCCCCTCGTTACGTACATCGACTCGGGCGGCTCGTCGTCCCAGGCCCCGGCGGCCGCGCAGCAGGGCCGCCTCGCCGTGCAGGTCGCCGCGTCGCTCGATGCAAAGACCGTGGACAGCAAGAGCCTCAAGGCCATTGTGCCCGCGACATTGAAAGACTGGCTCGACTCGAATCAAATCAACGCGGTGCAGTTTGCCTATAGTTATGAGCAGGCCAATCCCTCGCTCCGGCTGGATATCCGCCCTCAGCCCACCCGCGTTCGCGTTGAGGTCTTCGCCGGCCTGGCTGTAAAGACCACCGCCGCGGTATATACCTATCGTCTTCGCTACAACGTCGCCGGCTCGCCAATCGACAACCTGACTTTCAGCCTGCCTGATGAATATGCGTCGCTCGTGGCCGTCAATTCGCCCGCGCTTCGCAGCGTAACGCAGGCCGCATCCGCCGACGGGTGGACAAGCTGGAAAGTTGTGCTCGTTAATGAAGTCACCGGCGACGTCGATATCGCCGTCAACTTCGCCTTGCCCATCGACGCATCCACAAAGCTGCTCAGCGTCCCTCGCATCCGGACCGATGCCCCCGCCGGCTATCGCGCCGTCATCGCGGTCCAGAATATGTCCCGGCACGACATAAGCGTAACCGACAGTACGAAACTCACCGAGCTTGCGGCAAGCGAGCAGCAGAAGCTGATGTCCCCCCAGATGACCGAATCCCTCCAGTACGTCTTCCAGTCGTTCGAGGATAACTGGTCGCTCGGCCTCGGCTTCACCCCCGCCAAGACTGCCGCCCGAATCCAGGCCGTCGTCGATCTCCTCGCCCTCACCACCGTTATCGACCGCAACGGCCGCTGCCGCTACGAGGCCAGGCTCTCCCTGCAGAATCGCAGCGAGCAGTTCCTCCGGGTCGAGGTCCCGCAGGGGCTGCGTCTTTGGAGCGCTACTGTCGCCTCGCAGCCCGTCAAGCCCGTCACCGCCGCCGACTCGGCCCCGGGCCGGGTGCTGATACCTTTGGTCAAGACCTCGCCGGGCGGCCTGCCCTACGACGTCTTTCTCTATTTCGCCGACGAGCAGGGCGAATCTCTAATTGAGCCGTTGAATGGGATTGCCAGGCTCGAGCCGCCCGCTATCTCCATTGCCGATGTCCCCGTAATGCGCACCACCTGGTCGCTGCTCCTGCCCGCCGGTTATCGCTATATGCGCCCCGGCGGAAATATGTCCCCCGTCGCCGGCACGGTCGAAATGCTCAGTCTCGACATCGACGCCAGGCTCGACCAGCTCAAACGCCTCGAAAAGACATACCGCGACGTCGCCGGCTCAGCCAGCCGCAGCGAGGTCGTCGCCCAGCAGAACTGGTACTTGTTCAACCAGAAGCTCAACACCGATATCCAGCAGGCGCAGTCCTTCCTCGAAGCCAATCGGGGTCAGGTCGCCGACGAGGACTATCTCCGTCTCAGCTCAAAACTGGGCGGACAGAAGCAGTCCCAGGACGTGCTCTTCGGGGATAATACCTCATACATAGAGCAGCAGCAGAAACAGGCTGGCTACGATTTGAACGTCTTTCTAAATGATGATGCGGTCAACGTCGGCGTCTCCGAGGTTGTCCGCAACAACGCCCTGCTCCAAAAGCCCGGCTTCATCGGCCAGGGCGAGCAGCAGCAGATTGCACGCCTGACAAAAGAGCTTGAGGTCTCGCAAGGCCAGTTGGTGGCCCTCCAGCAGCAGGCTGACAAGGCATCGACCGAGGGGGTAATCGCCCTTGATGCTGAGGCGGGCAAAAAACCGGCGGTTGTCGATTTTGGCAAAGTGGCGGACGATTTGCTCCTCGCACGCTCCGATGAAAAGGCCGACGTTAGCAGGCTCTTGGGCGACCTTTCGCAGCAAAGCGCCGCTCAGATCGACCGCAAACAGGCACAAATCAAAATTCAGTTGGAGCAGCTCAGGGACAACCGATCTGAGCGGTATTTCCAGGGAGCGGAGCAAATGGCCCAGACCCTTGAGCCTACGGACCAGTTCCAGGTGCAGGCGCCCGCACAACAACAGGCGGGCCGAAGCCGCAGAATGGGAACTGCCGGCGCCGACGGGGCGCCCGGCCTGTATATGTATTCGGGAGCCCCTGAATCACGCGCCGCTGACGGTGATGTCACCCAGCAGGGCGAGCGAGGCAAAGGCTTGACGGGGGCTTATGCCGGAGGGGGTTATGTAATGGCCGGCGCCGGACTCAGGCCTGCCGAGCCGCAACCTCCGCAGGCGGCCGCCCCCGGTTCCGGCGTCGTCGGCGGGCCCACAGGCGCCCCCGAGAATCTGGACCAATACGTTGCCAAAGGCATGTATTCGCTGCCCGTGGCGTTGCCCGAAGGCGAGGTTCGCCTTGATTTTGCCCGCTCCGCTGGACAGGCCCAGTTGAGTATCTGGGCCGTGCCCCTCGCCACAATCCGCAACCTCCAGGCGACCGCCGCCGTTGTCGTCGTATTGCTCATCGTGCTCGGAGTCATAAAGATATGGCCCGCCACGGCAGCCCCCATCTCAGCCAAACGCGCGATCATTTATCT
>CAYGZM010000113.1:0-12156 GCA_964354365.1 uncultured Pirellulales bacterium
AGCTTTTTCATGAATCCAACTGTGACAAAATCAAAAAAGTCACGCTTGTATAAGGACTAGGCAAGATGGATTCATTCTTAGACTCCTGTTCCAATCGGCACCAAACCACAGAGCCGCCCTGCTGAAGGGGCGTTTTCTCAACCATTCAATCTTGGGCAATGGCCTGCCAGGCTGATCTATAGGGATTGGTCCATGGTACTTACGATATATACCAACTTTCTCTGTCGCCGTGATAAACATCCTGGTTCTCTTGGAACCAATGGGCTACCAAGGACGACTGACACAGTGGACAGTATATGTTCACGGTAATATATCCACCTGATCTTATCAAAGACCAGGTTGGAGTAGCCATTTTTTTATTTCGACCTGCAACTAAAGATGGGGCAACGTCGTTCTATGTGGTCTTCACTTGAACCTTTTCTTGAGCTTCAAATAATCGGCATAGGCGGCGTTGCAGTCCATTGACTTTTCGTCATTTGAACAGTGTAGAAGTATACCGAAGCTCAGGCGGAAAGACTCGTCTTTCTTGACGATCGTCTTGTCAAGCTCGCCAAGATTAAATGCCTTCTTTCCGAACGGATTGGCCGTCATGAATCCGTAGTCGCGTACGTGCCATCGGCAGGGGCCGAAATTATCTGGATCGGGCATTATCATAACACCAGCAAAGACGCCGTCGATCGGGCCGGCATAGTCGCACCATAAGCTCGGCTTTCCCCAAATTTGCTTTTCGTTGACATTGCCCTTATCGTCGAGGATTCGACCGCCATTTTTGTTTGTGACAACGATGGGAGTTGCCAAACGAACACCAAGGCCCATTTCCTCCTGGTCACCGAAGTAGAAGGATTCTCCATCAGAACTGAATTGGCTATCCCAGAGAATCAAGTAACCCGCAGGTCGGTGGAGAATTATGATTTTGCAGGTTTCCTCACAGATGGTTCTTTCGTTTGCTACATACTGATTTCGTACGGTGAGACCGGCGCATTCGTTACCGGCGAAGGGTTCTTCTACGAAACCTGCATGTTTCACACGGGCTTTGTTCCGCCAGAAGTCGTTCCCGTTTATATCTCCAAACGCCAGCCACAGGCCCGGGTGCATGGTCGCATGGTCATCGGCATCCACATCCTTTCGAGGCGGGTGGTAACGTGTCACTTGGACGCCAGATGGAGCTTTCAGAGCAGCAAAATAGGGACGCAGTATCTCAGAATCTTCATAGACGTATGTTGCTATTGTCTGGTCGTCAACATATATAAGGATTTTGCCTGGTTGTTGTCGGAATGTAATTTTGCTGTTGTTTGCACCGTAGAGCGAAGTTGCATGGCAATGACACAATACGGCAATACTAACTAGGATCGCTTGTACTTTCATTTCAGACATGTAATTCTGACCTGTGTATTTGAGACTTCAGATATCCTTACTCTATTATGAACGGTTTTCTGTATGAACCTCGGGAGAGCGTATCAGCCTTTTCCATAGCCGAACCGGCGTCCTGTCCATCGCAGCGGATGATTGCCTCGGTTTGCTGATCGACGGTAAGCCATGGCCCCAGCTTCATCGGAGTCTTGTTCAGATCGACTTCGTTTGCAGTTAGGTGCCTCTCGATACGTTCGAGTGTCTCGCCTGCCAACCTGAAATCGCCGATTTTCTCGAGTATCTGTTTTTTGTCCGCGTCGACGCCCAAGCGGAAAGACAGGTTGCCCAGATGGCAGACAGCGGAGGAAATGTGTCCCTGCCTTATGGGGGCGTTTAAGAGCTCGGGCTTGCGCGTGCGGACGGCTTCTATGAAATTGACGTGATGATCACTGCCTCCGTCACCTGTGAACTGCTGGACTTTTTTGCCGTCGTTGTCGTAAATCCAGCCTCCCCCGCGAAAACCGGCGAAGTAGCCACCTTCACACTGAAAGATGAGCCCTTCGCGAACACCCTTGAGCTGATCCATTATGCGTTCGCCCTTCTTTGAGGGCAGGTTCCGGTTCTCGATTATGATTGGGGCTGGCTTGTAATCAAGAACGGTCAACTGAGTATTGGGCGTTTGGCCTGCGTCGTTTACGGCAAAGCGCTCGCCGACGCATAACACTCTTTCAGGCAGGTGATCATATCCTGCGAACATGCGGCAGACATCGAACGCATGAATACCGCTATTTGCCAAATCGCCATCGCCGGTTGACCAGACCCAGTGCCAGTCGTAGTGCAGTCTATCGCGTGTCAGGGGCTCGACCGGAGCGGGACCACAGTAAAGATCATAGTCGAGCCAGTCCGGCTTCCAAGGAGTTTTCCTGCCGATACTGCCGCGTTCTTCGTACCACAAAACATGTCCCCATAGCATCTTGCCGATGTTGCCCTGTTGGATGTATTTGGCTGCGGCTCGCAGGCCCTGGTCAGAGCGGTATTGCGTGCCGGCCTGGACGATACGGTTGTACTTCTTGGCGGCTGCGACCATCAGCGCACCTTCGTTGAGACTATGCGAGACGGGCTTTTCAACGTAAACATCTTTGCCTGCCTGACACGCCCACACCGCGGCAGGGCCGTGCCAGTGGTTACAGGTCGCGATGACAACGACATCAATGTCCTTGCGGTCGATAACCCTTCGCAAGTCTGTCGTGGCGAATATGGCCGCTTTGTCGTCGAGTGAATCGAACCTCTCGGCAAGACGCTTCGGATCAACATCGCAAAGAGCAGTAACTCGGCAGCCATCTGTTGAGCGAAATACATCAACGTGGCCCTTGCCTTTGTTGCCCAGACCTATGATGGCGACCCGAATATCGTCATTTGCCCCAAGGATGCGAGGCGCTTTCAAGGAAACCCCGACGAGGGCGGTCGATTTCAAAAAGGTGCGTCTTGATAGAGATTTCATTCTGTTCTCCACAGAATTGCCAAAATCAGTTTCGCCCGAAGGTCTTCTCGGTCATCGATTATATACTATATCATCACGCCTTGGATTATTCAAGAAATCATAGATTCTGTCCACGTATGCCTAATCTGCATCTTCGATGAGACTTTTTACTGGCAAGCAGCGTGCATAAGCTCTATAAGAATATCAGTGTTCTGCAATAAATTGGCGTCTGGGATCAGAGTCATGGTGCAGTTATGAAGTCAACTTCACAAATAGGTGTTGCTGGCGAGAATAGGCCCGCAACCGAGCCGATCGGCCTGATAGGGCTTGGTCTGATGGGCATAGCCCTGGCCGAGCGGCTGCTGGCCGGTGGCTTTGAAATCTGGGGATATGACATTGATCAAGATCGGAATGATCTCCTCTGCCGAACGGACGGTAAGCCGGCATCGAGCGCGGCGGCCGTTGCTTCGGTGTGCAAGAGGATACTCATGAGCCTGCCGGATAGCAACGCCGTCGAGGCTGTGCTTGCCAATATGGGCCCGTCTCTGGTCCCAGGTCAGACCATAATTGACACATCAACGGGTGATCCTGAATGTGCCGCGGCGACGGGTCGACGGCTGGCCGAACGGGGTGTCTGCTATCTGGATGCCACTATCTCCGGCAGCAGCCAGCAAGTTCGGGAGGGTCAAGTAGTGGTTCTGGTGGGCGGTTCGGCGGAAGCGTTCGACAAGTGCCAGGATCTGTTCCGGCTGTTTGCACGCCGCTCGTTTTACCTCGGACCGTCTGGCAGCGGTTCGCAAATGAAGCTCGTCAGCAATCTTGTCCTGGGGCTGAATCGCGCCGCTCTGGCTGAAGGGCTGTGGCTGAGCAAGGTCCTGGGTTTAGACGCGCAGACAGTGCTGACTGTGCTGCGTGAAAGCATGGCTTACTCGCGCATCATGGACACCAAAGGTGAAAAGATGATCAGCGGAAATTTCGATCCCCAGGCCAGATTGTCGCAGCACCACAAAGATGTTCGCCTGATTCTCCAGGCTGCTGCCAGAGTGGGCACGGATTTGCCGTTGACCCAGGTGCATGCACGCCTGCTCGAGCTGGCGGAGAGCGCTGGCTATGGAGCCCAGGATAACAGTGCTATCATCCGTGCCTTCGAAGAGCTCGGCCTGGGGCGTACAGCAATCGAAAAGGATCAACACTGACAGATCGCACCCAGAGTGAAAGCATGAATCAGGTTTCGACAGACTCTTCCCAGTTGACCATGTCGCAGAAAGCAAGACTTATTGTTCTATTAGCTGCTTTCTTAGGCCTGCTCTTCGACGGCATAGAGCTCGGCTTGATGCCAATTGCGTCTATGTCCGTGACTAAGAGTCTGCTTGGCGCTGGCTTTACGGATGCCTTGGCGGGAGATTGGTTTGCGCTCTTCACGGCGAGTCTGATGCTGGGTGCCGCGGTCGGAGGCATAACGTTTGGGGCGCTGGGTGATCGGATTGGGCGTACACGAGCCATGGGGATGAGCATCCTTTTCTATTCGGTGTTTTCAGGAGCGGGATTGCTCGTTGGTAGTCTGGAGCAGATGCTCGTTCTGCGCTTCCTCGTTGGTTTGGGCGTTGGAGGCATGTGGCCCAACGGCGTGGCGCTTGTCTCGGAGTGCTGGCCGAATGTGTCACGACCTATGGTGGCTGGTATTATGGGCGCGGGCTTGAACACCGGCATTCTGCTGCTCTCTCAAGTCGCTCGCATCTGGCATATCACGCCGGACTCGTGGCGTTGGCTATTCGGGTGGAGCGCCATCCCCGGCTTGCTCGGGGTCGTGTCGCTGTGGTTCGTGCCGGAGTCGCCGCGCTGGCTGTCCACGCGTGGAGGCTTGGCTGCAAGGACAGATACACCACTGCGCGAACTTTTTCGCCCCCCGCTGCTGCGGCTTACTCTACTCGGCATTATTCTGGGCTCGATTCCCATGATCGGCGCGTGGGCAGCAAGCAAGTGGATGATTCCCTGGGCGGACAAGATTGGCGGTGCCGCACAGCCGGGCTACAAGGCAGTCACGCAAGGCTTCTGGGCATTGGGGGCCGTGTTGGGCAGTTTCTTCGGCGCCCAGCTTGCCAACATGCTCGGCCGAAGGCTCTCGTATTTTCTGATAAGTCTGGGTTCTACAGCGTTGACCTGCAGCCTTTTCCTTTTCACGGCCCCATTGCAGTCTGCTTTTCTGCCAATGGCCTTCGCGCAGGGCTTCGTCGCAACCTTGTTCTTCGGCTGGCTTCCCCTGTATCTGCCGGAATTGTTCCCGACGAAGGTACGCGCCACCGGTAGCGGGATCGCCTACAACGTCGGACGCTTCGCCACTGCCGGCGGGGTTTTTGTCGCGGGCACACTTGTCACCTGGTTTGGCGGAGACTTTGCCAAAGTCGGCGCGGTGATGGGTCTCATTTATTCGCTCGGCATGGTGGTCATCTGGTGGGCGCCGGAGACATCGAACAGGGGCCTGCAGGATTAACCTAAGGGTACATTAACATGAGGACCGTGCCATTTCTGACAACTCTGGCGATTGACGTAATAACGTGGTCCGCATTCACGGTCGATGCCGTATCTCGGAGTGTTGTTTGAGTACAGATTTTCAATTTGATCCCGAACCTATGCAAAAAGCCATCATTTTATCTGGCGTGCTGTTCTTGACTATGCTCTGTGCTACATCTCAAGCTCATCGGCCCATATTCAGTGAGAAGGCCGCGACCGGTCCTGACACGGCCATTTTGGTTGCTCAGCCTGTCGTCTCTCAGGTGATATACCGCGAGATAACGGAAATGAGCCCGCAGGTTTGGCTGGTCTTGGATGCGAACGAGGGATTTGAATTGTTTATACAAATCGGAATCCCCGTCATTACTCGGCTGCAGGATTTCCGGCCTGCTGTAGCCCTTGTAGGGCCGGATTTGCCCAAGGAGGTCTTACAGATTGAAATACCTGCGGGGATGGGAGCGAGGTTTTTCCCAACAGATAGTGTTAAGGACCCCAGGTTTTTTCATGAGCACTTCACCGGGACGGATTCGTGGATTCTCCGTAGCGAGACGGTAACCCTGCCTGCCACGGGCCGCTATTATGTTGTCGCCTATGCCCCCTCAAAACAGGCAGGCAAGCTCTGGCTCTCGCTGGGCAAGCAGGAAGCCTTCCAAGTCGCTGATATTGTGCAGTTTGGTGAATGGAAAAAGCGGATTCGGGGATTTCATGAAGTTGCGGAACAGACCGGAGCGGCGACGATTCCTTTTCTAAGTGAATTGGCAGGATTGTTTACAGCCGGCGGCAGACAGGTCCCGAATCGGAATATCACCGACCCATGCGAAACAACGAACCGGGGCAGAGTCTTAACTTATTCTGCTCCTGCAGGAGAAGTTCTGTCCACCGATTATGAAGTCCAGGCTGCTGGTCAGAAGGTCGATGTGTACTCGGCGCGCGTGCTTGACCCGCCGTTCGCAGGAAAACAATGGGACCATGGTGGTCCGTATTCTTTTGCCAACTTCGATATGTCCGGGCCTGTCACAGTCCGCATTGTGTCCAAACAGCCGCTCAGGAATGTGGCGATTAGACCACTGTCATCTGGCGTACAGTCAACGCTGATGGACGACCATACCATGAATCTGATGCTGGACCAACCACGAAAACTCAGCGTGGAGCCAGACGGCAAGAAAGGTCCATTACTGTTGTTCGCAAATTGGATCGAAACGGATGCACCGAGACCGGACGATGAGGGCGTTATTTATTTCGGCCCGGGGGTTCATAAGCCAGAGAAGATCTTCCTGCAGAGCGACCAGACCCTCTACCTTGCCGGCGGAGCCGTTGTGAAGGCCGAGGTACTGGTCGAAGGAAATAATATTCGGATTCGAGGACGTGGTATTCTCGACGGCTCCGACTGGGCGTGGCGAAAAGGTCCCATCGGCAGCCTTATTGCGATCCGCAATAGCATCAACGTCGAAGTAACTGGCATTACGCTGCGAGGCTCGTCCCATTGGACCATCGTCCCGAAAAACTCTCGGCAGGTAACGATTCGGAATGTGAAGCTCTGCAACTCCCGCGTTCAGAATGACGACGGCATCAATCCCTGCAACTCACAGGATGTGTTGATCACCGATTGTTTCATTCGAAGCGATGACGATTGCGTAGCGCTCAAGGGACTTGATTTCAGCTCTCAGAACAGCAACGTTGAACGGATCACGGTTGAGAATTCGGTTCTCTGGTGCGACCGCGCCCGTATTTTTCTACTCGGTCACGAGAGCCGTGCCGCGTTCATGCGCAAAGTAGAGCTCAGGAATCTGGACATCATCCACTTTACAATGACCGCCTTTCTGCTGGAGCCTGGTGAGGACATGCGGCTGGAGGATATCAACATCAAGGATATCCGGATACATGGCGAAGGCCAGAGGGAGCTCATTCGCCTGCGCCCAGTGGTGAACCAGTATATGCACAAGAAAGTGCCCGGATTCATCCGGAACGTGAATTTCAAGAACATTGTGCTCGAAGGACGATCCGGGGATTACCTCGTTCAAATAGAAGAAGGTGATGCCGAACACGGGGTGAAAGATGTGACTTTCGAAGACATCTCGATCGCCGGTTCGAGACTCCAGGAGGGCTCCGACCGCCTGATAATAGGTAAATACACTGAAAACATTGTGTTCCGTACGACGGCGAAATGAAAGTCTTTCTGTGCGTCACTTCTGTTGACATGAAGCAAACCGTTAACGGTCACCCATCTCCGACTACCTGTTCAAGAGAAACAGGCTGGCATTCAATGCAACGGCAAAGCTGACCCACAGTATATAGGGAATAAGAAGCCACACGGCTGGTTTCGAAATCTTCTGGAAAGCAAGAATCGTCCAGAGTATCGCAATCCACAGAAGAACAATCTCAACAAGGGCAAAACCAATCAGATGCAGTCCAAAGAAGATGGGTGTCCACAACCCGTTCAAAACCAGTTGCAGAGCGAAGATCCACAGGGCAGCTTTGACCTGTTTCCTCTCAATTCCCGAATTCCAAATGATGAAGGCGGAAATACCCATGATTACATAAAGACTCGGCCATACTACGCCGAAAATCCAGTCAGGAGGAGTAAAGAAAGGTCGAGACAAGCCAGCATACCAAGTCGTAACGGAGGCCACTGTAAAGTGCGATCCCAGAAAGCCCATCAAAAGGCACAAGGATATTGAACACAGTAATTTGCCGGTTCTTTTCATTTCACATAAAAACCAGAAGAGGTAATCACAAAATTTCTAATCCCCGACCAGCGGTCTAACCTTGTCGATTCTGAAGTACACCGCACTACTTCCAGATACAACCTCCCCTTCTTGGTCATATCTTTTACGTCTTCTGAGGGACTGAACTAACTCGGCATCATTCTCTTCGCGAACCTTCTGAAGATAGAGCCTCTTGCCTTTGTAACCTTTGGCTTTCTCTATGAACATATAGGCTGCCTTCGGATTGGCCTGCAAATTCGCATGGCTTAATCTGTCAGACATGACAAATACGATAGTCTCATCGTCTATAATGTGCGGGCGAGCATATATAGCCAAATCTACGTTGCCCTGCGAATCAGCCGTGCCCAGAATGCCCATTCCTTCAGTCTTTTCAAAATACTCAGCCAAGCTCATTTATCATTCCCTTTCAGTATGGCAGTCAACGCCTCTTTCAAATCTTCATGCTTGAATTCAAAGCCAGCTTCCCTCAACCGCTTCGGCATCACTCTCTGCCCACTTAACAGAATCTCCTCTGCCATTCTGCCAAGAAGCAGCCTTGCTACAAATCCTGGCACATTCAACCACGCGGGCTTTCTAAGTATCCGGCCAAGCGTTTTACTAAATTCCCGCATAGTCGCAGGCTGCGGCGAAGTGAGATTGAATATGCCTTTGAGCTGTTGATTTTTGATCAAGAACTTGATCGCCTCAACCTCATCATCAAGGCTTATCCACGATAGCCACTGTCTGCCGCTGCCCATATATCCGCCGAAATAAAACCGGAACGGCTGCATCATCCTCGCCAGCGCGCCCCCTCCGGCTCCAAGAACAACGCCCGTGCGAATAACCACATATCGCACACCGAGCGTTTGCACCTTACTGCTGGCAGCCTCAGACTCCCGGCATACCTCAGACAGGAAACCTGATCCTCCCGATGAGCCTTCATCCAGCATCTCATCGCCGCGCGGGCCATAATAGCCAACAGCGGATGCCTGTATCATAACTGCGGGTCTGGTATTCACGCGTCTAATCGCCTCGACCAACGCACGCGTACAGTCGGTCCTGCTTTGCAGTATCCTTTCTTTTTTCAGACTCGTCCATCGGTCCGATGCAACATTCTCGCCCGCAAGGTTCACAACAGCCGCTGCACCATTAATCTCGCTTACCCAGTCACCGAGGGTCCGGCCATCCCACGTTACTCTTTGCGCCGAACCAGCCAACGATTTGGCCGCCTGTTCTGCATTGCGCGACAGCGAAACAACCTCGTAGTCGCCGCGCAATTGCCGGCATAAGGCCCTGCCTATAAATCCGCTCGCCCCTGAGATCACTATCCGCATCCTGGTATCCTACAGTCCCTCGTTCATATACTCCACTCGACGTACAAACTTATCCGCATCAAACTTCCTTCTCAGACCGGCAGCGTTCATATAACGCACTTTGCCAAACACTGCTCTCTCGCCCCATGCTCTATCGTGCTTGCCGAAACACCACGCCACACCTGCATAAGCGTTGGCGTCTCTGCCGTCAAGCTCGTACTTGTTGTTTAAATAGATCGCCGTGTTGTATGCCGTCTCCGGCCTCTTGCTCCATTCAAGAATCTTCTTGCCCCAATACATCCGCATGTATCCGTGCATCTTCCCTGTCAGCATCATTTGTCGTTGGGCCGCATTCCAGTACGGATCGTGTGTCTTAGCCTCCTCGAACTCAGCCGTAGAATATACGTACTCGCGTTTGTCGCGCCTGTGAAAGGCCAGCGTGCGCCTCGACCAGGGATGCAGGCAGGAGTATTTATCGTATTGCGCGTTGTAGAAGACAAAATTATGGCTCAGCTCTCTTCGTACAATAAGCTCTTCAAGGTACGCATCCGCTCCCTCTCCGCCTTTCTTCATAACCTCCAACGCAATATACAGTGGCGATATCTGCCCAAAATGAAGATAAGGGCTCATATCCGAGACGCAGTCCGCACATGGGTCATTCCGGCACTCTGCAAAATGCTCCAAATTATTCCGGACAAAGTTGCGTAGATGTCCTTTGGCCTCGCTTGGGCCGCCCCTAAATCTGGACACACACACAACGCTTCGATCTATATCCAGAGATGACATCACTTTGTCAATGTCTTCTATATCACAGCCTTCCAGCATGATATCCAGAGAATGGATCTTCGGCCGTCGGTGTTGCAGAGGAGTCAGAAAATAGTTGAGCTTCTTTGTAACCTTAGGTCTGAACGTTCCTGCCGAGAATTCTTCTTTTGTTGAAGCTTCCCGCACGGGCACAATCAAGTTTGTCTCAACCTCATAAAAAGCGCACCTCAGGCGTTTTGCCACGCCCGTTCGCCAACTCCGTTGAATCCGTAAGTAACCGCCATCAACAACTACCACTCCCGCGCCTTCAGCAAGCTCCGCTACGGACTTCGTAGGCATCCCACGCCGGACTACCATACGGACGCCCATATCCTCCAACTTTGCCCGGACCTCCACGAGACCCTCCAACATAAAAAAGTAATGCCGCCAGTTTGCTTCCGGGTACGAATCTACAAGGCAAAACAGGACCACCACCGGTCTTCTCAATTCGTTCGCCTGTTCGATGGCAAACTCGAGGGCATGGTTGTACTCCACCCGTTGGGCCGACTGCATCCAGTAGAGCACGTATCTGCCGTTCCAGATCGGTTTGTTGTTCAAACGCCTCACTCGCTCAGGGTGAATCACTTCCAAATGCCTCAAGCCTGATCACCACTAACGGACAAATTATCACCCACCGACATTCCACATATTGCTTCATAAACGGTGTTCTTGCATACTAAGGCTTCTTTGATAGCACAGTATGCGGTTCAATGTCAATGCCTCTGACGATAAACTCGATATATGTTCTCAATGCCGTTCTTTCAAGGAGCATTATCGGTCACTATGCCTTCTTTCTATGCTGCAGGCGATTTGCGCAAACCGAATCGCCCAAAATCCTGTGGTTTGACACTCCCGCGACAAGTCGTTATTGTCTGCCAGTCTTGAAAAATACAACTGCTTGGGGCCTTGAGTAATTCATGCAATCGCTGGGACAGCCACGCCATACTCCAGCTCCAGATCTGATCTCAACACTGTTCTCGAATCCGGGGGAGGGTTCTTGAGAGACTCCGTGGCAATCTTGCGTAGTGTTGGCCGCCAGCAGTGTGGAGCAGCCACTATACATAGCTTTGAGCATACTATACTTGCTCAAGTTGAACTCTAATGGTAACATACTCCCCTAGCCACGATACGTGGGCCAAATGCTTTAGGCAATCCGGTGTTCTTTTCCTGCAATCGCCATCATTTGCAGCCGATGTTCGACAGAAAAATGATAAGGGGTACTCCTATGAACATTGCGCAGCACAATACTGAACCACCAGCGACACTTTCCAGCCCAGATGGCGAATTCCGAACCTGCCCTACCATCATGACCGAGGAGGAACTGATCCGGTTTCTCCGCATCCCTGAGATCAGCAGTGCCTCGAACCACCGAAATGTCATCGAAAACCTCAAACGTAAGCATGGCCTACCCAGGATTTACCTCTGCGGAAGGGCGGTTTACCTGACTGATTCTGTGAAGAAATGGCTCCAGAGCCATGTCACTTGTAGTCAATAACGGCTGGGTATGGTACAATAAGGTTTGGACCAACCCAAGCCCTTGGCCAGCATCAGAAAGGAGGTAGATTTTATGAAAGAGCTGGTAAGGCTTAGGATGAGGCCCTCGCGTGATAAGAAATCTTTTCGGTACATGCTTGATTACGTTGATCATAATGGGAAACGACGTCAGGTCTCCCTCGGTCATTCAGACAAGCGCCAAGCCGAACGGCAAAGGCAAGAGAAGGAATTGGAGATACGAGTGAATGTCGCTGGTCCGGTATCGATGAGACTCACGGACTTTTTCCGCGATAGTCTTGCGCGCACAAAGGGCCAGGTTCGCGCTACTACTCTAAGTGAGACGGCAAGGACCATGAGGGACTTCGTCGAGTGCGTAGGTGATATTGATGTGCAGGAAATCCGGTACCGGCACGGTGAGCAGTTTATTCAGTACTGCCTTGACCAGGGAGTCTCTGCGGCGACTGTCACAAAGAAGGTCAAGCACCTGAAAAGAGTGTTT
>CAYGZM010000114.1:0-12143 GCA_964354365.1 uncultured Pirellulales bacterium
TAAATCCTTTGTTTTTCATGCGTTAAATTCACCAACTTTTTCGGAGTTGAACCAACTTTTTATTAACGTCCCAAAGGTTGGGGGCAATCTGGTTGTTCACTTCCGGAACAGGCAATAGCGTTTATCGCTTTATCCGCTACCAGCACAACGGCTCTGGGAGATTCGCGGAGTCGTTTTATTACCTGCTGTCAGCCCTAATGCGATAAACGCTTTCTTACCCGATAGTGTTTTCCCCACAAATCTTGGCACGATACCAAGTCTTTAGAAATGGTGCGAAACGGCAGGACACGTTGCCGGTTCAGTAAAAAACGTTGCTTTGAACGGCTGGGTTGAGTTAGAATTCGGGGCATGGATTGTCAGCAAAAGAAAGGGCTGGGCGGAACCCCGCAGGGACGCCCATCCGGTGGAGACCGATTATGGATACTACAATCACTCTGACCGTTAATGGAGAGAAGAAAACCATCACTACCGACCCGCAGCGGCCGCTTCTTGATGTTTTGAGGGAGGAGCTGCATCTTACGGGGACCAAGTATGGGTGCGGCGAGGGGCAGTGCGGGGCGTGCACGGTATTGATGGACGGCAAAAGCGTCTTGTCGTGCATCACGCCCGCGGGCCGGGCCGACGGCAAGACCATCACCACAATCGAGGGGCTTGCCGGGGGCGACGGGCTTCATCCGGTGCAGGAGGCGTTTCTGGAGGCTGGGGCGATGCAGTGCGGGTACTGCACACCGGGGATGATTATGACGACGGCGGCTTTTCTCAAGGAGAATCCTCACCCCACAGACGAGCAGATTACGGAAGGATTGAACGGGAATATCTGCCGGTGCAATGGATATATGAAAATCGCAAACGCCGTGCGTCTCGCGGCCGAGAAGATGTAGAGGTAAGAACCTATGAGCAGAGATACCTTAACCCAAACGGTCGAACCAGGACTATCTGAGCCGGCTGGCGAGCAGATATGCGGGGGCGAGCTGAGCCGACGCTCCTTCATACAGATGCTCGGCGCGGGTCTTCTGATTACGGTGAGCGGGGGCGTTTCATTGGGTCGGCAGTCCGGCGGGCGCAGCCGGCAGTCCGCAGCCGTGGCGGCGAGGATCCATATCAACGAGGACGGCACGATTACGGTGATGACGGGCAAGGTCGAGGAAGGGCAAGGCTCACGAGCACAGTTGACGCAGGCGGCGGCGGAGGAGCTGCGGGTTGCCGCCGAGCGGATTCGCTTAGTGATGGCCGATACGGAGTTGGTGCCTGATGACGGCATAACGGCGGGCAGCCGGACGACACCATCTACTGTTCCGGCGGTGCGCCAGGGCGCGGCGACGGCGCGGGAGTTGCTGGTGCGTCTTGCAGCCGAGCAGTGGAAGGTTGAGAGCGGCACGTTGGACGTGCGCAACGGCGTTATCACGCACAGGACGACAAAACAGACCATCACCTATGCCGATCTTGCAAAATCAAAGGACATTGCCGAGGCTTTCAAACAAGCCGTTCCATCCGATGTTACTGTCACGCCGGTAAGCGAATGGGAAGTGCTCGGCAGTTCGGTTCCAAGGCCGAACAGTCGGGACTTAGTGACCGGGGCGCACCATTATCCCTCCGATATCGTGCGTCCGAATATGCTTTACGGAAAGATATTACGTCCGGTGTCATACGGGGCCACGCTTGAGTCAATCGACCTTACCAAGGCGGAGGCCATGAAGGACGTGGTGGTCGTGCGTGAGGGCCAGTTCGTGGGGTGCGCTGCGCCATCGTCGTTCCGTGCGGCTGAGGCGCTGGAGGTGATTGCGAGGACCGCATCGTGGAAGACTGCGCCTCATCCGTCGAGCAAGGAGGTATTCTCTTATCTGAAGGAACATCGCTCGGACGACAGATCGCGTCCGAGCACGCGGGGCTCTATTGACAAAGGGCTCGCCGAGGCGAGCAAGGTCCTGACCGAAACATACGAAGTGGCCTATATCCAGCATACTCCGATGGAGCCGAGGGCCGCGGTGGCGGAGTGGAGCGACGGCAAACTGACGGTGTGGGCGGGCATCGATTGGCCGCAGCGAATACAGGGGGATTTGGCCCGGGCTTTGCAGATACCAAGCGAGCAGGTGCGCGTAATAGTGCCGGATATGGGCGGGGGATTCGGGGGCAAACACAGCGGCGAGGCGGCGGAAGAAGCGGCTCGATTAGCCAAGGCAGCCGGGCGTCCGGTGTCGGTGCGATGGACGCGGGCTGAGGAGTTCACCTGGGCGTATTTTCGCCCGGCGGCGGTAATCGAGTGCAAGGGCGGCCTGAACGACAAAGGCTCGCTTATCGCCTGGGACTTCACCAATATCAACGCCGGCGGTGCGGCAATTGACACGCCGTACAATATAGCCAATACGAGAATCCTGTCGGTGGGTTCCGATTCTCCGCTGAGTCAGGGGCCGTACCGGTGCCTCGCTGCGACGGGGAACAACTTTGCCCGCGAGTCGTTTATGGATGAGCTTGCCGCGGCGGCAGGGGCGGATCCGCTGGCCTTCCGGCTGGCGCATCTTGAGAATGAGCGGATACGGACGGTTCTTGAGGCCGCTGCGAAGCACTTCGACTGGCCCGCTCGCAGGAAGAAGGTTACCGGTGAAACAGGCGTGGGGCTGGCGTGCGGGACGGAGAAGAACTCCGTAGTGGCTGCTTGCGTGGAAGTGGGCATAGATCGCAAACGGGGCGAGATAAAGGTGCGTGAGGTCTGCGAGGCGTTCGAGTGCGGGCCGATTCAGAATCCGGCCAACCTGACCTCTCAGGTGCAGGGGTGCATCATCATGGGTATGGGCGGGGCGCTGCGCGAGGAAATGCGGTTCGCGGAAGGCAAGATTCTGAACGCGAGCTTCGCCGAGTATCTTGTGCCGCGGTTCAAGGACGTCCCCAAAATTGACGTTCACCTTATCAACAAGACGGACATTCCCTCTGCGGGCGGCGGCGAGACGCCGATTATTGCGATTGCCCCCGCCATTGGGAACGCCGTTTTCGCGGCGACGGGCATTCGAATCCGGTCTATGCCTATGCGCGGCGACCAGTTAAAGCAGGCCTGACGTTCTGAAAACCCGTGGGCAGGCAAAATGAACAGCACCGACCAAGCCGCCGATATTTACGAGCAAGTCGTGGAATTCATCGACGCGGGGCGGTCGTTTGCCCTGGCGACGATTCTGAGGGCCGAGGGATCGACGCCTCGAAAGGCGGGGGTCAGGGCGATTATCGACGAGACGGGCAGGATTTGGGGGACGCTCGGCGGAGGGGCAGTCGAGGCGGAGGCGCAGCGTCGGGCCGTTGAGGCCTGCAAATCGAAGCAGACAATCGTTTTTGAACTCGCTCTGGAGGGCGCGTGTAGATCCGATGACACTCCCATCTGTGGGGGAAATATGCGCATCCTGGTCGATGCAACGATTGAAAAGGAGAGGGCATCATACGCTCAGGTTGCACAGGCCTTGCGGCAGCGTCAGTGCGGCGCGCTGCTTACGACGGTGCGCACCGGCGCGGAGACGGAAGTAGCGGTGCAATGGCTTTCACAAGAGGCGATAGGAGCGGAGGGAGGTTTTCCCGGCGGTGAGGCGATTAGCTCGTGCCTCGGACGCGAAGAGGCTTGCCACTTCGTGCAGGCCCCATGTGCCCCTGGCGGGGATGGGCAAGAGGTGAATACTGCTGTGGAAGTCCTTGTTGAGCCGGTTATTCCCATGCCGATGCTGTTGATTGTCGGTGGGGGGCATATCGGCCAAGCCCTTGCGAGGCAGGCAATCCTGGCTGGTTTCGATGCAGTCGTTTTAGATGATCGGCCCGAGTTCACGGACCCGGCTCTTTTTCCGGAAGGGGTCGCCACAAGGTGCGGAGATATACGCAGGGAGGTGGAGGCCTTTCCAATCGGGCGAGATACGTACATCGTGATTGTAACGCGAGGGCATAAACACGACGCGGACGCGCTTGAGGCCTGCATTCATGCGCCGGCGGCGTATATCGGTATGATAGGGAGCAAACGGAAGGTTGCCCTGATACGCGAAGATTTCGTCGAATCCGGGCTTGCCGGCGAAGAAGAGTTTGGCCGGGTCTTTGCGCCGGTCGGGCTGGACATCGGGGCGGTTACGGTTCCCGAGATTGCGGCGAGCATCGTCGCCCAATTGATAGCGGTCCGGCGCAAAGGCGGCACAAAGGCGGGACGTTATGAGAAGGAGCCGGGATGAATTGTGCGATTGTCCTTGCTGCGGGTATGAGCCGGAGGATGGGGGCGCAGAAGCTGCTCTTGCCGTTCGGCGGCAAGACGGTCATTTCCCACATCGTCGATCAGATTGCAGGCAGTGTTGTCGATAAGATTATTGTGGTTGCGGGGGATGAAAGCGACAAGGTGAGGGAACAATTGTCGGGCCGGGATGTTTCGATTGTAATCAATCCGGATTGTGGAGCTGAGATGCTTTCTTCTGTTCGTTGTGGAATCAGGGTCCTGCTACAACAGTGCGAAGGGGTCTTAGTGGTACTCGGCGACCAGCCGGGCATCACGACGGATCTGATCAACGAGATGGTCAATGCTTTCAAGGTCGCCGCCAAGGGAATTGTGGCGCCGGTCTTCGAGGGCAAACGGGGACATCCGATTTTGTTTTCAAGCCGCTACTGCAACGAGATTTTGACACGCTACGAGGACATTGGGTTGCGCGGCCTTGCGGAGACCCACGCGGACGATGTCTTCGAGCTGAACGTATCGAGCCCTGCGGTGCTTTCTGATATGGACTGTCCGGAGGACTATCGAAGGGAACTCGAACTGTTCAGGGAAGTACGATGAGAATAAAGTACGGAGCGAACGGATCGGGGGCGGTTTGGGCTTGCATTTTCGGCGGCCAGACTGTATAATTACGGTGCTGATTGCAGGTTTTTCAAAAGTCGGTTTTTGGCCTGAAAATAAGGTTTTTTCCCACCCTTGGTCAAAGAGTCTGCCGTGTTTGGCAACAAACTTGGTATCGTCCCAAGATTTGTGGGGAAAAGACTATCAGGTAAGCAAGCGTTTATCGCATTAGGGCTGCCAGCAGGTAATAAAACGGCTGCGAGAATCTCCGAGAGCCGTTGTGCTGGTAGCGGATAAGGCGATAAACGCTATTGGCTGTTTCGGAAGTGAGCAACCAGATTGTCCTAACCTTTAGGACGCTAATAAGAACTTGTTTCAAGGGTCAAAAATCGAGGTTGCGGCGAAAGGATGGGTGTTTATCCGGCAAGCTGTGGATTTATCACTTGGCTTTCTCAAGGGTTCGCGTGTTTCGGTATATGGTCGAGGCGTGTTCAGTTCAAGCTCTTTGAAGGAGGAGTATTATGTGCAGAAAACTGACTTATTCAATCTCTTCTGTCCTGGTTTTGTGTCTGACCTTGACCGGTATGGCGAGGGGCGAACGTGTCGGTTGGTGGAAGTTAGATGAGACATCCGGCGCTGCCGCCGCTGATTCCTCAGCCTATGGCAACAACGGCACCTGCCAGGGTAACGTGGCGTGGGTAGCCGGCCGGATAGCCGGCGCGTGGCAGGGGGACGGCACCGGGGACTTTATTCAGGTTCCGCATAGCGATAGTCTCAATATTAGCAATGCCGTCACGGTTGCGATGTGGGTGAACTCGACGGGCGCACCTACACGCGAACTCATCTGCAAAGGCACCTTCGGGTCGGGGACAACGTGGTGGGCCTCGTACGGCATCCGCATGGGCAATACCGTTCCCGCCACGGGAGCGCGACGAGTGAACTTCCGCGGCAACAACTCCTCCAGCAACCCGAACTGCCTCAACTCAAATACCGACATCCCGCTAAATGAGTGGACCCACATCGCGTGCACGTTCGATGTAGCTGCCGCAGGCAACAACCAGAAGATATACTTCAACGGGCTATTGGATGCTGAGAACCAACAGACAGCCGTGCTAACCACGAATACGGGTCCTGTGATTATAGGCGCCGATAACTACGGGACGCCGAACAGATGGGCGTGGCTGGGGATGCTCGACGACGTCCGCATCTACAACAACGCTCTGTCGCAGGAAGAGATTCAGGCTGTTATGTCCGGCGCCGAGGGACTCGGATTTGCCTCCGGCCCCAGTCCTGCTGACAAGGCAACAGACGTGCATCGTGATGCGGTGCTTGGCTGGACGCCGGGAGAGTATGCCGCCAAGCATGATGTGTACCTTGGAACAGTCGTCGGCGATGTCGAGTCAGCCAGCAGAGCCGACCCGCGGGGTGTGCTGGTCAGTCAAAACCGAGATCCCAACACTTATGATCCGGCCACCTCTCTCGGATTCGGCCAGACCTGGTATTGGCGCATCGATGAGGTCAATGCTCCTCCCGACCTTACGATTTATAAAGGGCCTGTCTGGAGCTTCACTGTCGAGCCTTTTGCTTATCCGATTAGCGGCGTAACTGCCGCAGCCTCCAGTTCTCATAGCACGGATATGGGGCCTGAAAAGACCATAGATCGCTCCGGAATCAACGCAAGCGACCAGCACTCGACAACCGCAACGGACATGTGGCTGAGTAGTAGCACCGGGCCGCAGCCGACCTGGATACAATACCAGTTCGACAGGGCTTACAAACTGCATCAGATGTGGGTGTGGAACTCCAATCAATCAATTGAGACCGCTGTCGGTTTTGGGGTGAAGAACGTTACGATTGAATACTCGACCGATGGCGAGGACTGGACGCAACTGGTCGGCGCGCCGCAATTTGCCCAGGCTACCGGCTTGCCCGGTTATGTTCACAATACCACCGTTGATTTTGGCGGTGTGGCTGCAAAGTACGTCAAGATCACGGCTAACAGCAACTTTGGCATGCTGAGCCAGTACGGTCTGAGCGAGGTCCGCTTCTTTTACATACCTGTCCATGCAAGAGAGCCGAATCCGACGGACGGCCAAACAGGTGTGCCTCTGGATGTCGTGCTTGGCTGGAGAGCGGGAAGAGAGGCTGCAACGCACGAGGTTTATCTCGGCACTGATTTGCAGGCCGTCACCAACGGGACTATTGCCCCGGTTAACATTCCTGCGAGCGGGAGCCAGGCCGGCTACGATCCGGGGACCCTTGATCTGGGTGAGACCTACTATTGGAAGGTCGTCGAGGTCAACAACGCCGGAGAGCCGAACGCGTGGGAGGGCGATGTGTGGTCCTTCAGCACGGTTGACTCTCTCGTCGTGGACAATATGGACTCGTATGGCAACGCCGACACACCGGGCCAGCCCGGCAGCAGGATATGGTACACCTGGAAGGACGGCGAAGGCTGGGTCTCTCCACTACCCGGCTATGGAGGCAACGGCACAGGCTCCGTTGTGGACGTCAACACTCAGACCGTTCGCAGCGGCAAATCTCTGGTGCTGAACTACGATAACGACGGCACAAACTATTTTGGCACATCAGGCAAGGCGTACTATTCAGAGATTGCAGCCGGCACTGCTGACCTGGCGATAGGAAGCGATTGGACATGCAAAGGCGTCAAGGCGCTGTCGTTGTGGTTCAGGGGCAGGCCGCCCGTCTTTTTGGAGTCTGGCGGCAAGTACACAATGAGCGCATCCGGCACCGACATCTATGGCACAGCGGACCAGTTCCGCTATGCCTTCAAGTTACTGTCCGGCGACGGGTCCATCCAGGCGCGCGTCCTTAGTGTCCAGAACACCAATCCATGGGCAAAAGTCGGCGTGATGATACGCCAGAACCTGCAGGCGAATTCGGCCCATGCCAACCTGCTTTTGGCCCCAGAAAATGGCTGCAGGTTACAGACACGGGTCACGGCCGGCGGCGGCAGCACCAGTGATACCGCCGTTACCCAGCTTGCCCACATCAGAGCGCCGCACTGGATTAAGCTGGAGCGCGTCGGCGACCAATTCACGGCCTATGATTCCAATGATCCTGCGACCGAAGGCTGGCACCCGCTTGCCTGGGGACCGCAGACAATCACGATGACGACCGATGTCTATATAGGTTTGTCCCTTACCAGCCATAACGTAAATGCTATCTGTGTGGCCGAGTTTTCGGACGTATCCACCACCGGCAACGTTACAGGAGACTGGCAGGTGCAGGCCATAGGAACTGCGATGCCAACGACAGGTAACGATGTTGAGCCGTTGTATGTTGCTCTTGAGGATACTGCCAACAACGTAAAGGTTGTCACTCATTCTGACCCCAATGCGGTGCAGGGGAGCGCTTGGCAGGAGTGGAATGTGGCTCTTGAGGAGTTTGGCTCTGCCGGTGTAAACCTCGCTTCTGTCAAGAAGATGTACATAGGCGTCGGCAGCAGGGGGGCAACAGAGGCCGGCGGCGCGGGAGCGCTTTATGTCGATGACATCAGGCTGTACCCTCCGAGGTGTATGGTGTCACTGCTGAGGTCTGCTGCTGATGTGACGGGCGACAACTGCGTCGTTGACTACGCCGACCTCCAGGTAATGGCGCAGGAGTGGCTGGGGACGCCTCCTCCTGATCTGACTACGGATTTAAACGCCAGCGGTACGGTTGACCTGGAAGACTTCGCCGTGCTGGCTGAAGGGTGGCTTGAGGAGCTTCTCTGGCCGCAGCCTTAGGCGGCTCGACGCTGAGTTGCCATTGGGGCTTGGAGTTTTTTCGGGGCCTGTGTCGCTCAAGTCCGGCACAGGCCCATTTTTCTTATTCCGCCGCCATTACACGGCGGATTCTTGTCTGGTCTTCCGTTGCCGGTATTGCTCGGCTATTCTTCGAGGATTGCAGGATTGACGGGGGTTTCACCTGGGCAAATCCTGCTGTGCGACGTCCTTTACACTCAGGTCGCCGTAGATTACGCGGTACGTTTCCGAGCCTTTTGGCTGGTACCAGAATATCGGCGTGGCGGCATCGCCGAGTTTTACGCCCTTGCCGGCGTAGCGCCATTCGCCGCCCAATTCGAGAGGCTGCAGAAACAGCATCCCTCTGGCGAATTTGATGCCCAGTTGTTCCTTTTCGCTATCGGGAAGGTCGAGTTGAGGGATCTTCTGTCCCAGCACAGCGACCTGCTTCATGAAAGCCTCGGTGCCGATGGCATCCGGGAAGGTGCCGTCCAGGAGAATCTCAGCCCAGATGTGGAGGCTTTCGATGAGGTCCTGCTCGTTAGCGTCTGAGAGGTCAAATTGAGCCTTATCCAACGTGTATCCCTGCGGGACGTCCATGCTGATCAGCGATGGCTCTATGTGCACATCGAATTCGAAGTTCTTTAGTACAACGTATAGCTGTCCCAGTTGAAGTTCCACTCGTATCGGGAGGGCTGTATGCGGATCGGCCCAGATAGTAATTCCTTCTTTTGGGTTACCGGCTTTGAAACCGATGGCCTTTTGTCCATCGATTTGGCACTCTTTCAGCTTTTCAATGTCGGATCCGTTCTGCAGCTTAGTAATAATTTCTCGGACGGACTCTATGTAATTTCGCGTTTTGTCCCCTACCTCGCCCAGGTCAACGTAGCCGGCCGTCTTTCCATCGGTATCGAGGACAAGCATCTTTGCGTCGTCCAGGTCAAGAATCATAGCCATATTCGGAATGTTCGACACGGTCCTTCTGATTCGTGAGCCTACCACTACCTCATGCATTACAGGGCTTGTCTTTTCATTGCCTACAAGGAAGTCGAAGACGACTGTGCGTGCGTTGAGGATTGGTTTTACAACTTCGGCGAAGGTAACTGTCCCGCCGAGAAAGGAGTTGACGCCCACAATTGATGCAATCACAAGGGCCGCAGCCGCTGCGAGCTTAAATCTGTTGATAATCATAATTGTTCTCCACATTGACCCGGTCGCGGCTCGCCAAAGGCGAGGGCCGGCGGCGGGCCTTGCGGCTTTTTGCTGCGCCGCTGCTGCGAGAAGTGTTTGCCTGGCTGATTCACACTGCCGCTCATCGGCAGACAATCGACGCATGGACTCGGTGCATTCGAGCAGTGCTTTGAGGTTTCCAAGCTCATCTTTGCACAGGGGGCAGTCGGTGAGGTGTGTTTGGATGTCGGCCGACTGCTGCGGGGACAATTCTCCCAGAGCAAAGGCGGCCAGCAGCTTATTGATTTTGTCGTGAGTATTCATAATTCACCTATCCTATTTGCGCAAATAGTCACTAAGTTCCCGGGCCAAGCGTTTGAGTGCTCGATGGAGGTGGACTCTTACGGTTTCCTGCGAACAGCCGAGGAGTCCGGCGACTCTGTCGTACTCCAATCCTTCGATTCTCAACAATACAAAGGCGTCCGCCTGGCGTTTCGGCAATTTCGCCAGGCAGGCGACGACTTTGTCCTGCAATTCGGCGGCCCGCAATCGCCAGTCGGGCCGTTCCTCCTTCGCCGGATTCGCGTGGTGATGCTCCGGGGGCGATACGGCCTTTGAATACTTGGCGAACTCGACAGCCGTCCGGACTGTTGTCCGGTAAAGATACGCGGGCCAATTCACATCGCCGTTGAATTTGTCCCATCGGCGCAGGATTTTCAGAAATACCTCCTGATGAACGTCCTGCGCTTTCTGAGGGTCCCGCAGTATCCGGGTCGCAGTGTTCATTACTGCCTTGCTGTGACTATCGACCAAAACCTTGAAACTCATCTGCGACACTGTTTTACCCTTAAAAAATCAAGCTGTGCACAGCCTGGATATGCGGCTTCCGGCATATCCGCCATTATAGAGGGTACGGATGATATTTCGTTTACAACAAAATTCGCTTTTTTGAGTTTTGGCGTGGCAGCGGCTGGAATCGCGCAAAAAAAGGCCGGGCGGAGGCAAGCCCGGCCTTGTTCACAGATTCACAAGACGGCTAACCTACTTGGGTAAGCCCGCTTCAAGTTCCGCCAGTTTCTCCGGGGTAACGGTCTCCGCGTGCAAATCACCATATATGACGCGGTATTCGTTATCTGAGACCTTCCATCGCATCAGGACCTTATCTGCGTCTTTGGGGGTAACAGTCTCTCCATAGTATGCGCGGTCCTTATTCTGCTTCTTGAGCCAATAGTAGAAGCCATCGATGCAGTGCATGGGCATCAAGGCATCCCTAAGTCTGTTATCTTTGTCGTCTTCCGATAGCCCTTTTATCTCTTCCCTTAATCGCAGGGCTGCAGGGGTTTCGCTCTTTTCAAATACTGACCATTGATATTGCACCCAAGTGGCGTTCTTAGGATAATGGCCGCTCAAATCGGCATATAGTTTTAGACTCTGAATGATGTCCTCCTCCGTGATGTCCTTCAATTTGGCATATTCATAGAAAAAATCCTTCTCAGTTCGTGTGTAGTCATCTGGTATGACCGGCTTAAAATCGGCCGCATCAACTGGGATATCCCACCGATAATCGTGTGTTATAAAGTCCCAGATTGTCTTGTCCTTAAACGTTATGTGTTCTTCTGACCGTACAAGCAACCGTGTCTTCACATCCACCCATATCCTGACATCGACCTGACTCGGTTTCTTCTGGCTTGCGTAGTTGGGGTCGGTGGTTCGAAACCCTTCGACTTCAACTCCGTCAACAATTGACCTGCCCATGCTCTCGTATTTGCATCCCAGGATTTTTTTGACAATCCCGTCTGCATAATAGCTATATTGGCTCTGAGCCACTGAGGTAAGCTTTTTAGAATCGTGCACATCTACGCGCTCGTACTCCTTCTGCTTGGGCCTGATGATAAAGAGGGTCTTCTCCTGTATTGAATAATAATTCACTTCGTCATTAGGGTCGTCTGGCACAGTTTTATAGCCATATTTTTGTGATCTCAACATAGTGTAGTGCGATTTCCAAGGAACGTTAGGCTCCATTAGATAGGTTAGCGTCGAATCACACTGGTGCCTATAGGCGCCGGCCTTTTCAATTTGGGCCAGCACGTTCGCCAGAGCGATGCCTGACTCCGTGCCTGGCCACAGCGACAAGCCTGTCAAACACGCGACAACAACAACCGCAGCAGCGGCCAGTTTTGCTATCGGACTTTTCATAATTGTTCTCCCTATATTGTGCTGGCTTGGAGCCAACATCGTTTTGCGTAACTCATTTCGCGTCTTCGCGGTCTCGGCCCAGAGGTCTTTGTCCATTTCGGGGCTGGCCTTGAAGGACATTTTCTTAACAACGTTTTCTATTTCGTCTGCCGGTCTCATTTACAGTCTCCCGTTCAGAGCCGCCCGCAGCTTTTGCAGGCCGTACCGGTATCTTCCTTTGATGGTGCTGACCGAAACGTTCTGCAGTC
>CAYGZM010000115.1:0-11524 GCA_964354365.1 uncultured Pirellulales bacterium
AGGCCGGACAAATCGCCGCCTTTCGCCTTCAACTTGTCATAATATACCTGGAACTGTTCAGCGAGCGCCTCTGCGGATTTGTTCAGCGCGATCATCCGGGTATTGAGGTCCTTTACTTTATCGCCCGACTTATCAGCAATCATATTCTGCATAAGCTCCTTGGCGAGTTTGTCAACCTCGGCACTCCTGGCTTCGAGGGCTTCCTTACATTTCAGGGCGGCTGCTCTCAACTGGGGGGCGTCCATTTTCTCCGCTTCGGCCTTGACCTGGCTGATGGCTTTGTTCTCGTCGGTCTTCTGATCGGTCGGGACAACAGTCTCTTTCTTCTCGCTGCATCCGACAACAGTTAGCGAACACAGAACCAACAAACACAAAAGAGTAGTGCTTTTCACAGCTTTCATTTATTCGCCCTTTCAATGACTATTGACATTTCTCACGGCCAACACCGGCAAGCACAATTGTACAGTCCCACAGCCGAGTATCCAGAAATTTCGGGGCAAGACATTGATTTTTCGTATGCCCAGCTACAGAATCACAACGGCTTTTGCAGCGGTTACGACTTGACCGGTCTTTGAGAAAGGCCGTCCTTGATATGGATGTCGCGCTGGGGGAAGGGCATCATAATGCCGGCGTCGTCGAAGGCCATTTTGATCCTGCCGGTCGCGTCGCAATAGACATCCCAGTAGTCAGCCTCCTTGACCCATGGCCGGACAACGAAGTTGACACTGCTTTCGGCCAGCTCGAAGACCGCCACCTTCGCAGGCGGGTCTTTAAGCACTCTGCTGTCGCCGGCCAGCACCCGCTCCATCACCTCCTGGGCTTTCTTCAGGTCATCTTCATAAGAGACCCCTATAACCAGGTCAACGCGTCTGGTTCCATTGGTCGTGTAATTCTTGATATTGTCGCTGGTCACCTTGGCGTTGGGGATGATGGCCCGTATGTTATCCGGGGTATCGATAAGCGTGTTGAAGATTTGTATCTCCTGCACAGTCCCCTTGATGCCGCCGATTTCAACAAAGTCGCCTACCTTCATTGGCTTGAATATAATCATCAGCACGCCTGCTGCGAAATTTGCCAGAGAGCCCTGCAGAGCCAGGCCGATCGCCAGGCCCGCCGCACCTAATACCGCAATGAATGAAGTTGTCTCGACACCTGCCGTCGCCAGTGCGGCGACAACGACAAATACCAACAACACTACGTATGACAAATTCTCGGTGAACCGGACCAGGGTCTTGTCTATGCGGGCCTTTGCAAGCGCCTTTGCGGCAAGCCTTGAGAGCAACTTGGCAACCCAGCGCCCCACGACAAAAATGGCAAGGGCGCCGACAACCTTTAATCCGTATTCCGCAAGATACTCGGAGACTTTCTGCAGGATTTCATCTACGTTCATCGCGATATCCTTTCAAGATTCGTAGTGACCATCCGACCGTTCCCTTCCGGCAGCCGGGCACAAAAGGGATGTAAAGAGCCCCCTACACGCACCGTTTTTGAAGCTCAAACGCGATTTGACGGACGGCTGACCTGACACCTATATCTACAGGCCGGATAAATCGCCGCCTTTCTCTTTCAGCTTGTCAAGGTATATCTGGAGCCGCTCCTTTAGCGCGCTTACCGACTTGTTGATGTTATCGACCTCGGTCTTGAGTGCCTTTGCCTCTTTGCCAAGTATTTCGGCGACGGGGATTTCCTTGAGCTTGGCTGCCAATTTCTCAACTTCTTTGCCCTTGGCCTCGATAGCATCTTTGTAGCTTATCGCCGTCGTTCTGAGGTCCGCGGCGTTCATCTTCTCCGCCTCGGCCTTCACTTCGCTGATGGGCTTGCTTTCGTCGGCCTTCTTGCCGCATCCAATAATAACCAACGAACATACACCCAACAGACACCACAGAACAGTCCTCATTCTTGTCTTCATCATTCAGCCCTTCATAAAACGTCCATATTCGTGACACACTCTGGGCAAACGGAACACCAGCGGGATTCTCGCAGGGCAACGCCCAGGACACGCAGAGGCTGCTGTGTCCATTCCGAGGTATCCCGCCTGATTCAAGCTCACACGATTGTATGCTCCCCCTGGGAATAGTCCAGAGATTCCGGGATGAATACTGAACCGGTGGCCTCCTGCCGGGCGGCAGAGATAAAGGACAAGACGCCAAGTAAAACGCCGGGCAGACTCCAACCCCTGCAACAAGAGCCGGTCAACTCCACGTATTCCGGCTCAAGGCTCCCGCGGGGAAACGGTGTCGCCTCCCGGGTCCTTCTCTAAGTTTTTTTGCAGATTATCACCTTGCTCATTGCATCCGCGAAGGTTTTCAGCGGTTTCTTGAGCGCAGCAACAGGCGGGTGGGCAATATCCATCTCGCCGCAGGTTACGTTCCACAAGTCAAGGAGCGTCACGACCCTGTTCCTTATTCTGACGCCGCCGATCCTTCCTCGCTTGCATTCAACGATGCCGTGCTTGCCGAGCGTCTGTATGACTTTCTGCAGATACCCCACGGAGAAATTCAGGGCCTTTGCAACCTCGCCGGCCTGAATATAGTCGTTACTCGTCCTTCCCTTGAGAAAAACGACGGTATCAACGGCCATTGTGAAATCCTGATTAAGTTTCACGGTTACCTCCTTCTTGGTGCTACGCCACGTAAGCCGGGCTGTATATCTGCACCCGGCTCGTTTCGCCGGTCATCGGCACTTTGCGGACACGTACGGCAAAATCGTCAATCTCTTCGATCTTCTCGAAGCCGACCACCATCGCGTCCACACAGCCCGATTCCAGCACATATTTGATCGAATTGTCACGTTTTTCGTCGCTGTCGCGGAAAGTGCCCTCACCCAATACTTTCATCCCCACGACGGCCTTGCCCTGCTTGCGCAGCGCCTTGAGCACTGCTTCAACCTTGGGCACATCCTCTACCTGCCTTATGTCCATTTTCACTGCGTAAGGATTGATGCGCGCGTGCACGGAGTCAACCCACGGCTCTTTTACGCACGCCTCCAGCGCCGCCAATGAATGGCACGAGACGCCGTGAGCGCGGACGAGGCCCTTCTTCTTGACCTTGGCCAGAGTCTCCATATATCCGCCCAGCTCTTCCGGCCACTTTCCTGACTCAACGCAGTGCAGCACGATCAGGTCGATGTAGTCGGTATCCAGCTCCTTGAGGAAACGCTCCACGACAACATCGGCGGCGGGACGCTCGTTTTCCGGCAGCCCTCCCTGCCGCCACCAGATCTTCGAGGATATTGCGTAATCCTTGCGAGGCAATTTCTTCAGCGCCCCGGCAAGAAAGGGCTGCGTGCCGTAAAGATCCGCCACATCAAAGAGTCTGATGCCTCTTTCGTAACAGCCCCTTGCCAAGGCGTCGAAGTTTTCTTTTCCCATACGCGTATGGTTCGACTGGCGTCCGCCGCCGCGCATGCCCGTACCGAAACCAACTCGCGAGACCTTTATCTTTGTCTTGCCCAGCCTTACGCGGTCGTACGGGTCGAACATCCCGGGCTTCTGTTTCTCGGCGGCCGTTAGCTCGGTTCCCAGCAGCAGACCGCCTACACCTGCAATCGACCTTGCCAAAAATTCACGACGTTTCATTTCCATCAGTAACGACCCTTATCCTGCCCCGGATTCCCCGGACAATCACTGCTCAGCTACGCCGCTGAACCATCTTTGCACTAACATATCCTAATTTACCTGATAATGCAAGAATCTAAGTGAAATTTTTGTCGTGTCGTCCGGCATCCCCGACCAGCCTAAAGGATGCCGGATTTCGGGTCAAAAGCCGAGGGGGCGGCGCCGGGAAGTGCAGACGAGGCAAGAACCCTTCGGCAGGTGCAATGGTTTCCCAGGTGGCATAGGGCAAGTCTTGAAGCCGTGAATTCCTCCGGGAATGAAAAGTCGCCGAGTTCTCCGTATCCAATCGTGATGTGCGGAAAGAATCTTGTGAAACTTGATTTTTCGGGGTAATCCCGGATCCATCGCAGGGTCGATTCGCATACCGTCGGCCCCAGGACCATATCCACCGTCACGTTGTGGCTGAGATATGGCATCAGTCTTTGCAGGACTTCTTCGTGAAGCGATTGGAGTGCTTTGGTCCGTTCTATTTGAAAGACCGACACTTTTTCGCTCGCGGAGTTTGTGCCGACGTGAATGCCAACGACCTTCAACGGCCCCAAAGCACGCCGCCCTGCGATTTGCTGCACAATTTTGCCGATCTCGCCGATATCCTTCTCTTCAATGCAGCCCATAGCCAGAGAAATGTGCGGGAGGCAATTCTCTTTCTCCAGGACTATCTTGTCGCCGGCAAGCCCAAGCAATTGCCTGTTTGCTTCGATGGCCTTGTCCGCCATCACCTGCGACGGTAACAGCACCACATCAATCGCTATTTTTGCCATCGCAACAACCTCGACGACAAAATCGAACAGTTTTCGCAATCGGGGCACGGAACACGTTGGCCCGACATTCGTGCTTCTTATCCCAACAACCTGCGAACAAATATGCAGCCGCAGCGCATTATACGTGAAAATGTGACAGAGCGGCAAAAGCTCTGTTAAAAAGTTCAAGGTTACGTCATTTCGACCGAGCGAAGCGAGTGGAGAAATCTATTCAAACAGCCAAATGCCATTTGCGCTGTAGTCGTCCCATTTCTGAAATGCGGCACTATTCGGTCGGCAGGTGAATTGTCACGGTCGTTCCGATATCGGGCTGGCTTTCAATATGCAAGGCGCCGCCGTTTATCTGTATGAACCTTGCAGCGTATGCAAGGCCCATTCCGCGTTTTCGTCCCGCGGGCTTGGCGGAGAGAAACGGGTGAGTCGCCTTTCGGACGGTCTCGGCGTCCATCCCGCAGCCAAGATCCATAACCTGGAGTCTCACCAGGCCACCCGACTCAGCCGACTCGGCGGCAACCTTTATCGGCCCAAGCTCACCTCGGTAGGATTCAATGGCGTTGGTTATGACGTTTGCGAGGGCTGAGGCAATCTGGGCCGAATCCACGAAAACCTCTTTCACATCGTCGGCTACTTCGAGCTGAACGTTGATGTGCTCTGTGTCTGTCTTGCGGCCGGCCAATAGCAAAGCTTCATCGATTATCTGCCTGACATCGGTCCGAGCAGGCCTGGGCTGGGGCGGCTGGGCAAAAGTCATCAGGTCGTGAATGATAGCGGACGCCTCATTTGCATTATCCTGAATCTGATTGAGGATATCTTTCTTTTCCTGGTCGGTCTCGGCCCGGGCGAGCATCTGCGCCCTGCCGGAGATTACCGTCAGGGGATTGTTCAGCTCGTGGGCGGCGCCTGCGGCCATTTCCGCCAGAGCTTCGATGTGACTGCCTGCGCCGGTCTTGGGTTCGATAGGCTTTGGCGCCGGGGGTCCCCAAGGAGCGGGCCGGACGGCGCCGGACGGCGAAACAAACTGCACGAAGCGCTCGGCAAGACTCTGCTGCCCGGCGACGGCAAGGGCCACGTCCAGGACAGCAGCCGCAATTGAAGACGATGTCTTGAACTTCTCCTCGAACAACGCCGCATCGCCCGGATAGTTGAGCTCAAAGGCAATCGCCCCAACCGCAGTGCCGTTGGAAAGCAGGGGCAGCAGCTTGGTCCTGCCCTCGCCGAAGTCAACGTCCAATTGCTCAAACAGCCAGTCAATATGGTCGTGGGCGTCAAGAATCGCGAAGCTTCTGGCTATCGGCTTTGGTATTGGGAAGACCCGATCCGGCACGTCCAGGCAAACCGTCCTGCTATGGCCCAGGCTCTCCACGATAACAGCATCGAGTGCCTGCGCGCCGGGCGGAGGGGCCAGATACAGACACACCATACCGGTCTGATAGAACTTCTGCCAGCGTGCGGCGAAATTCTCGGCCACATCTATTGCGCCGGCCGTCGAATCTATGCTGAGCAGGAAATCAGTCAGGAAATCCAGGTGGCTCGAAGCGGTTTGCAGTTTGCGATTCTCTTTGGACAGCTCTGTCTGCTGCCGGGCCAATTGTGCCGCGGCGGCCTGGGCGGCATCACAATAGTCAGCCACGGCATCCGGCGAATCCAGGCCGAGGACATTGGATTTCTCCGCGACCCGGGCAAGCAGGTTCCGCAGAATCTGCTCAAGCTGTTCGGGGGCTATTCCGAGCGACCGGGCGTTTCTCTCCATTGGTTCGGGCGGACCGTAGCTGCCGGACCGGCCTATGCCGCTCCGACGCGCCAGGGAATCAGCCAGCTGCACTACCTGCGATATCCTGACTTCGGGCATATTGTGCGAAATTGTTGCGGTGTCGCTGTGGTGCAGCCAGATAGCAAGGGCTATTGTGTTCGGCAGCCGCCACTTATTGGCCAGGCGCCTGCCGAGGATTGCATGATCGGCGCCGAGGTATTCTTGTTCAATCGTATGCAGGGAAGATTCCGTCGATTTCGCCTGTTCGGCAATGCGGGCGAAGCTCTTGGGCATCGCATCCTGGAGCGCGAGCTTGCCAATATCGTGCAGCAGTCCGGCGCAATAGGCCAACTGTGAATCCACGCGTGCGGCGGCAATCCGTGCGATGTCCTCGGCACAACAGGCGACTGCAAGACTGTGCAGCAGGAGGTCTTTTCTGGAGGGCGCCTCGGAGCCTTCGAGGTCCCGGGAGACTTTGACAGACAAGAGGACATCGCGGACGATGGGCGCGGGCAATCCATTAAGTGCGGGACGAAGAGAAAGGCCGTCGCCCGGCAGCGCTATCCCCTCACGGTCAATGAGCGAGAGGATCCTCGCCATAACGGCTGGGTCTGATTCTATAATATCGGCCAGGGCAGAAGGCGAAAACGCGCCTTGCAGAAGTTTGGGAAGAAGACGTGCCGCAACACAAGGCAAGATGGAAAGTGAATCGAGCCGGCCGACTGCAAGCTCCACCCGGCGGGCTGCTGTTGAGGCGTTGGACGGTATGTCCGGCATATAGCTAACCTTCTCCGTAAGATCCCCTAGCAAAACAAGCCGCTTGAATACAGAGTCATTTCGTTGTAGGCTCTAAATCCTTCAGGGATTCATACAACTTCAACCAATCCTCGGCGTCTATCTGCTCTCGCACCTCGGGATCGAGCCATATCTCCGCAAGCCACTTCATAATGGCTTCAATATCAACCGGCTCGGCGACAGCAGGCTCTCGCTCAGCACTGGCAACCGCGGAAAGGCCGGCGTCAAGACCCAATCCCTCAACCATTCCTGCGCCGCCCCGCCCGGCCATCAAAGGCATCGACCCCGTCAGCGATCCCGCCTCCCGCAGCCAGTCATCGCAGAACTCCGCCAAACCGACCGAATTAACGTCGCCATCAAGGAATACGTCATTGTAATCGACGCCCGCATCCTGCCAGTATGACGTCAGCATCGCATAATCGATGAAGTTCACAATCCCGTCCCCGCTGAGGTCCGCCGGGCTCCAGTAAAACTCATCCGCCCCCATGTCCACGATTATGGTGCCATTGGCGTCACCATCTTCTACGCGGTTTTCGCCGTCGATATCCGTCTCATTCGGCTCGGCCACGAAAGCGGGATCACCCTTGTCAATGCACGGCGAATTGGCATCAAGATGGAAATCATTCGCATCCGCATCAATAAAGCACGGATCCACTACAATATTGCCCGTCCCGGAATGTGAATTCTGCAAGCAGCAGTAGTTCACGCTGGCGAATGTCCCGCTTGGCCTGTGCAAATCACCGCCGGCATTTCCATAAACGATGCAGTTCAGGATATTAGGGTCGGTATAATTGGGGTCAGTAAATTCGGGCACGCCCACCTCAATGCCGTATGTCGGGTTTCCACAAATCGTATTGTTGCGCACAAGCGGCGTGGCCGATTGGTAGTTCTCAAACCATATCCCACAACCATAGCTTTCGCCCGCAGTCCCGTTATTATGTATCCAGTTGTTCGTCAGAGTCTCAGAGCTATTGTCCTCGAGGTCAACGCCGTCCCAGCCGTTGTCGCGAACAACGCTGCCGTTCAAAACAAAATCGCCGCCATCGTGCGCATACACCCCGCTGTTGCCGTTGCCCTCAATAAGACTCCGCTCGATTGCCGTATCATAATTGTATTGTGCATGTATCCCGTAGAATCCGTTGTCGTGAATCGCCGAATCGGTTACAGCAAGCGCGGAGTACTGAGAATAGACTCCCTCGGCAGTGTTCCAAGCGATGTTGCAATCGGTGATACTGACAGTCGATCCGTTTTCACAATATATACCATAGACGCTGTATATGGGGGAGCTATTGTTCTGAATCCGGCTGTTTGCAATGTTGGCTGAGGATGCGTTTATGCGTATCGCCACCCAGCCGGCGTTGTTCTCTATCCGGCAGTCTGTGATATTCACAGAAGAGGAGCCTCCGCAATGCAATGCCTCGTAGTTGCCGTTCGTCAAGGTGAACCCGGCAAACGTGCAGTCCGACCCGCTCTCAAAATCCACCGTGTACGAGTAATCATTATTGTAGTGAGCATCTATGACCGTGGCAGCCACCACGTCCCCATTGTTCGGATCCATACTCTCCAATGTGATGTTTGTGTCGAAGACCTCAACATTCTCGTAATACGTGCCTGGCGAAGCCTCCAGAGTATCCCCCACATCGTTCGCATCGTCAATCGCAGTCTGTATCCCGAAATAGAATCTCTCCTGCGTGATGTTATATACTACCGGTATCGGATGAGGCGTGTTGCAGTCTATGGTCTTGTTGCCTAATCCCAGCCGACCGGCGCTGCCTTTGCCCCACGTCCATATAGTCCCGTTGGCATCGATAGCAAGGCTGTGCCAGTACCCCGCTGCGATAGCCACGATGTTCTCCAGATACCCCTCGTTTGCGTCATGGATGCCGTTGCGATTTCTATCATGGCCGACCACCCTAACCGGTACGAGCCTCTGCTCGTTTGTCCCGTCGCCAAGCTGCCCGTGCTGATTGTCGCCCCATGTATAGACACAACCATTGACATCCAGCGCCATCGAATGGGCCTCCCCCGCCGATACGCCCATAATACGCGAAAGATACGGATACGGGTCGTTCGGGTCCTCGGCAGGCTGCTCGCCGCGGAGAACCAGCACGGGCGTGCTGTTGCCGTCCGTTGCCGAGCCGTTGCCTAACCGCCCGCCGTTGGACTTGTAGTAATTGCCGTCGTCGCCCCAGCCCTGGCCGTTATTGCCCCAGGTATAGACCCTGCCCTTATGGTTCGGATCAAAATCGGGGAGAAAAGGATCATTAACGTCATATTTCTCCAGGGCCATCGAGTGGTCCCAGCCGGCGCTGATGGCGACGATGTGCCTCAGATAGATCTGATTCGGCTCGTTATAGTCCTGTTGCCCGCGACGTACGCAGACCGGAGTATCCCTGTCGCCCGCGCTGTCGCCGATGCCCAGGACGCCGCTCCCGTTGTTCAGCACAAAGTCATCATCACCCCAGGTATAAACCCGCCCGTCCATGTTGGGATCGTACGGATCGTAGGCCTCGAGCGCCATCGAGTGCCACTCCCCCGCTGAGACTGCCACAATCCGCGTAAGATTTGGATCTGGATTACAAGGGTCTTCCGGCTCCTGCTCGCCGCGCCAGACATGAACCGGCACATCCTCTTTCAACCCGGTCCCGCTCTCGGCGTTCCCGCACTGGCCCTCCTGGTTCCTCCCCCACGCATACGCATAACCGTTCACATCAACAGCCAGACTGTGTTCCCCGCTGCGACCAGCCGAAATCTCGATAATCCGCGCAAGATTGGGGTCCGGATTATTAGGGTCTTCGGGCGTCTGCTCTCCGCGAAGAACTTGAACTGGAGTCCCGGAAGTGCCGGACGGACCGTTGCCAAGCTGGGCCCATTCATCATCACCCCAAGCCCATACGAACCCCATATAATTCGGGTCACAGGGGTTATAGTTTTCCAGCGCCAGGGAGTGTTTCCACCCGGCGTCAACGTCGTTGATATCCTGAAGGCCCGGCGTATTCATCGCTCCTCCAAGAACTCTAACGAGTGTCTTCTGGGATTCTGTAGTATCTCCGATTCCAAGCTGATACCATCCATTGTGACCAGAAGACCAGGACCATTTGTTCGCGGTAAGGACAAGTGTGTGGTCTTCTCCGCCTGAGATATCTATTGCCTTTGAATCGTCTTTCCAATTTGCGAAAGTCGCGCTTGTTATGAAAAGAATGTATAATATCGCAATAACGGTATTTATCGTCCGTGACATTTTGTCATCTCCTTACTTCACCGAATGTGATTCCCAAATTGTGTTTCGGATTGCTTCCTCAAAAACAATCCACCGAGCCCAAGAAATAGTAGTGTTAGGGGTTCAGGGATAGTCCAGGTTACTGTAGCGTCGATAATATACCCACCTCTTTCTCCGTGTAAACGTAGCCCATAAAGTGATTGCCACTCATCCAGCACCAGAGAAGATGTTGGCAGTTCCGTACTAGAAATAGCCGTTCCCGTCGGGTCATCAAGCTGCCAAGAAATGCCATCAACTGCGACCCCATTGCTGAGAGGAAGGTTGTTGTAGCTTCTCATCCAAACCTGGTCCTTCCTCGAAGGTGGATAGTCATCCAAGATTGCGACAACGAAGTCAACATTGTCCGGATCAGTTCTGAAGTCAAAACCGCCAACACTCAATGATATTCCGGCTGGTGCATTATCATGCTCATACAGTCCAGCGTATGCCAGCGGTTCAGAATCCGGCGTCAAGAGATCATAAGTATAAGTTCCCGTTATGATATCACCTACTTTGATCTTTCCTTCCAGATAGTTTCCTTCATCCGATACGCTGTCCACCACAGCCTCGATCTTTATCGTTATCAGTGTTGCTTCTGCAGGCGATGGCCTCAAAATCAGCCCGCCGAGAATGGCTAGCGCCAAAACCATGATTTTCCTTTTCCGTCTCATTTCCCGTCCCTTTCAAAAGAGTGTGATGGATATATGATAACCTCACGGCGCGGCCTCCGCCGCACCTCCACTCAACCATTATACCAAATTCCCCCCTGCCAAGTCCAGAAAAACTTCTTGAAACCCACGTTTTTTGGGCCTGCCGCCCCAGCCCTGGCCGTTATTGGCCCAACTCCACAGAAAACCGTTCACATCCGGAGCAAGTGAGTGTTTCCAGCCCCTATCGTCTCCTACACCATTTTCAATGCCGCCGTGACTCTGCCGATAAGCATCGCAACACTGAACGGCTTCTTTATGAAATCTTCCGCGCCGGACCTCATAAGCTGGTCGATCTCATCCTGTTTTACAACGCCGCTGACGATAATGATTTTGATGTCTTCGAATTCGGGGTTCCTCTTTATCGTCTGACAGACGACATTGCCGTTGACGTCGGGCAGCATGTAGTCGAGCAGTATAACTTCGGGCCGGAATTGCTCGGTTGCTATTCCAGCCTCATAGCCGCTGGAGGCGGTCTTTGTTTCAAACCTGCCGTCCCGCGAGAGAATGTCAACCATAAGCTCGACAATCTCCTGGTCGTCATCGACAATAAGGGCCTTTCTTTTGCCGGAGTCGATGCCGTCCAGAGGAATACTGTTGTCCTTCATGAACCTAATCAGACTGTGGCGCGGAATC
>CAYGZM010000116.1:0-11481 GCA_964354365.1 uncultured Pirellulales bacterium
TGGTGAAGGCCGCCCATCCGGAAGAAACGCCCCTTGTCGTGGATCCATTCGCAGGAGGTGGCTCAATCCCGCTTGAAGCACTTCGTTTGGGCTGTGATGCCTTTGCCAGTGATTTGAATCCCGTAGCCTGCCTGATTCTCAAGGTTATGCTCGAAGACATCCCCCGGCACGGTCCTGAACTTGCAGGAGAACTGCGAAAAGTCGGAGCAGAAATCAAACAGAAGGCAGAGGCAGAACTCAGGGATTATTATCCGGAGGATCCTGATGGAGCTAAGCCTATCGCCTATCTCTGGGCGCGAACCGTTCGATGTGAATCACCAAATTGTGGTGCGGAGATTCCGCTGATGCGGTCGTTCTGGCTGTGCAAGAAGGCTAACCGCAAAAGAGGCTTGCGCTTTACCAGCATCAAGAAAAGCGAGCCTCCAGGATGGGGACATTTCCCCTGGGGACATGGAGAGTGGGGTACCGGTTGTTTTCTGGAACCGCAGTTTGAGATCTTTGAGCCGAAAAGCGAAATGGACATTGCGCCGGGCACCGTGTCACAAGCCAAGGCTACTTGCTTGCACTGTGGAGCGGTTCTGCCGCCAGAGCGGGTTCGCGCACAACTTGCCGCTCAGCACGGTGGTGCGGATGCAGCCGTCAATGACAAGGGCGTTCACGGGGGCGGGGCCAGACTGATGGCTGTAGTGACCCTGCGCGAGGGTGAACCGGGACGCCATTATCGCCTCCCAACTAAATCGGATTATCAGGCCGTCTTCAGGGCACAAAAGCGACTCAAAGAAATCCTCGACGAATGGAAAGCCCTGCCCGCCGATAAGCGGGGCCTCTGCCCCGTGCCGGATGAACCCATCCACGATATCAGGCCATCTCCCAATGCGCGCGGTCTCTCGGCGGTAACGCGATATGGAATTCGGGAATTCAAGTCACTTTATTTGTGCCGGCAGTTGGTGTCGCTACTCAGCTTCGGAAACCGAGTGAGAGAAACTGAAAACGAATCGCTGAAGAAGCTGATATCTGTCACGCTGAGCCGCGTCGCTGACTACTGTTCAGCGCAAAGCAGATGGGACTCGACACAACAAAGGAACGTCAATTCGTTTGGCAGACAAGCACTTCCGATGCTTTGGGATTTTGCCGAGATGGTTCCGTTTCGTCACACTGTTGGTTCGTGGGATTCGATGCTCGAAAGTGTTGTACGGTACATTGAGAGATCCAAGAACATCTTGCCACGCGCGACTGCGGAGACAGCAGACGCATCTGAACATCCGCTTCCAAATGAGAGCGCACCAATCTGGTTCACCGACCCGCCTTACTACGACTCTATTCCCTATGCTGACCTTTCTGACTTTTTCTATGTTTGGCTGAAGCGGTTATTGCCGGGCGAGGCAGTTCTGCGCAATCAATTCGAGCGAGACAACACGCTTACGCCCAAGATCCGCGAATGCGTTTGGAACCGGGCCTACCGAGTTGACGGTAGGGAGAAGGACCCTGAGTTTTTCGAGGTCTGTGTAGGGCAAGCTTTTGGGGAGGGTCGACGTGTAGTTCAAAAAAGTGGCGTTGGGTGCGTTGTCTTCGCGCATAAAACCACAGAAGGCTGGGAAGCCTTGCTGACCGGCCTGATAACCGCGCGATGGGTCGTAGTTGGATCTTGGCCGATAGCGACGGAGCAAGCACAAAGACTCGTCGCACGAGATTCTGCGGCGCTGGCCACCAGCGTTCATCTTGTGTGCCGACCCCGGCCTGACGACGCACCCGTTGGCGACTGGGGCGAAGTTCTGCGCGAGTTGCCTGGGCGGGTCGGTGACTGGATGGAACGGCTGCAAGGTGAAGGTGTTCGTGGCGCGGATTTGGTCTTTGCCTGTATCGGTCCAGCATTAGAGATCTACAGCAAGTACTCAAAGGTCGAAGATACCGCTGGACGCGAGATTCCGTTAGGCGGAAATCCAGAAGCTATCGAGCCACACGAGCGAGGTTTCCTGGCATACGTCTGGGAGACAGTTGGCCGGGTTGCCCTGGAGCAGGTGTTGGGTACTGCCGAGGCGAAGGCAAGGAATGGCGCAGCCGGGGCGGTAGAAGAGGATGCGAGGCTGACGGCCCTGTTTCTATGGACGCTGCAAAGCACAAACGGCAATAACCAGCAGAGCCATGCCCGTGAGGAAGCGGAACAGCCCGACGATGTTGAGGAAGATACAGTTGAGGATGAGGAAGAACAACCATCGAAAGCAAAACCTAAGGGATTTGCTCTCATTTTTGACGTAGTGCGGCGATTTGCTCAGCCTTTGGGGATCAGGCTGCCTGATTGGGAAGGCCGAATCATAGAGACCAAGAAAGGAATTGTCCGCCTTCTCGGCGTATCGGAACGTGCCAAGCAGCTCTTCGGCGAAGCCGGGGCATCGGCGATAGCTGACCGACTTGAACAGGAGCGTGATGTTTCACCACAGATGATGCTGTTTCCAGAGCTTGAGCAAGCACCGAAGATCAAGGGCAGACGCAAAAAGGCCGGTACAAGCCTGTCTGCCGAACAGGCAGGCGTCTCCGATGAGGCCTTGCAGGGCCATCGAGGAGCTACGACCCTGGACCGTGTGCATGCGGCGATGCTTTTGCAGGCCTCCGGCCGGGCCAACGCCCTGCGTGCCCTTATCAAGGCCGAACAGCAACGCGGCCCGGACTTTTTGCGCCTTGCAAATGGCTTGTCTGCACTGTATCCTAAGAACAGTGAAGAGAAGCGTTTAATCGATGCTATGTTACTTGCCGTGCCGCGATAGGAAGGTGTGTTATGGTCAGAATACAAAACTCGGTGAACAAGCATATCCGGCAGATGGTGAAACGCATTGTGACGCAGTTTCACCCTGAGAAGATAATTCTATTTGGCTCGCACGCCCGTGGCGACGGCACGGACGACAGCGATGCGGACCTGCTGGTGGTAATGAATGTCAGCGGCTCAAAGCGCCGACAGGCCGTCGCGATTGACCTATCGCTGGAAGGCATTCCTCTACCTGCCGATATTATTGTCGCGACCCCAAAAGAACTGGAGGCTTATAGAGACACTATTGGCTCAATCATCCGGGAGGCGGTTCACGAAGGAAAGGTGCTGTATGAACGAGCGGCCTAATTCGGCGGAGCAGATAATTCGATGGATCGATAAAGCTGAGCATGACCTGTTGGCTGCTGAACATACAATGCAGTTGGCAGGGAGCGGACTAACGGACATTGTCTGCTTTCACTGCCAGCAATGTGCGGAGAAATACCTGAAGGCTTTATTGGTGTCTCTCAGTGTACATTTCCCCAAAACACACGATCTTCGCCTTCTGCTCGACCTGGTGCCGGAGCGGGTATCGCTTGATCTACTGCGGACGCGGGTGATCCCGCTGAACCGTTATGTTATTGAAGGCCGGTATCCCGGCGAGTGGGAACCCATCACTGCGGAAGAAGCCCAAGAAGCCCTTGCGATGGCACGGGAGGTGCGTGCAGCGGTTCTCGCGAAACTGCCTGATGAGATGCTCGATGCGGGTAAGCAGGAATAGACAAGTATGGAACCCTGGTACAAAGTAGCGACGCCCCGAAAGGAAGTAAGGGAAGGGCGCTCGTTTAATCCCAACGAGTTTGCCATAGCCTTAGAGCAGGTCATTGCCGGAACAGCCCCTGCGGACTACAAGGACCCGGTCAAGTTCTTCCAACGGACTTGTTTTACACGGGCGCTTCGGGAACATGCCGGGATGGTCCTGAACAGGCTGAAAGGCAGGACAGAGAATACTGCGCCCGTGCTGACCCTGATTACGCAATTCGGTGGCGGCAAGACACATACCTTGACGACCTTATATCACATAGCTAAGAGTGGCCAAGTACTGTACAAGAATTCAGAGACATCCGACATGATCTCACAAGCGGAGTTGCCTGCTGTCGAGAACATCAAGGCTGCCGTTTTCGTCGGCAACGCCTGGGACCCGAGAGAAGGCCATGAAACGCCCTGGATCGATATTGCTCGCCAACTCGCCGGCGATAAGGGCGTGGCCGAGCTTGGTACTGCTGCTAAGACGAGTCCTCCGGGCACAGAGGCAATAGGGAGGATATTCAAAGCTGCGGGTGGGCCGGTTCTTGTTCTTTTTGATGAGGTCTTGAATTTTATGAACCGCCACCGCAACCTTGCTGATTCATTCTATGCTTTCATCACGAATCTGACTGTCGCAATGACAGGGACTACGGAGGGAGCGGCGGTTATCAGTCTACCTCGCAGCCAGGTTGAGATGACCGAGTGGGACAACCAGTGGCAGACCAAGATTACGAAGGTGGTCCGGCGGGTGGCCAAAGACCTGATTGCCAATGATGAGACCGAAATAAGCGAGGTTGTACGAAGGAGACTTTTTGAAGACTTGGGCAGCGAACGAATCAGAAAGAACGTGGCCAAGTCTTATGCAGATTGGTGTTTTGAGCGAAGGGCCCAACTTCCACCGGAATGGACGGCCGTAGATACTGCCACGACTGAAACGAAGGCCAGAGAATATCTTCGGGGGCGTTTCGAGATTTGCTACCCGTTTCATCCTGCGACACTTTCCGTCTTCCAAAGAAAATGGCAGGCCCTTCCGCAATATCAGCAGACCCGCGGAACGTTGGCAATGCTTGCCCAGTGGATTTCTCTTGCCTACAAGGAGGGTTTCACCAACGCGAGGCGGGAACCGCTGATCACGCTTGGGTCTGCACCGCTTGAAGTTCCGGATTTCCGGAGCGTTGTTTTAGGCCAACTGGGTGAGTCGCGTCTTGTGGCAGCCATTGATGCAGACATCTCTGGAGGCCAATCGCATGCACGAGCACTTGATGCTGATACCAGGGGGCCACTTCGTAACATCCATCGCCGTGTGGGAACATCGATCCTGTTCGAGTCATCCGGCGGCCAGACAGACAAAGTGGCACACTTGCCAGAGTTGCGGTTTGCGCTAGGCGAACCAGAGGTGGACACCACGTCTGTCGATAATGCTGCATACGCACTGGAGGCAAAGGCCTTTTTCGTTCGCAAGCTTGGCTCTGATGGATTTCAGATTCGTCATCAGCCAACTCTGAAGAAGGTTGTCAGTGACCGCCGGGCCTCTCTTGACGATGAGAGCGAAATCAAACCTGCTATGCGGAAGTTGGTCGAGACTGAATTTCGGCACGGGGCGAGCATTCCTCTCGTCTTGTTCCCGGAGGATGGAGCATCTGTTCAAGATTCGCCGAGACTTACACTGGTCATTCTCGAGCCTGAATCTGAATGGACTGGGGAGGATGCGTTGCGAAAGCAGATAGCTGAATGGACCAAGCAGCGAGGCACATCACCTCGCCTCTATCCGGGTTCGTTGGTTTGGTGTCTGAAGAAACCCGGGCGTGACCTGCGACAGAAAGTGGAGCTGTGGCTTGCCTGGAAGCGTGTGGCAAAAGAGATTGCTGACGGAACGCTCGGCGGAGATTTCGACCGGACAGACCGGGCCGAAATCCACAGCAAGGTCACAACGGCCGAAGAGGATGCTAAGGACGAAGCATGGGGTGGATACCGTTATGTCGTGTTGTCTGATAGCCAAGATGCAAGCAGGGTAAAGACCATTGACTTGGGCGCAGGGCACTCCAGCAGCGGTGAGACACTGTGTGGCAGGGTTATTACCGCTTTGAAATCGCAGGCTCTGTTGAATGAAAGTGTCGGATCGGGTTACTTGGAGCGTAAGTGGCCACCTGCCCTGAAAGAAAGTGGGGCTTGGCCGCTCACAAGCTTGAGGCAGAGCTTCCTGAACGGATCGCTCACGAGGCTGCTTGACCCAGATACCGTGTTGAGAAACAAGATTGTCGAATTCGTGAGTAGAGGTGATTTTGGCCTTGCATCTGAACAAAGGTCCGATGGTTCTTACGAGCGTGTTTGGTTTGAAAAGTTGATTGGGCCGGAAGAGGTGGCATTTGAGGCAGGGGTATTCCTGCTGACAAAGGAAAAGGCCCAAGCATACAAGGAAGGCCAGAAGGGAAAACCGGAGCCACCTGTGCAGCCTATCGAGGGGTCGCGCCCCGAACCCGGGCCGCCAGTTACTGAGCCTCCTACGCCTGGGGAAGAGAGGGAGGAAGTTATTCTGCGCGTCAAAGGAACGGTTCCTCCTGAGCTTTGGAACCGCCTCGGAACAAAGGTCCTGCCGAAGTTGCGGAGCGGCTCCGAGCTCAAGATTGGGATCGAGTTCTCGGTCACTGTGAGAGCCGACGTTGCCCAGAGCTTACAGATGGACCTCGAACAGATTGTGGAAGACCTTGGGCTGGCTGATCAGGTGCGGATCGAACCGACAGGAGGGATGACCCCATGATCCGCTTCCTGCATACGAGCGATTGGCAGTTGGGAATGACGCGGCACTTCCTCTCGGAAGGGGCACAGGAGAGGTACAGCCACGCGCGATTTGACGCCATTCGGACCATGGGGCGCGTCGCCAAGGAGGAGAAGTGCCAGTTCATGCTCGTGTGTGGCGATGCCTTCGAGTCGAACCAAGTGGACAGGAAGACGGTCGCTCGCGCTTTGGAGGCGCTCAAGGACGTGCCAGTTCCGGTATACATTCTTCCGGGGAACCATGACCCGCTGAATGCCGCGTCTGTATACCGCTCGGGCACCTTCATTGACCGAAAACCTGCCCATGTTCACGTCGTCGAGAATGCGTCTCCGGTCACAGTCGCTGAGGGCGTGGAACTGGTGGGTGCGCCGTGGATGTCCAAGCGGCCGGTTGCCAACCCCGTCGAGGACGCTCTCTCGGCTCTATCCCCGGCGAGCGACACCACGCGCATCTGCATGGCCCACGGGGCTGTCGACCGCCTCACACCCGACCCGGGGTCAGTCGGAGTTATCGCGGTGTCATCGCTGGAACGCGCGATTGATGGGGGAAGAGTTCACTTTGTAGCGCTTGGTGACCGCCATTCCCTCACCAAGGTGGGCAATGGTGACCGCATCTGGTATTCCGGGACGCCCGAAGCCACGGACTTCGCCGAAACGAAGGCCGGGCATGCCCTTGTGGTTGAGATTGACGCCAGTCATGTTGTAACCAGGGAGGTCCGAATCGGCCAGTGGCGGTTCGTCGAACGCGAGCATGTTGACCTCAACGCGGCAGACGACGTCGAAGCATTACGGAAGTCGTTGGAGGAAATTGAGGACAAGGATCGGAGAGTTGTTCGGCTGAACCTCGTTGGCTCGCTCACCCTATCCTTGCGCGATGCGCTTCAGAACCACCTTCTCGTCGCAAAGGACGTGTTGGGAGCGTTCGATGTTCGAGACGACGCCCTCCTGATCCTGCCTGATGATACGGATTTCGCCGACCTTGGGTTCTCCGGTTTTGCCGACGCGACAGTGCAACGGCTCCGAGCCAAGCTTGCGGCAGGCGGAGATGAAGGCAGCACGGCCCGCGACGCATTGATGCTCCTTCTCCGATTGGCAAGGGGTATGGCATGAGATTCCTTCGCCTCAGAATCGCCAACTACCGGGGCATAGCCGCTGCCGAAGTGCGGTTTAGCCCGACGGGTACCACGCTCATCCAGGGACCTAACGAAGTCGGCAAAACCAGCCTTGGCGAAGCCATCGGGCTGCTCTTTGACTTCCCCGATTCCAGCAAGCATCATAGTGTCGAGGCCATACATCCGGTCCATCACGATGAAGGCCCGGAGATCGAGTTGCAGGCGGAGAGCGGGCCCTACGCGTTCACCTACTTCAAGCGGTTCCACAAGAAACCGGAAACCAGGCTCACCATCACTATGCCCAAAGCGGAGAATCACACTGGCCGCGAGGCGCACGACCGCGCCGAGGCCATTCTTCAAGAGACCCTCGATATCAGCCTCTGGAAGGCGTTGACCATTCAACAGGGCGGGGGCATCCACCAGCCCGTCCTGACGAAGCAGACATCTCTGTCGGCCGCTCTCGATAAGTCAGCAGGTGGCCGCCCGGCCGATCCCCGCCAGGAAGGCCTTTTCGATAAGGTGCGGGAGGAGTACCTCCGTTACTACACGGAGCGCGGTGCTGAACGAAAGGAGCTCAGTGAATCTCGCAAGACCCTGGCGGAGGCCCAATCGGAAGTTGGGCGTATCGAGCAGGCCATCCGCGACCTTGACCGGGACATTGACCGCGCGGCCGTTCTTCAGCGGGAACTGGGCCAACTGAAGAAGCAGGAAGAGAAACTGATGGAGGAGGTGACTGCTTATTCAGCTTCACTTGAGGAGATAACCGGTCTGGAGAATGCCCTTTCAGAGGCGCGATTGAAACTTGAGTCGGCGCAGAAATCGGAGCAGGTTGCTCGCCGAGACAAGGACGCACGCCAAGGGCTCATTGAGGCGGTTGCCAAAGCCGCCAAGACACACAAGGCCGTTGAGGAGTCCAGCGTCATGTCTCTTTGGGCGTTGAACCGGGCGGAGGAGGAACTCAAGAACGCGCAGACGGCGTTCAATAAGGCTGACCGCAAGCGAAAAGAAGCGGATGTCCTTGCCTCTTTGCGTCGCGCCGACTTCGACTACTACACCAACAAACTGCACCTCGACCAACTCCGCGAACGCAAGGATCGCATTGACCATGCGAGGCGGAATGCAGCCCAGGCGGAAGAAGTGCTGGCGCGGAACAAAGTGGACGCCCCTACGTTGAAGGCGATTCAGGAAGCTGAGCGGGCCTTTCTGACGGCAGACGCACAATTGAAGACGGGCTCACCGAATGTGCTGCTTAGCGGTCTAACTGAGTGCCGGTTGGCCATTGACGATGCCGAGATCACACTCGGGAAGGATGAAGTTCGGACGTTGTCCGTTCCTGATAGATTGAGACTATCTATACCGGGTAAGGTTGATATCGAAATCACTGCCGGCTCCAGCACCGAGGAACTTTCGAGGAAGGTCGCGGAGGCCCAACGGGTTCTTGACAACGCTTGTGCGGCCGCAGGCGTTGCCGATCCCGATGAGGCGAGAGGAGCATTCGAGGAGCGATGCGAAGCATCCCGGCATGTGGAAAGCAAGGGGCAGGTCGAGAAGGACAACCTGCGGGATCTGACCTACGAGCGGCTTGAGCAAAAACTGCTCGGTCTCGAGCAAAGCGTGCCTGCCTATCTTGCGAAGAGAGCGTCCGAGCCACCCATCTGCTGCGACCTTGACGCGGCAAAGAGGGAGTGGGCGAACGCCGAAGCATCTCAGCGGACAGCAAGTGACGAATTGGAAGCGGCTCGCCAAGGTCTCGATGCCGCTCGAAGCGTCCGCGAAGCTCTGAACACCAAGCACCAGGAAGTGCGTGTCCAACTCGATCTGTTGGCAAGAGAACACGAGCAAGCGCAGGAAAACCTGGAGAAAGCCCGAAAGAGCAGGCCCGATAATGACCTCGAGGCAAGTCTGACTGAGGCTCTAGGCGCGGTTGCCGCCGAAGAAGCCAATGTTACCTCCGCCGAGGCATCGCTGAAGGCGAAGAACCCCGAGCGAGTCAGAGCACTGGCGGATACGGCGAAGGGATCTCTGCAAACGACGCAAACTCGGCGCGTTGCGGCGCAAACGGAACTCACGGAAGTCCAAACCCGGCTGAAAATCTACGGGGAGGAGGGTCTACACGAGAAGTTGCACATTGCGCAGGTGTGCTTGGAGCGAATTGAGCAAGAAAACCTATCCCTATTTCGGCGAGCCGCCGCTGCCAAGAGCCTCTTTGGGACTATGCGAGAGGAGCGCGACCAAGCGCGGCGAGCTTATGTGGCCCCTCTCAAAGAGAAGATCGAGAACCTTGGCAGGTTGGTCTTCGATAACTCCTTCCAGGTGGAGATTGGCGAAGAGTTGCAGATTATCAGCCGGACGACCCGAGGTGTCTCGGTGCCTTTCGACTCGTTGAGCGGCGGCACAAAGGAACAGCTTTCACTGATCTTCCGCTTGGCCTGCTCGATGATCGTAGCCAAGGATGGCGGGACACCGCTCATTCTGGATGACGCGTTGGGCTATACGGACCCGGACAGGTTGCGTCTGATGGGCGCTGTTCTGGCCAAGGTGGCCAAAGACTGCCAGATTGTGATCTTCACATGTGTGCCCGACCGGTACGCGAACATTGGCGAAGCGACGGTCGTTTCGTTAAAGTGAGGGATGCCTACATGGCCGCCAGTTCTGTAAAGGCTTCGAGTTGCCGGCGGGCATCCGCAAGTAACGTGAGGGGCCGCAGGAGATGTTCGGAAATGGCGAAGCGTTCAGTCGGCGGCGGCATGGCCAGCAGGCGTTTCTGGATTTCCGGGGCGAGGCGCAGCAGCATGAGAACCTGGGTGACCCTGGCGCGGGTGACGCCTTCCCGGCGGGCGATATCGGCCTGGCGCGACTGCGCCGGAGTCGAGCTCCTGCCGCCAAGCGAGGGCCTTGCGGAGCGTTTCGACCACGGGCAGCGTCTAAGCTCTAAAAAACACAAGCTAATAATATGCAGCCTCTCTCACAAGGCCGCGGTTGCACTTGTCCGTGCTGGCCTCGACACCTTCTTCACCTTCGCCCCTAACAGAGATTCTGCCCGACAACTTCTTGAGACTGTTCTGTGTGTATCTGGCTGAAGAGAGAAGAAGCTGTGAGATGGTCTGGTCTACGTCATCGAGATTCCTTCTAACACACAAGGAAAGGGGCACCGCTGGCTCTGGACCTGACAAGACCGTTGGGCGGAGCAGATTTATGCACGCAAGCGGTACGCATCATACTTATCGCACGAAGGCTCATCATCATAAGAAAAAGGGCACGCAAGAGGACCATGTGGCCCACACTCCTGTGGTCGCCCCCCCGAAAAAGGACGGCTGGGCCGGAGCGCGGAGGGAGAGAGAGGAGAGAGGAAATAACCCCAGCCCACCGTCAATGGCCGGTTGCCCAATGTGCTGTCCATGGCTGGCACCCTGAGCCTACGCCCGAAGCGTTACCGACACACCAACTATACCACGAATAGCAGGAGAGAATCAAAAAGAATCTGGGCTTGAGGCATTTCTCCGCCTCGAATCCCGGAATAACGCTCCTTTTCTCATCCAGCACGGCCACCATCACATAGGCCTGATTCTTCGCGAACGAGCGATCGGGAGTGGGCGACGCGGCGTTCAGAAACAAGTCCGCCGCCGGCATCTTGAACGATTCCGTGGAGAAGTAGCCGAAAGATCGTAACCCTCTTCACTTTCTTCCGGGCAAATCCTTTCGTCCGAGCATTGTTTAACTCTATGTTGTCAAAGAACTTATACGCAAATAATATTTACTCCCCACCGGATCGAGTGTAGTATCTCCTGTATTACTTATGACTTTGTGGCAAGGAAATTATGGTTTCCCTGCGGCATGATTGACGAGCTGGCAGCATGTCGCCATCACTCGATAGAGCGATATTCTAGCTCGTTGTGGATACCTTACAGTGGAGCTGGTTTGAATGAAACAGACGGCAAAAACTATGAGACTTCAATTTATCATTTGGCACGCTGCCTTTTTGGCCCTGAGCTTGATGGCCGGCAGCATGCTCGTCCCCGTTAATGTTGTAGCCGCTTTCCCAATCGT
>CAYGZM010000117.1:0-11434 GCA_964354365.1 uncultured Pirellulales bacterium
GGTATGCGGTCTTTGGACAACTTTCGAGATTTCATAGTCTTTCTCCAAGGGCAATGATGAACGTCAGTTTGAGAATGCAAAAATCAAAGTGAAAAATGCAAAATTGCGGAATCCCGACGTTGTCGGGATGACTATTTTAGTTGTCGTTTTGTGTTTCATAACTATTTATCATATAATGGTTAATGTTGATTCTCGGCAATGAATAGGTCAGTTTGAGTCAGGTTGTTGAGGTTGTACCAGAGTTTGTATCGGATGTCAATGCCAGCGCTCCGGTGGGGCAAGCCTCTGCACATTGGCCCGCGGCTTTCCGGAGGCCATCGGCTATTGACCGGCCAAACGGGACCGCGACCCTTACATCGAAACCACGTCCAATAAAGGTCAATCCGAGTTTCTCGCCGGCGCGGGCGGCAATTTGAATACAGATTCCGCAGTCAATGCACTTGCCCGGCTCGTAAATCAGCCCACCCAGGGTCGCCGGGGCTTGCGGGTGCTGAAGCAGGCGGGTAAATAACCGCCGAGGGGCCTGGTAGCGAGTGCTCTTAGCGTCGTATTGCTCTGCATATCGCCTCAATTTGCAGCTTTGAGGCTTGCGGCAATCACAGTGCAGACAACGCGCGGCTTCGTCGCGCGCCTCCTGGTCGGAAAAGCCGCCATCGTTCGCCGCCGGCGTTACGCGAGACGTGTTGCCAACACCCTGAAGGAAGACCTCGATTTCCCCATCCTTTAGCTTGCCGATCCGCGTATTGAAGGGCTTGTCCGGCCCGGTTACAGCGCGGCTGGACAGGTATTGGCATATCGAAGCAGCAGCTTCTTTGCCGTCGGCGACGGCGCGGACCGTGAGCCTGCGATTGCGGACCGCGTCGCCGCCTGCGAACACGCCGGGCAGATTCGTCCGGTAAGTTCCGGCGTCCACCGCAATCCCATTTTGGCCCGCCTCAAGGCCCATTGCCCGGGCAGCGTCGGACTTTAGCTCCCCTACCGCCACAAAGACTGCATCGAAATCCTTACGCAAATCTTCCATTGACAGCGCGTCGCCTATTCGCGTTTGGCCGCGAAATTCAACGCCCAATTTCAGAACCAAGGCTACTTCTTTGTCGAGCACGTCACGGGGCAGCTTTGCGGCATCGGCACCCCCAGAAGGGGCCTGGGGGGCGTGGCGATGATTGTGAGACACGGGCAGGATGCCCGTGCCACAAACTGCATAGCGGAGCATGCCGCCGGGCTGTTCGTGGTCGTCGAATAGGGTGCAATCAAAACCATCCTGCTGCAAGTAATAGGCGGCGGCCAAGCCCGCCGGTCCGGCGCCGATGATAGCGACACGCTTGCCGCGCTTAGGCTTGCATTGCGGCAGATACGGATTCGCAGAACAGAGGTCAATATCGGCAACGTAACGCTTCAACAAGCAGATTGAGACGGCTTCATCGAATCCCGCTCGCCTGCATGCGCGTTCGCAGGGCGCAGGACAGATGCGGCCCAGCACCGCAGGCAGAGCAATATCTTTCTTGACGGTGACAATCGCGTCGGAGAGCTTGCCGGCGGCAATCTGCCGAATCATCAGAGGAATGTTCATTCGAGCCGGGCAGGTCGTCTGACAGGGACCCATGCAATCGCCGAGGTGGTCGCTGAGGAGCAGCTCCAGGGCCGCTTTTCTGGCCTGGCGCACCTGGTCGGAATTGGTCTGGACCCGCATTCCGTCTGCGGCGATAGTCGCGCAGGCCGGGGCCAGGCTCGGCAGTCCCTCGACCTTGACGACGCAGACCATGCAGCTTGTCGAAGGCTCACAGCCTTTGAGAAAGCACATCGTCGGAATCTCGATGCCGAGCTTATCGGCGGCATCAAGTATCGTTGCGCCCTGCTCAACTTCAACCTGGCGGTTATCTATTGTCAGTCTCGGCATTGTCACTCAATCTTGCCATTAAGGCACTAAAGACTTTGGAAGGACTAAAGTCAGAAGTGCCTAAAGTTAAAAGTGACTAAAGTGCCTAAAGTATTTGGAGGCCCGGTCGCTACTAACTTTAGCTCACTTTAGCTCACTTTAGCTCACTTTCAATTCTGTGTCTTCGTGGTTGAATTCTCCTACTGGACTTTAACGGCATCAGCCGGACATATATTCCTGCACGTCCCACATCGGATACACTTGGCGGCGTCGATTTCGTGTTTCTCGTATGGTTTGTATTCAATGGCGTCAACCGGACAGTGCCGGGCGCACAACGTGCAGCCGATGCAATCGTCCGTCACCGCATACGTAATCAGCGCCTTGCATTTGCCGGTGGGGCAGCGTTTTTCAATATGGGCCTCATACTCGCTGCGGAAGTACCTGATAGTGGAGAGAACGGGATTCGGCGCGGTCTTGCCGAGGCCGCAGAGACTGGAGGCCTGGACCATTCGAGCGAGGTTTTCAAGCTCGTCGATATCGGTTTTTTTGCCTTCGCCGGCGCACAACCTGTCGAGAATATCGAGCATACGCCGCGTGCCGACGCGACAGAACGTGCACCTGCCGCAGGACTGGTTCTGCGTGAATTGGAGGAAGTATCTTGCGATATCCACCATGCAGTCCGTCTCATCCAGCACTACCAGGCCGCCCGATCCCATCATCGCGCCGACGTCCTTTAGGGTCTCGTAATCGACGGGCGTATCGGCGAGCGAGGCGGGAACGCACCCGCCGGAAGGCCCTCCCACCTGCACGGCCTTGAAGCGCAGCCCCCCTGCTATCCCGCCGCCTATTTCGTGCACAATTCCCCTTATCGAGATGCCCATCGGGACTTCGATAAGGCCTCCTCGCGCGATCTTCCCGGCAAGGGCGAAGACCTTCGTGCCTTTGCTCGCGCCCGCACCGAGGGCGGCGAAGGCCGCCGGACCATTTCGAATGATCCAGGGTACGGCCGCGTACGTCTCGACGTTGTTGATAAGGGTTGGCCTGGCCCAGAGGCCGCTTTGGGCCGGATACGGAGGGCGCAGGCGGGGCATACCACGGCGGCCCTCTATACTGGCCATCAGGGCAGTCTCTTCGCCGCACACAAACGCGCCGGCGCCGGGCACGATCTTAAAGCCGAGCGAAAAGCCTGTGCCGAAGATGTTGTCGCCAAGAATACCCCGCTCTTTGCAGACTTCAATGGCCCTGCCCACCCGCTCGACGGCGAGCGGGTATTCGGCACGAATATAGAGATAACCTTCATCGGCGCCGACGGCATAAGCGGCTATGATCATACCTTCAAGGATGCGATACGGATAAGACTCCATCAACATTCGATCCATAAAGGCGCCTGGGTCGCCTTCGTCGCCGTTGCAGACTATGTGTTTCTTGGGGGACATTTGCCTGCGTACGGCGGACCATTTGAGGTGGGTCGGAAATCCCGCCCCTCCCCTGCCGCGAAGTCCGCTTTTCTCAATCTCGGCGATAATTTGTTCGGGCTGCAGCTCCTCGACGCACTTCTTCAGGGCGGCGAAGCCGTCGCAGCTTAGATACTCGTCAAGGTCAACAGGGTCGATATGGCCGCAGTGCTCGGTGGCAATGCGTATCTGCTTGCCGAGGAAATCCGCAACGTGTCCCTCTCGCACGTTTATGGAATAACGAGTAACAGGCTCGCTCGTCCGGTCGGTCAGGATACCATCAAGAACGGCGGAGACTTTGTTGGAAATCTTTCTGCCGATTCCTGGAACCTTGAAGTGACGCAGGACAATGGCCTTTGCATCATCCGGCTGGACCCTCGCATAGAGGAAGGACCTCTGGTCGGGCAGGACGACCTCGAGCAGCGGAGTTTGATAGCACATACCGACGCAGCCGACGCGCTTGACCGCCACTTCGATGCCCGTCTGACTCAAGGCCTCGTCCAGGGCGTCGCGGAGCTTGCCGCTGCCCCGAGCCACGCAGCAGGAGCCGAGGCCGATGCGGATTTCGCCGCGCAGTTTAGCCTGCCTTTTTTGTGGTTTACGGGCTTTGTGCCGGCGGGCCGCCTTGGCCTGCTCGTATCTTAGGAAATCACCGATGACCGTTGGAACGGCGTCTGGCGTGAGATGCCCGTATGTCACGCGCCCAATCTGCGCCGCAGGGGCAAGCGTGCAGCATCCGAGGCACGCTATCTTCTCGACGGTGAACAGCCTCTGCGAGTCGGTATCGTCCCCGTCGGGAATGGCCAGGTGTCGGCGGAATGCATCATAGACCTGGTCGGCGCCTTTGACGTGACAGGCCGTGCCGACGCAGAGGTTGATTATGTGACGACCGGCAGGACGGTGCCTGAACTGATTGTAGAAGGTTGAGACGCCCGCAATCGCAGCGGGAGTAATCTCGGTCAGCTCGCATACCCGCTCAAGGGCTTCGGTGGGCAGATAGCCGAATTCGCCCTGAATTGCCTGGAGTATCTCCAGGACTTTTTCCCGTCCGGTGCCGATTTTCTCGACCGCCCTTTCTACAAATGTCAAATCAGGCTCACTCATAAACGTCATCACGCTGCGAATACCATCAAGGCTTTTGCGCCGCCTCACCCTCGGTGTCGCCCACGGGGTCTGCCGCCGGGGCCTCTGACTGGGGGGCCTTGCTTATGCAATAGAGATTCTCGACGCCCCGTATGTAGATGCGGCCATCGACAAAGGCCGGCGAGGCGTAGCACTTTTCACCGAGCTGCCGTCTGGCCAGCTCCTTGTACTGCGGCCCGGCCTCGGCAATTATCATAACGCCGTTCTCAGTCAACAAGTACAGCTTATCGCCGACAAGGCTGGGCGAGGCGCGACAGTCGGTCCTTAAATCCTGCTGCCACAGTTTCCGGCCGTCGGCGATTTTGAAACACATCAGCAGCCCGTCGGAGGTCAGGGCAAAAATCAATTCGCCGTTGCTGAGCGGAGAGCAGATATCGGGACCCGGCTCGTTGAGGCTCCAGGCGAGGTGGGTTTTGGTGACGTCGCCCTTGCCGCCGGCCCGCACTGCGACTATCTTGCTGTACGGCTCCGGGACAACGACTAATCCGGCCGCGTAGATGGGCGACGGCGCGATGTCGCCCGTCAGGCATTTAGCTCGCCAGATTTCGGCGCCTGTGCCGGGTTCGTATGCTATCACCCAGGGGTCGGAGGCAGTGATAATCTCCAGCCCTCTTTCGGTCTGAACCAGAATCGGCGAACACCAGGAATTGGCGACAGGGCGCTTGACTTGCCATGCCGGCTTGCCGGAGGCCCCGTCTAAGGCAAGCAGGATCGACTTGCCGGCCTCTTCGTCCGCCTGGTCATATTGAACCAGGACCTGGTTTCTGTACACTTCGAGGGAAGCGGCGTAGCCATAGGCGTTGTCCGGCCTGCCCAGATTTTTCATCCAGAGACTGCGCCCGTTGAAGTCAAAACAGCCCATATCTCCGGTGGCAAAGATTGCGAAAACATGTTTGTCGTCCGTAGCCACGGTGGGGGCGGCGAAACCGGTATCTTCCATCACTTCAAACGGCTCTTCATCCGGCTTGGGCGGGGCCCGTTTGACATCGCCGGTCCACAGGAGGCTGCCTGAGAGCGCGTCAAAGCAGAATACGTTGAGGTAGTTGGGGTCGCCGCCGGAAAGAAAGACTCGGTCGCCCCAAACGACGGGCGAATTATAGCCCTCACCCGGCACCTTCGTCTTCCAGAGAATCCCGCGGCCCGACCGGCCGTCCCAGTCGTCGGGCACGTTTGTATAGGCGCTGACCCCGCTTCCACCCGGCCCGCGGAATCGGTGCCAATTCTGCCTGATTTGTTCCGGCGTGGGGTAAGAATCGGCTGCGGCGCCACCCGTGCCGAAATCAACGCGGGGTCTTATCGCAAGAAGCAGCATCACCGCCCCGGCCAGCAGCAAAGCGGCGGTCACCGACCACCGGGCCATCGCGGCCTGGCGGATTTGTTCGCCGCCGACATCCACCCCGGGGCCTGGGGCCTGCTTGCGAGGCGGCGCGGGCATCTTTTTCCTGAAGGAATCTCTACACTTGGCGCCGACAAGAAAGACCGCGAGACCGCCAAGAAGCAGCCAGCCGCCCGTGCGCGACAAATACAGCCTTCGGACCTTGGACCGCCTGAACTGGAGGTCCAAATTGCGAATCTCCTCGATCAAGGCCTGTCCGTTGGCGGGGTTGGCGCCCATTTCAATCTTTAGATTCTCCAGCTTTTTCCCCAGCCTGGCCTCATAGACACGGCCCCGAATGTAATTTGCGACGATGAGCGAAAGGACAATGACCGAGAACACCGCCCCGACTACGGCCGTGGCGGCCGCGCTTCGATACCAGGGGGTTACGGTCTGAACGCCGACGGAATTGTCGCCATTGGATGATTTCATTTGACGCTTATCGCCTCCTTTGCATTGCTTCGTCTGAGCCGTTCTTTCGGGCAGTATTTGAAGCACCTGCCGCACGCCAGACAGTCCGCCCTGTCAGCCTCGTAATCCGTCCTCTTGCGCCAGACCGAGACGGCGGTGAGCTTGAAACCGACCACAAGGCCGATGAATCCGCCGAGCAGCCAGCCGCCAAGGACAAATTTGTCGCGGATGCCCGAAGCCTCGTCGTAAAGTTCCTGCACGGTTCGGCCTGTCGCTCTAAAGGCCGTGCTTGCGTTGATGATATCTGTCCCCAGTGCCCCTGGCGGGGCGACCTCGCCCGTTTCTTCGAGGTAGATGTGTTCGGCCAACCGGACCGTAGCGTGCATGCGGGACGTGACGTTCTTGAGCCGTGCGCCGGCCCACCCACATAAAACCATCAGCACCGGCAGAAGGACAATCAACAGCGCCAGTCTTTTTTTGCCTTTGGCATATTCGGTCACGGGCCACTCGGTCGTCGGCTTTTTGATGGCGCCGAAGGGGCAGGAGTCTTCGCACAGCCTGCACTGGATACAATCATCAGGCGTAATGGCCACGCGCCATTTGGAGAGGCGGGAGAACTGCCTGAGAATCACGCCATAGGGGCAGACGAACCGGCAATAGGGACGCCCTATGAACAGCCCGACAAGAAGAAAGCATATTCCGATTATCAGTACGTTCAGAGATCCGCTCAGACGGAAAAATGAGACAAAGGGGTCATATCTGCATATCAGAAATGCGCTGCCGGTCGCTGCAAAGAGGACGGCCAGCCCCAAATAGAGGTAGGCAAAGACCCGCAGGCCGGCGGCGAGCCAGCCGGGCACCGAGACGGCGCGCAGTAGAACCAGGTCCTGAATCGCACCGAGCGGACAGACCGCCGCACAAAAAGTCCTGCCAAAAAACAGCGTGAATATCAGCGGCAGCAGGAAAAAGGCCAAAACCGTAATCGGCACGGCATAGCTGCGGTCAAAAATCGACAGGACAACATTCTGAATTGCACCTATGGGGCAGACGCAGCCTTTGCGCCAGAAGCCGAAGTAAATCAGGCAGAGCACCATCAGCACAAATATCGCCCGGCGTCTGCGCGTCCTGAGAACCAGATATGAAGCGAGCAAAAGCGCGGCCAAGAGCACCCCGACGTCTATGTATTCATAAATATCCTGGCGAGGATGAGGCGTAGTGGGGCCGGGGGGCATAAGGTAGCCGCCTTCAAATTCGGGCGGAGGAAAACGCTCGAGGCCCGATACAACGGCGCAAAGGCCAAGAAGGACCATTATAGCGATTGTGATATGGCTGAGGCGTATCATCAAGCGTGGTCCCCCCCGTCGGGGCCTGGGGCCTGGGCGGCCTCCTTGAGCATGTAGGGTTTCTCTGCGGGAACCCGCTTGAACGCGCCTGAAGGACAAGCGGCAGCAATGGAACATTCGTTGCAATTCAGACAGCGATCGTGACGCACCTGAAGAAACAGCGACCCATTTCCAAAGGCCGCGCAGCCCTTGACGCACTTGCCGCAGCCGTTGCAGAGAGACTCTTCGAGACTGTACTCGTAGTACGGCTCCTCAATGAATCTGCGTCTTATCGCCCCGGTCGGGCAAAGCTCGTTTTCGGCGCCGGTATCGAGGGCCCGCGCGGCCGGCTGATGAAAGCCGGGGCAGTAATCACAATATCCGCATATCCCATAGACCTGGACGCACTTGACGGCGGATTCGGCCAGCACGCAACGCGTCGCGCAATTGCCGCACGCGATACATATTTGCGGGTCGATCTGCCAGACCATATCATCTGCGCTGCTTCTGCCCGCCAGGAAGCCCGCTAATCCACCGAGGCCGGTCAGGCAGCCCCCGTAAAAACCATTCCTCAGCAGGCGGCGTCTGGTGACATTTTCATTATCTTGAGCCATTGTCCACTCTGTCAAAAACCTGTTTTGCCGGTAAAACCAAGGGTGGCGCAGGCCGTCGCGCCGACAGACGGCATTTTTCAAATATCTCACAACCCTCACAAAGACCGTCGTTTATACAAACGCCCTGGCGCGGTAAGCTATATCTTTTGGCGAGAAGGAGACCTCCGCCAGCGCACAGCAGGCCCAAAGAGGCGCACCGCGCCGCGCCGATGAAGAACTGCCGACGGCTCTGAATATCCTCTTCAAAACGCTTATTCATTATCCTGCCTTCTTCTTGGAGAAAACTCTGACGAGGTTCTTTATGGTGTCCAGCACGAAGACCCGGCCTTTGCTATCAACCGCGACATCAAAAGCCCCGGCCCGGCACTGGTCGGGGAATTCGCAGACGCGTGCCTGGCCGGCCTCGATCAACTGGTCGGGACCGGCGACCACACCCACAAAACGACCTTCCGAATCGTACACCTTGACCCTCACCAGGCCCTTCTCGCAAGTTACAAATCCGCCGTCCGACAGCAGTGCAAAATTCACAGGATTGCAGCATCCGCAGAACCCCTCGACCGCCACCGAAGACTCGCCCCACCAGAACTCAAGGTCGCCGTTAAACGTATAAGCCTCAATGCGGCGACGGCCGGGATTGACCACGCGAAGCAATCCATCCTTCGCAACGGCAAGGTCGAAATGGGGGCTCGGAACCACAAAGCCGGGGACATTTCTATCTTCGCCCCCCACGGGGGCGGCCTTCCCGCCGATCCGGTTGATTAGCTTACCCGCGGTGTTATAGTGCAGGACAATCCGATTGCCGGCATCGGCGACAAAGACGTCTGCTTTTGAGACGGCTATGCTCGTCAGGACAGCGTCCCGGCCGAGACTATCCCAGCTTGCCAGTTGATTGCCCTGGCCGTCGTACACTTCGACGTGGCCCGGCATCCCAACATAGATTTTACCATCGTCCGAGACCGCCAACGATCGGGGCTTGCCCGCCCAAGCACCGGCGGGCTTGTCGGCCAACTCCATTGTCGCAAGCAGACTGCCGTTTTCGCTGAACACTTTGACCGCCTTGTCTCCGGCCACATAAATGCAATCATTTGGGCCGACGGCGACGGCGCTTGAAGCGGCAAAGGCGGTGCTGATTGGCTGGGCCGATTCCTCGTAGAGGATCAGATTCGGGTCGATATAAGTATCGACCTCAAAGGTGAACTCTTTTCCAAGACCGCTGCCCTTTTTGCCCGTGACATCGAGCCGCACGACCGCCACAATGCACACGACAACGGCCAGGGCGACAAGCAGCCCTATCAACAAATTCGCAGTTGTCATTGCTGTTCGGCACTTCATCTTGCACCTCGATTTCTGAGCCGGCACTTACAGAAACTTGATTGCTCAAACTGACTACTGGATACCTGCTTTCGCAGGTATGACAAGGCGTTCGCAGGTGTCACAAGGCGTTCGCAGGTATGACACGGCGAACCGGCCAGTTTGAGTTGATTGTAGCATACAAAGACTTCACGTTCAACGCGGTTTGTCAACGCCCGGCGATATCCAGACACATCATCCGCGTGAAGTCCCGCACAATCAATCTGCCGTCGGCCACGGCCATCGGACCCCACGATTCGTGTCCGTCCAGGACCTTTGCCTCGGCGAGCTGGACGTAGCCGGAAGGACCCACCTGCACCAAAGTCAGGACCCCGGAATCGTTCATAACGTACATCAGTCCGTCGATAATAGTGTATGGGCCGGACCCAAATTTCTTGGCGCTGGTGCTGGTCCAGAGGACCTTGCCTTTCAGGTCAAGGCAAACCAATTGCTCATCCGGCCTTACCCCGTAGATATGGCCTTCGTAGAAGATCGGGGTCTGCTGTATTGAGCCGAACACATCGGTTGTATGGAGAAACTCCGATTCGACTTGTATTTTGCCGTCCGTCTCGGTGAGCCTGAGCATTGTGCATCCCTTTTCGGTCTGTCCGTAGCCGGCGGTCAAGAATATCCTGTCCTCGCCGACAATAACCGGCATCGGGACATTGATGCGCATTTTCCACTGTTCGTACTTCCACAAGATGCTTCCATCCTGAGCGGAAATGCCTACCACGCCCCCTTTGATTTGGTCGCCGGCGCAATATACGTAGAACCGGCTGCCTTTGAACTCCATCGGAACGATTGAAGAATGCGTCATCACCCAGCCATCGGGGTTCGGCGTCTTCCAGACGATTTCGCCGCTGTTGCAGTCAACCGCCATCATAAGGACATCGCCCGCCGGCGCGATTATCGCCCTGCCGTCCTCAATCAGCGGACACTGGGCGGTGTACCATTGCGGGACTTTCGTATTGGACTGCCCGGCAAGGTTTAACATCCATCGAAACTCGCCCGTCACCGAATCAAGGCACGTAACGTGACATCTCGGACCGATGGCGACAAGGTGCTTGTCGGTGACAGCGGGGACGGTGCGACTCATGCCGTGCCAGCGCTTGACCTTGACGGGATAGGAATATCGCCAGATCTCTTTGCCGTCGGCAAGCGACAGACATCGAATCGCATCGGCCTGCTCTTTGTGGTCGTAGTCAACGACATATACCCGCCCGGCCAGAACCGCCGCTCCGGCATAACCTTCGCCCAGCTCAACCGACCAGAGCACCCTGGGACCTTCCGCAGGCCAGGTCCGCTCAAGAGCAACGTCTTGCCGGCTTATTGCATCGAAGCCGGCGCCCCTGAAGCGAGGCCAGGCGCCGGGTAAATCAGCGGGGACTCCGTCGGATTTGAGCAGCCGGCCCTTTATGGTTGCCGGTTCGTCCCCACCGCCGGGGCCTTCCGGCCTATTGTCGGCGCCGGGCAATCGCACCTCAAACCGTTGCGGCGCATCGGCGCTGAGCCAGAGGTATAAGGACATTATTCCGACAACGACCAACGCCGCCGGTATGGCCCCGGCAATGAACTTCTTCATACTATTTGAGATTTGATGTTTGATATTCCTTGTCGGACCTATTCATTTCTCAGCGCATCGAGCATTTTTCCACTCAGCGCAAATACCGTGGCAATCCATATCCACACCACGCCGCTTACCGCTATCGCGGCAATTGTCAGCGCCAGCGACAGGTATGGAACCGCCGAGCCGGGCGATTTGAGTTCGGGGCCTGCCGCCACGATCGCAGCGACCACCCCACAAACCAGCCCGCCGAGCATAAGCCCCGAATGCTCATACAAGACCATCCGTTTGAGGGCGGCCTTATTAAACCCGACCGCCCGCAGCA
>CAYGZM010000118.1:0-11414 GCA_964354365.1 uncultured Pirellulales bacterium
TGGCCTCGGGCTTTTCGCTCAGCCTCATGACGACCAAGTTATTCGGATAGGCTCTAAATGTCGTGCGGATGCGCAAAAAAAACGGCCGCTCAGAACTGAGCGGTCGGAGGACTAAAGCGACGCTACAATCCGGTCAACACAGGGCAATGTAGCTTGCAATGGCAAGAAATAGAATTCGTTTCTTGTTCAACGTAAATGGGAGCCACGTTTCGTAATAGAATTTCCTCATCGCCCGTCTCGAAAATTAGAACTGTTAAATTGTTAACTGCTGGACCCCAACTATGCCATTATGATAACGGAAATGGGCGGAAAAATCAAGAGTAAAATGTGCTATGCGCACATAAAGGGTTGCCAATACTGCACTTATAGTATGAAAAACGGGCGGATTTTTTGGCGGTTTCAGGGATTCAAAAAACGCTCCCGGCAACGGCAGGCAGGCTGCTCTGTGGCGGCTGGCGAAACAAATGGGTGAGCGCAGAACTCGTTTGACGGGTCTGTAGACGTGGATTAGACTGCGATTAATGAACAAGCGTGTCATAATAAACGCAGACGATTTTGGCTTGTGCAGCGGAGTGAACAGGGCCATTGCGCAGGCGCATATTGAGGGGGTGCTGAGAAGCGCAACAATCATGGCGAACATGCCAGGCGCGCAAGAGGCCGTCGAGATAGCGAAGGCAAACCGCAGCCTCGGGATCGGGGTCCATTTGAATCTTTCCGAAGGCAGACCGTTATCGAAGAACAACGGCATGGATGCCCTGGTCGAGTGCGACGGGCAATTCGCCTGTTCGGCTTTCAGGCTGTTCGCTTTATGCCTTGCAAGGCGAAGAATTAGAACGGCAATACGGGGGGAACTTGCCGCCCAGATTCAGTGGGTAATCGATAAGGGGCTAAGGCCAACTCATCTGGATTCGCACAAACATATTCACGCTTTACCCGTAGTATTTCGGATAGTATGCGAATTGGCCAAGGATTTCGGAATCGGCGCCGTCCGCTGGACGTTTGAGCCAAGAGGGGTCTGTCGGCCGCCCTGGCCTGCGGCAGGCGAAGGGGGGAGGAAAAGGGCCGGCCTTATTCGCCCTCTGGCGCGGATAAACCGGATGCAAGAGCCGGGTTTGTTGAAAACGAACGCTTTTTTTGGTATTGCACATACAGGGAAAATAGATATAAGCTTCTTCAAGGCCGTTACTCTGTATAATTCTGCGGCGATTGTGGAAGTAATGACTCACCCGGGATACGCAGACGGCCTTGACCCGGGTAAAACCAGATTGGTTGACCAGCGAAAGGGCGAACTCGACGCACTTTGCAGCGAGAGGACAAAGCAGTATTTCAGGGACGCAAAAATAGAATTAGTTCATTATGGACAGCTATAAGAGGACGTGTAACGCAGATTGTTCGATTGTCGTGCCCTGCTACAACGAAGAGGGTGCGATCCGTGAGCTTTATGAAAGGCTGACCGCCACGATGACGAAAACGGGCCTGCGTTACGAGGCGGTCTTTGTGGACGACGGCAGCACGGACAGTACGTTAAGTCTGTTGAAAGAAATCGCCGAAAAGGACCGCAATGTGATAGTTATTGAGCTTCGCCGCAATTTCGGACAGACCCCGGCACTGGCGGCGGGGTTTGATTTCGCAGGGGGCAGAATAGTAATATCAATGGACGGCGACCTTCAGCACCTGCCTGAGGAGATTCCCGATCTCATTGCGAAGATTGAAGAGGGTTATGATATAGTCAGCGGATGGCGTAAGGACCGTGTTGACAATTTGTTTGCGAGAATGATTCCTTCACTAATAGCAAACCGGCTTGCCAGGAAGATAAGCGGCGCGGAGATTCACGATTTCGGGACGACCTTTAAGGCTTACCGGCGTGAGATAATTGAGGGGCTTGAGCTTTACGGGGAGATGCACCGGTTCATTCCGGGAATTCTATCAAACAGCGGCGCTAAGGTCATCGAGATACCTATAACGAACGTTGCCCGTCCCAAAGGGACCAGCAATTACGGAATATCGAGAACGTTCAGGGTTGTTTTTGACTTGCTGACGCTGACATTTTTGCTCGGGTACCTCACAAAGCCGTTGTATTTCTTCGGCAGATACGCCATGTATTGTATCGGCGCGGCGGGAGTGCTTGTCGCATACGTACTCTACGACAAAATCGCGTACAACGTACCCATCTTTATTGCTCACGGGCCGCTGGCGGCCCTGGCAATAGTCCTCGTGCTGGTCGGATCTATGCTCATATCCACCGGCTTGATAGGTGAAATGCTGAGCAGAGTTTATTTCGGTTCGCTGAACAAGAAGACATACGCGGTACGCGGCGTGCATCGCAGAGAGGATTAGCAGCAGATAGGAACCATGAAGAAAAGGAAACGCTCACACAGCGGACTCGGCGTAGTAATAGTCCTGATTGCAGCGACAATTCTCTTAGTCCGCCATTTTCATATCCGGGGTTTCCGTATTATCAAGCCGGGCGCACTGTATGTGAGCGGCCAGCCGCGAGGGATGGATTATATCCGGCTGCTTTACAAGTATAATATTGCAGCAATTGTAAACATCCGTCTGTTGTCGGAGCATAGGGAAGAGAACTGGCACAATGAGGAAATAGTATTCGTCAGGACCAACGGAATCAAGTATTTTGAGATGCCAATTGATAAAGCCGGTTTCCTGCCGGACACGCAGACTCAGGAGTGGTTTCTGGCGATTATGGCTAACACAGAGAATTTACCGGTGCTCCTGCACGGAGGCAGCGCCGACGACAAAAGGGTAGCTATGCTGGTTGCCGCGTGGCTGCTGAAAAGCCAGAGATACGCGTTCGAACAAGCTACCAAAGAAGTCAAGAAAATCATCGACGATCGAGAGTTGACGAAAGAAGAGATTGAATTTATCGGCGCCCTGGCAAAAGAGGCTCGCCCTTAGGGCTGCTGTTATCTTCGTCCGTGACAAGGGGCGCTGATTTGTGGAAGAGCGCGCCGCCGGTATCTTCTTTTCCATGCTGCTCTTGGCGGTACACCTGTCTGAGCCAGTCATTGGACGCCAATTCTTTCAAATAATCATAAGTGCAGACAACCCAGTCGCCTTGTTCATAGCGATCGTGCAGGATCGACTCATCCCGTATCCCCGGCACCACTTTGCCAAAATACTGCACGAATCTGCCGGAGATCTGTCCATAGGCCACGAGTCTATCCGATGGCGGCACTATCCGCACAACGCTTCTCGCAAAATCGCGAGCATATCGGTCATGATCCAGTACGGTCGAAAAACCTGCAAAACAAACCATAATCCAGACGACGATACCAGTGAATAGCGCCCCACATGCGAGTGCGGGTCTTGCTTTGGCAAACAGGATGAGGACAACGACAGTCGCCGCTATCGTCACTATACCAAGCACGAGGGAACGGCCCAAAAGCTGGGGCATCGCAAAGGCAATAAATATGAGCCCGCCAATGGCGCCCACAAGTACGACACAAGCATGGGCCATCAGGGTATTTTTGGCGAATTTCTGCTTGCACGCGTTTCGGACAAAAACCATATCTTCCAAGAGAATTCCCATGAGAATCGCCATCGCGGGCATCAAAGGCAGTATGTAGTGCTGGCGTTTGCCGGCATCAATGGTAAGAAAAGCGAAGTCGGCGACAAACCAAAGCCATAGATATCTCATCAGCGGTCGTTTCTCCGCCCAGACCCTGTAGAAGGGAGCAACCAAGGCCATCGGCAGGAAAGCGACCCAGGGCGTTACATACTTGAACATGATCAGGAAGTAGTAGTAGATAGGGAAGTTGGCCGGCGCGTAATCGCCGAAAAAGCGGTCGATGAACTCATTCTTCCACAGGGACAAATCCCAGTTCAACTTGTGAGCGATAAACAGAGGCCACGGCAGCACGATAGTCAGAACAATGATACTTCCGATAACGGGCAACAGCCTGGGTAAGAGCCTCCACTTTCGATTAAGGGCAACGTGAAGAAGAACCGGGATAAAAACGTATGGCACGGGCGCAGGTCCCTTGGCAAGGTTAGCAAGGCCGAAGCTGGTCCAGAAAATGAGCATGCAGACAACCCGCTCTCTATGACTCGTGGTGGTAACCGCTGAATAGAAGCTCAGCAGGGAAAGCATAACGAAGAATGCAAGCGCCATATCCGGCCTGGCACTATGTGAACAGTGAACATAGCTCAATGATGTCGCCCAGACCGCCGTACAAAGGGCCGCAGTTCTGAAAGAAAGCCACCGATTCACAAAGTAGAGTATGGCCGCCGCCGAGAGAAGCGCAAAAACGGCACTCGGCAGTCTCGCGGTGAATTCATTAACTCGGCCTGTGATTTCAGCGAGAGCGGCCACAAGCCAATAGGGAAGCGGCGTCTTATTGAGTCTGGGCTGTCCGTTTATGGTGGGAAATATCCAGTCGCCGCTTTGAAGCATTTCACGCGCGGTGACCGAGACAAAGCACTCGTGACTGTCTAATGTTCTGGCAGAAAGCATCCACGACGCACTAACAGCCGAGAGAATCAGTGCGCCACAAACGAGAATCCACTTTGCCCGTTTGCCGGTGGCTGCGGCGTCCAACTTATTCTGCGGCGACAATGACATCTTAACCACTCGTCCTATTCACAGCCGGCACGTTGACTCTTTTGGCGCTTTTGTAAATCAAATGGATGTTACGCAGATATATGAGGGTGTTCAGGGAGAACCCGGCCATAAAAATAATATTTCTTATGTGAACAGAATAGCTGAACAATATCAGACTGCCTGCGAGCGATACGAACCAGAAGGACGTCGGCACATAGGATTGTTTTTTGTATTCGCTGGCCAGCCACTGGAGAACAAATCGCCCGCCAAATACTAACTGCCCTGTCAGCGCCACGATCGCCCAGACAGGGTCATCGACAATCTGCTCGGCGACGGCGTTTTTGAGGAACTCGATTACTGAGTGGAACATATCTTTTCTCCTGCTTCAAGGCCGTGGCCTGTGAATACTACAACTACTACAACATTTCATAAATGGCCCGAGTATGAGACGAAAAGATTGTAACTGTTTTGACAGATTTCTCCACTCGCTTCGCTCGGTCGAAATGACAGGATAGTCATAGAACTCACGAAATCCGGTACTGCGTATGAAGCTACTCTTTAGATGTCGTTTTCGTTTATCGCATTTAGACGAGAAAGCCAACCTTACAACTGAGCCTACGTGGCACGGCGGAGCTTCTACGATGGCGGTCAAGCCAGTTTAGCAAAGGCCTCTGCGACCAGTTCGCGTATCGGCAGGCGCTGTGGGCAGCGGGCCTCGACGGCGGTGTAATCCGCGGCGAGCAGCTTGTTTCTTGCGCCGGCGGGGATTTGGGCGAAGAGGTCTGCGGCCCGTTCGCGGTGGCCGTAGCTGTTGTGGTACATCAGGTAGCGCATTATGTCACTGACGTAAGGCGTATCGGGCAGAACGGCATCGCATATATGCGCACAGCCGGCGCAATAGCCTGAGCAGGTGACTGCGGCGTATTCAGCGAGGACGTCTTTGTCGGCCTGGGTGAGCTCGGTTTTGTCGAGCACGGCGGCGACATTGGCCTTGAGGACGTCGAGATTTTCCATCTGGACGGCCGCACAGCTTATCCTTTCGTCCTGAAGCGCGAGCTTGATGCAGGCCTGTTCGGGCGAGAAGCCCCGCTGCTGGAAATGGGCGATCATTTTCTTGTCGGCGTCGGTCTCGATCGGCTGGCGGAATCTTTCAAGCGTGGTCCTGCCGGTAGTCTTCATTGCGATAAGCCCGATGTTGGCTTTGTGGCAGGCTTCGACGGCGGCGAGCATTTCAGGGTCCTGCATAATGCGGAAATTGTATGCGGGCATAACAACGTCAATCCAGTCGAGTTTTGCGGCTGCGGCAAGAAGGCCGGCCATATTCTTGTGGGTGGTGAAGCCGAAGTACCTTATGAGCTTGCGTTTTTTGGCATCCTCGGCCCACTTTCCGATGTCTTCGGTCAACTCGGCCGGCTCGGAAGCGGCGTGAGGAGCGTAGTAGAGGTCGATGTGGTCGGTGTTCATCCTCTTGAGTGAGGTCTGGAGCCTCTGCTCGATTTCCTGGGGCGTTTTCGCAGAGGAGGCTTTAGTAACGAGGAAGACGTCTTTCCTCGTCTCGGGATTGTTTTCGAAGAACTTTCCGATGCCAAGCTCGCTGTTTCCGCCGGCGTAGTTGTTGGCGGTATCCCAGTAATTGACGCCATATTTGAGGGTGCTTCTCAGGACGATCTGGTTGTCAACGAGGTTGAACATCGTGCCGAGGGCAAGGACGGGGACCTCGACTCCGGTTTTGCCGAGCTTTCGCTTAGGCATCTGAGCGATCTGGTCTTTCGGCGGCGATTTGGGGGGCTGGCCCGCAGGCGCCTGGGCGGGCTGGGCCTCCACGGCATTGGGTTCAGCCTGCTCTTTGTGGCGGCAGCCGACCAAAACCGAGCCTAAGCCCGCGGCCCCAACTGTTCTGAGGAAATTCCTTCTGTCGATACTGTTTTGTTTTGCCTGCATTGTGTCAGACTCCCTAATAGACGTTTCACAAGTACACGATTCTTCTGATATGCGAGTGTGTGACATCTCAAACGACGGATCCATTCCAAGCGTGGGGAAACATCTCCCTACGCAGACCAGATGCTTCACTTCATTCAGCATGACAGCTTGTCAGACTACGTATTACAGAGCACGAGCCTGCCTGTCATCATAAATAATTGGTGGACCGATTGTACAGCATATAATTTTCGGATGCTAATTTCCCGGCGGTCGGTGCCAGAGCGAGCGCCAGTAGGCCCCATCGGCCTGATAGGCGTCGATAGCGGGGTTTTCGGCGACGTTGTCGGTAATGATGCCGAATCTTCGCATCTCTCGGACGTATTGCGGAGTCGGGCGAAAACCGGGCATATCGAAACGCTTGTTCTTATCGAGGTAATCCCCGCCGTCGGCGCACATCGCAAGAATCTTTTGATAGTCGGGGTCGTTTGTGTCGGCGAAAACGGCTGCGGGCCTGGATTCGCCAGCCTTGCTGTCGTGTTCTGCGCAGAGGCCATAGCCGCCGCTGTGAGGGGAGAGCGGGGCAAGCAAGATAAGGGATTTTTCGGGGCGCGTGAGATTGAACATAATATGGCGGGACATTTTGCAGCGGACGTCGTTGAAGTCGGGATTGGACAGGACCAGGTCGAGATCGTCGGAGATGAAGCGGGGGATGGGCAGGGACTTGTCGTGGCAGGACAGGCATCGGCGCTCGATAGCCTCGGCGGCGGCAATGGAGCCGGGCCAGGTCCTGTCGGATGTATCCAACTGACTTAATGGGAAACCGCCAATCATACCGGTATCCAATGCGGCATAAGTGCCGGGGTAAGGGGCGCCGGCCTCTATCCAGTAACGAATCATATCCTGTTCGTGGGCGGAGAGCTTCACGTCGTGATGGCTGCCGTCGATTTTCTTCATCATCGGGCTGGCGACGGCGCCCACGGAGCGCGGCGGCAGATTCGTCCGCATCCGGTCGCGACCGTCGGAGACCTGCATGTTGCGGACGGTGAGGGTGTAATAGCTGTGGGAGTAGATGGGGCCGCGGTCGCCGGTGAGGATGACGCCGCCGGACCGTTTGTCGTAGTCGTGACATTCGAGGCAGTATTTGTCAAGGATGGGCTGAATGTCACGCGGGTAATCGAATATATCGGGGATACCTGGTATGGGTGTGACCTTGTCGGGGAGGCGCCGCAGGGCAGCTACCGAGCCGCCGCCGAGGTTTGCCGGTGCGCGTGTCCGCTGCTCGTGACAGCCGAGGCAGCTTGTGGTTTCGCCGGGCATAACGGTCAGGAAGCTGTGCATGCGTTTGACGGAGTTGTTGTTTTCGTCGAGGGCGACGAAGAACAGCGATCTCATCGCCGGCAGCTCCATATAGGCCGAGCCATCCGGCTCGACCGGGACTGTGCCGAGGATTCGGACGAGGGTGAAGGTGCCGCCGAAACTGATGGGGGGCATTTTGCCGCTGTAATTGACCGGCTTGGGCAGCGTCTCCATTACGAGGAGTTTGCTGATATCGCCGCGTTTGACGCCTTCCATTCGCCGGCCGCTATATACGTCGGCCAATACAAGCCTTCCGGTAAGAGCGGCGGGCACAGTACGATGGGGAATCAGCTTCTCAGGGTCCCGGCGGATCAAGGGGCGCGGCTCGTGAAGCTCGACTTTGGCTTTGACAAGGGCCGGAGGCAGACGGAAGACCTCCTCGGCTTGTCCTTGTGCGTTCATTATGAGCAACGAGGGGCCTTTGGCAACAAGGAAGCAATCTTCGGAGAATGCCCAGGGGTCACGGTATTCGGGATTTTGTGTAATCTTGCGGGCGGAGCCGAGGTCGTCGGGCCCGGATTTGGGAGTAACGATGGTGATGTCGCCTGCGTGCTCGGCCTTACCGTGGCCGGGCGAGAAGACGGCAACGACCTTGTTGTCGGAGGCTGGCCCGCCGGTGCTTGGGCGGGCTGGGATTGGCTTGGCGTCAATCATCAGGGTTTCGGGGTGCATGTTTCCGTAATAGACCATCTGGCCTGTGCCGTCGGGGTTGCAGGTCCAGAGGTGGTGGAAGGCGACCCGGCTGCGATCCACGTACTCCCATCGCTGGTAGAGGAGCCGGCCGTCGGGCAAAGGCCAGGGAGTATTGTCCTGTTCGATGTTGGCGGAGATGGGAGTGATGTTGGCGCCGTCGGGGTCGCAGCGATAGAGGATTGCGACCTGGGAGTACCAACAATTGACCCATCTTTTGCACCTGCTGGAGCAGAACATAATTCCGCCGTCGCTGAGATACGTAGGCTCAATATCGTCATACAGCCCGTCGGTGAGCTGCTTTAGGCCGGAGCCGTCGATGTTAATCTCGTAGAGGTGGAAGTAGTCCGAGCCGCCCTTGCGATAGGAAAAGAGTATTCTCCTGGCGTCGTAATGGACCTGCGGGTCGCGGACGGAACCCTGCTTGTCGTCGAGGAGGATGCGGAGCTTTCCTGTTCGAATGTTCAATCTGCACAATTGGCCCATCGCGCGAAAGAGCTTCTGGTTTTCGTCGTGGGCGTAATAGCCGAAGTTCTCATACCAGTGGCCGCCTGCACCGGGCTGGCGAGCGGCGAAGATGACCTCATCGACATCCGCCATAGGGCCGGCGAGGAATTCCTGGAGCAGGCGTGGTAAAGCGGCGTCGTTGGAGTCGCCGGATAGAGCAACACCGGCAAAGATTGCTGACAAACAGAGGCCGGCTGTGAAGGTGAGTGTTTTAACATTGAAGCTGAGATTTCGCATTCAAACCTATGCACTTACGTTGCTAAATTCGACGTGGTTTAGTATAGCAAGGCCGGGACAAAGAGGCAACTGTGTTGCGCCACGAGATGTGTTGCGCGTATATCGGCGATGGTGCGGTGCTATTCTTTTGCGCCGTGTTCACTGAGCATCGCGGCGATTTCGGTGCGTTTTGAGAGGTTCGCTATCTTTAGCGGGGTATGACCATACGTGTCTATGATATTGACGTCAACGCCTTTGGCAATGAGGAATTCAGCCATATCCTTCAGGCCCTCAATGACGGCCCAGTGCAGAGGGGTACGGCCGCTCTTGTCCTTTGCGTTGACGTCTGCACCCTTCTCGATAAGGAGCTGGGCCAAATCCTTTTGGTTTGTCTCGACGGCAAGGTACAGCGGCGTGGCGCCCTCCCGGTCGGGCGCATCGATCTCGGCGCTATTAGCAATGAGCAGCCTTGCAAGAACAATATCGGGAGTAGCAGCCGCCAGGTGCAGAGGCGTGCGACCGGCCTGGTCCTTTGCATTGACATCGGCCCCGCCTGTGATAAGGACTTCGACTATGGCGTCCGCACCGACCCCGACCGCGACGTGCAGAGGCGTGCGACCGGCCTGGTCCTTTGCATTGACGTCGGCGCCGCCAGCGACAAAGAGCTTGACCACATCCGTCTTGTACGCGGTGGCTGCTATGTGCAAGGGCGTGCGGCTGTTCTTGTCCTTTGCGTTGATATCGGCACCGCTGCGAACGAGCATAAGCACCGCGTCCTTGCCGCCTAACGCGGCTGCGAGGTGCAGCGGCGTGCGTCTGTCAGCGTTCTTTGCATTGACGTCGGCGCCGGTCGAAATGAGCAATTTGACGCGATCGACGTCACCGTCGGCGGCAGCCTGGTGGAGCGAGTCAGCGGGCTTTCTTTCAGTGCCAGGGGTATCCAAACCGTCAAACGTAATTGACTCGCCCAGGCGCGAAACCGCCCAGAATGTGTGCTTGAATCCTCGTTGTTTTAACAGAGGCTCAACCTTTTTCGGGAATTCGTAGTCGCCGCGGAGGTGCAGCGGAACCAGCAGCCTCGGCTGGAAGGTAAGCTCAAATATGCCTATGCCGCCTTCTCCCTTGCCGTCCGCTTTCGGGTCACAGACCTGGAAGGCAATATCTATCGGCAGCGACCTGTCGATAGGGGCGAGGGCTTCGAGAAGGTAATCCTCTTGCGACTTGGTGTTTTCCCAATTCCAAAAGCCGTTATCGCCAGAGAAGTAAATGTGTTTGCCGGCGAGATAGACCGAGAAGGCGACGCCGGCATCGGTTGATGGATAGGCGCGAACCTTGATACCGTCAACTTCTATCGCCTGCCCCGGCCTAATCACAATTGCGTCGTCGGGGCGGCGAAGTATGTCGCAGGATAGTATGTACTTGATGCGGGGAATCCGGTCTTTCCACGAGAGGATGCTGCTGTTGAAGTGGTCCCCGTGACGGTGAGAGGCGAATACATAGACTTTCTCATCCTTCAATTCGTTGGGGTCCAGGCGGTATAGCATGGCTTCGGATGACTCGCCGCCAAAGGGATAATCGAAGACAAGGACGCTGCCGCCAATTTTCATGAGGTTGGCGCTGTGACCTAAATGCAAGATGGTGTTATCCGGGATTTCGGCGATTTTCTGCTTTGCCGGCGTGGCGAGGCCGGCGTCGGTCGTTCCGTCGGCACCTCCTGAACCGGTCAGAAACAATTGCAGCCAGAGCATCAGGCAAGTGAGCATTTTCTTCTCGGCCAGCATCTTCAATCCTTCATAAGATTCAGTGCGTGCTTGACATTTCGTTACTAATTAACCTGGAAACCCGGGGCAAGTCACGCTAATTTGCTCACAGCCTCAGCCACAAGCTCGCTTATGGGCAGGCGCTGGGGGCAGCGGGCCTCGGTCAGGCGGCAGTCCAGACTCGGCAGCTTTCGCCTCAATTCCGCGGGGATTCGAGCAAAAAGGCGGGTAAGTCGTTTATTTTAAGAGAGTTAGGCGAATAATCGCAAAAAGGGCAACAAAGATTTCACCACAAAGACGGTATTTAAGGCGGCAGATAGAAAATATTGAAAAAATAAAAGGCAATTCGAGTAAGATTTTGATATAATTGTGGCATTGAAAAGGTGCAGAAATGTTTCAAAACACGG
>CAYGZM010000119.1:0-11395 GCA_964354365.1 uncultured Pirellulales bacterium
GAAAACCGTTTTACCCTTTCGGGTAACGGGGGTTCGAATCCCTCCTGCTCCGTTGGCCTTCGCGACCCATACTCATTTAATCTTTGGGCGTCAAGCAGGTCAGCAGCCTGATCACACAAGCCCGCTGCGCAGTCACAGTTCCTGCACTTTTTGGTGAGGCCGGCGGGCGGCGTAAGGGCCCGCGCTGGAGCTTATCATCAAGAAATCATGAATGGAAAGGTAATAGAATGGCTGAAAAGGATAGACAGTTCAATTGGCGGGCATTTGCTTCAGTGCTGTCGGCGGTATCGTTCGTGGCGATGGCGTTCACAGGCGTCATACTCTTTGTGGTTCCTCCCGGGCGGATCGCGAACTGGACGGGCTGGACCATAATGGCTCTGACGAAGAGGCAGTGGATCGCCCTGCACGACTGGTTTTGTCTTGTGTTTGTGGCCGGGTCGATTCTGCACGTGTATCTCAACTGGAAGGCGCTGGTGAGCTACTTCAAGAGCAAAGTCAGCAAGGCGTTCGCCTTTAGAACCGAATGGGTGCTGGCGCTGATGATTTGCGTGGGCGTGTTTGTCGGGGCGCTCAGGAATGTTGGGCCTTTCTCCTCGCTTATGAACTGGAACGAGGCCATAAAGCGCAGTTGGGACACGCCGCGGCAGCGCGCCCCCATCCCGCACGCGGAACTGCTGAGTCTCGGCGAACTGAGCAAGCAGATCCCGGACGTGGATGTCGAGACGATGCTTGCAAACCTCAGGGCAAAAGGGATTGAAGTTGACTCGCCGGACGCCATTCTGGGCGAACTGGCGGAGGCTTACCGTATGGCACCGATGCAGCTCTATGACATTGCCCTTGGCCGGACCGGCCCGGGCAGAGGTTATGGAGGAGCGGGCAAGGGAGGCGGCGGACACGGACAAGGCGCGGGCGGACCCGGCCAGCGCGTCGATACTCAGGCCGAGACCGGCGACAGCCAAGTCGAAGGCGGGCCCAGCCGGGGCTTTGGGCGACTGACAGTCAAACAATACTGCGAACAGATGGGACTGGACATAGAAACCTGCATTGAGCGGCTCAAGAAGGCAGGGTTTGAAGCAACGCCCGACATGACTCTTCGCGCCATCGCAGATACCGCCGGCGTCCATCCATCCGAGGTCCGCACCGTTCTCGAACCACAAACTCGGTGACCGCGTGCGCGTGCGAGGCTGCCGGAAATGGGCATATCTGCCTCGTCCGGAAACGGATAGAGGACTGAGTACGATTGCATAGACAGGATACGACAGTCGGGTTGCCAGTTGAAGTCCGTGCCATCGGCGCCGCCGGGGGAGAACAGCGGGCTTTGAATTATCGGCCCTTCCGCAACACGCACGGTTGCTTCTGAAAAAACGCGGATTCTACCACCAAATGCTGTTTCCGCCATTTGGCCGAGACGCCAATTGAATCGTATATTTTGTAGTGTGGGCCTGATGTGCCGCGTAGCCTTAGAACAACATCAACAATCAAGGTTGGTCATGCCGGGGTGTGATTATGAAAAGCGTACAAATCTCAGATGAACTGTACGACAAACTCAAGGGTTTTGTCGTTGACCCATTTGACGACACCGCCGAGATCGTCATCGGTCGCCTCGTTGAGATAGCAAACAAGGCCAAGAACAGGTGGTCTCCTCTGGATCGCAGCGAGGAGCAAGGAAGACGCGAGTCTCCTATGGCCGAGCGCACGAGAATGTCCAATCAGGAGTCCGAATACTCTGAGGAATCTTCGGTATTGCTATAAGAGAGCCTGTGATCGGCATTTTTCCTGAGCCGATTTGACGTTCGGCCCGGATAAGAGCGCCGCCCCGCCCGGAAAAATGACCCGGGCGAACACGGGCGGGACACCCGTGCCACGTCTGCCCGCCTCGCAAGCATCCCTCTGCACAATGCTTCTGGCAGGCTTAGTCTGCGTACGCACTCCAACACTTTCCCGATTCCGGCGGGTATATTGTCGCTCATCGCACCTGATCGCGCATTTTCATTTGACTTATTCCTTCGAGACAGGTATTGACAACGTGATTAAGGTTCAGTCAATCGCGGCCAACGGCAGAAACGGAAATGAATAAGGATTCGAAGATATATATAGCCGGGCACACGGGGCTGCTGGGTTCGGCCCTTATGGAAGAACTGGCTGCCGGCGGCTTCGGCAGCATAGTCACCCGCTCTCACGAAGAGCTCGACTTGACCAACAAGGACGGGGTGTTCAGTTTCTTCTCGGCCGAGAGGCCCGAATACGTCTTTTTGGCGGCGGGGAAAGTTGGAGGCATCATCGACAACAAGACCCATCCGGCTGAATATCTTCGCGTGAACCTGGCGATACAGAACAATGTCTTTGAAGCCTGCCGGGAATTTGATGTCGAGAGGCTGGTTTTCTACGGCTCCTCGTGCACTTATCCGAAAGAGTGCCCGCAGCCAATGAAAGAGGAATACCTGTTGGCCGGTATGGTGGAAGAAACGAGCCTGGGGTACGCTGCGGCGAAGATCGCGGGTCTTGTCGGATGCAGGGTCTATAACGAACAATACGGCAAGAACCGTTTCGTTGCATTGACGCCGAATTCGATGTACGGGCCCAACGACAACTTCGACATAGACAATTGCCACGTGCTCTCGGCATTGCTTCGCAGATTCCACGAGGCAAAGGTAAGCGGGGCCGGGACCGTGACATTGTGGGGCAGCGGGCGGCCGAGACGGGAATTCATCTATAGCCGGGACGTTGCGGCTGCTTCGCTGTTTGCGGTGCAACACGGCGAGAATCTTGAGAACCGCCACTATAATATAGGCACGGGTATAGACTACTCTATCAAAGAGCTGGCGTCGATAATCGCTGAGATTGTCGATTACAGGGGCGAAGTCTTGTGGGACAAGAGTAAGCCGGACGGCGCGCCGAGAAAGCTCTTGGACAGCACGAGGTTTCTATCTCTCGGCTGGAAACCCAAAACGGACTTGCGGGACGGACTGCAAAAGACCTACAAATGGTATCGCAGCCAGTTGACTGCCAGACAAGCCTGATGCGATGGATTGATGCGTGAAGGATCGATGCAGGAAACATCTAAGATTACGGCAGTGATATTGGCCGGCGGATTCGGCACACGGCTGAGGTCGGTAGTCTGCGACAGGCCAAAAGTGCTGGCCGAAGTCTCGGGGCGGCCCTTCCTGGCGTACCTCCTGGACCAGCTCTCGTCGGCCGGCTTGCGAACAGTCGTTATCAGCACAGGATATATGGCCGAGACCATAGAAGAGTGCTTCGGGGACAGCCACGGGCCGCTGCACATTGTGTATTCCAAAGAAGATGAGCCGCTCGGCACCGCAGGAGCTCTGAGGCTGGCCCTTAGGCATCTGGCCTCGGAGACCGTCCTGGTAATGAACGGCGATTCTTTTATAGATGCCGATCTGAATGCGTATGTGAGCTGGTTCTTCGAGCAGGAGCGGCAGGCCGCCCTGCTTCTGGCGAGAGTCGCCGACACAAGGCGATTCGGCAGTGTGAATATCGGCAAGGACAATATCATTGTGTCTTTCGAGGAAAAAAGTGAGATTGCAGGGCCGGGCTGGATAAACGCGGGCGTGTACCTGCTCAAGAAGCCGCTGATTGGGGGCATCGAGCAGGGGAAGCGCCGCTCGCTGGAGCGTGACTTCTTTCCCAAGCTGGCGGGAAAAGACCTCTTTGGGTATTGTGTTGAAAGAAGATTCATAGATATCGGAACACCCCAGTCGTATGCCGCGGCGGAACAATTCTTTTGTTCGGCGAGCAAGGAGGCTTGAAGGATGATCATAAGTCGAACGCCGTTTAGAATATCATTTTTCGGCGGAGGGACGGAGTACCCGAACTGGTATCGCGCGCACGGCGGCAGCGTCCTGAGCGCTTCGATCAACAAATACTGCTATATTTCGTGCCGGATTTTGCCGCCCTTTTTCGAGCACAAAACCCGGCTGGTCTATTCACAAATCGAGAACTGCCGCAGTATAGATGAAATTCAGCATCCTGCCGTTCGCGAGACCCTTCGTTTTCTAAAACTCGACTATGGTTTTGAGATTCACCACGACGGTGATTTGCCCGCCAGGACGGGGCTGGGGTCAAGCTCTTCCTTTACAGTGGGGCTGCTGCACGCTTTATACGCCCAGCAGGGCATCATGCCGGACAAGAGACGCTTGGCGATCGAGAGCATTCACATCGAGCACAATCTGATAAAGGAGATAGTGGGGTCCCAGGACCAGGTGTGCGCCGCTTACGGCGGTTTTAACCAGATTGATTTCTCCAGGAGCGGTGAATTTGATGTTCGTCCCATTACTTTGCGGCCGGGCCGAATCGAGGAGCTGAATTCTCATTTGATGCTCTTCTTCACGGAATTAGAGCCCGCCGCTTCGAGCATAGTCAGAGACTACGTGGAAGATATTGCCGGCAAATACCTCCTTGTGAAACAGATGCAGAGAATGGTGGGTAAAGGCGTGGATGTTCTACAGAGTGACGGCGACATTTGCGAATTTGGGGAGCTGCTTCATCAGGCATGGACGTTGAAGAGAAGCCTCAGCCCCGACGTGTCGAGCAGTCACGTGGACGAGCTATACGAGCAGGCCCGCGCCGCGGGGGCAATTGGAGGTATGATTACCGGCGCCGGCGGGGGCGGATTTCTGCTTTTGTTCGCAGCGCCTTCAAGTCAAAAAATGGTAAGAGAGGCGCTTGCGAAGAACATCCATGTGCCGTTTAAGTTCGAGTTCAGCGGCAGCCAAATCATCTTCTATAAGCCGGAGCGCGAGGATTACAGGGAGCTGCAAAAGCAAAAAGCAAAACAACTCTCAAGCTCCGTTGAGGAGCTGGAGACCGCAGAGAAATCACAGAGAATCAAAACGCTGCCCGATGCCAAGAAGAGCAGACCCGAAGTTGTCCAAGCGACGCCGGCCCCAAGAAGCGGCGGCGAGACGGAGAAATAGGCGGCCAAAAGATTCCGTCTTTGCGCGAAATGACGAGCAAAGTGTGAAAGGAAATCGGAATGCTTTCATCGGTTGTTCCGTCCTTTAGAAACGAACAAGAGGTCCAGGACGAGCTCATTAAGAGGCTGCGCCAGACGCTCAACCCATTGGATTGGGACTATGAGCTGATATTTGTCAACGATGCCTATGTCAAGCGCTGGGACTCACACCAAGAGAAACTCTACCGGGGCTGCACCGCCACAGGCGCCAGCTTCAAACGCTGGAAAGCGGCCTTCCATACGTGGAGCGCTGTTACGAAAGGAATCGGCGGAAAGAAAAGATGAGCCCGAGTAGAAAACATCTTTACAGCTTACTCGCTATTGTTGTCTTTCTTACTTCGATGGTGCTGCTCAAATCCGTTAACGGGTCTTTCTTCATCGATGAGTTCGAGCATATTCACAGCACCTGGTATGTGAAGGACGGGCATGTCCCGTATCGCGACTTTTTCCAGCATCATAATCCGCTGTTGTGGTATCTGATGGCGCCACTTCTGTGGATCTTCGGGGAGACGGTCGAGGCTATGATGGCTTGTCGTATTCTGATATTTGCCGTCTCGCTCGCGATAGCTTTCCTGGTATATTCGATATCCCGGACGCTGACAATGTCGAGAGAGGCAGGGCTTATTTCGGTAGTTCTGCTGTTTTCCATGCCTTTTTTCGTGGATTCGACGATCGAGATCAGGCCGGACGTTCCGATGCTGCTTTTCAGCCTTATCTCCATCCACTTCCTGGTGAGGTATCTTCAGGAGAAAAAGGCCAAGTTCATGGCGTTTTCAGGCCTTTTTGCCTCAATTTCGTTTTTGTTCCTGCAGAAGACTATATTTCTCTTGCTCGCCTATGCCGGAATACTTGCCTGCCGTTTGATCCGGAGGAAACTCCCGGCAAAGGACTTGTTGTACTTCTGTCTTTTCTTTCTGCTTCCTCAGCTTGTTCTTCTGGTGTGCCTGCTGACAGTGGGCGCATTTCACGATTACATCCTGACGAACTGGCTCACGAATGCAGCGTGCAATCTGGGATACAAGCTGTCACCCTTTGTGATGATGGATTGGAGCAAGCAGTACCGGGTGTTTTGGGGGCTTTCAGCTCTCGCTGTACTTTTGATTCTTGTGAACAGGAAGACAACCGGGGAGCTCAAGGCGGTTGCATTTATAGCATTAGTATTGTTTCTTACACTATTTTTGGTTAGAAGTCCCTGGCGATACTACTTCATGCCGCTTATCGCCGTTCTTAGCGTAGTTATCGGGTGTTTTCTCAAAATCGCCTTTGACAACCTCAAGCTTGCCGGGCCTCCGAGAATGCTGCTCATTCTCCTGATCATATTCATACCGACGACGTATCTTGTCAAAAAGGCCAACATTGCCAGAGAAGACATACAATTTGAGAAGGCCGGTTTTGTCCTTGCCAATTCAAAGGCCTCCGATTTTGTATATGACGGCTACAACACATTCAACGTTTACAGGCCCGACCTCCATTACTTCTGGTTTTCCCTCGGCGAAAACCGCTGCTTCGGCACGTACAACAGAATTACAGACAACAAGTACGGCGATTATGATATTTACGAGCTGATCAAATTGAAGAAGCCAAGATTCATCTCAGATTTTGAGCTCGACATCAGCGAGGGTGGATTGGACGAACTCTACAGCAAAACGCGCTTCGACGGGCTGTATATGAGAAAGACAGCAGAGTAGTAGATAAGAATGGAATTCACCGCAACCGATATTCTGACACCGGCCGACCGGCAACTTTCGCTGCCTGTTGTTGGCCGGAACGAGACTATGACGCTCTACGAGATTCCCGGAAAACAGGAATAGCCAAACACGGCAACGGCGATTCTATATCATATCTTCTCTTGCATTAGAGCGTCAGCCTGTTAGATTTATATGCCAGAGCCGTCGCTGAATGCTCAATAGACTGGAATTTGGCCGCCTTCAAAAGAAGAGCCTATTGTCAGACGTTCCGGGGAGACTTGGCGGGCCGCAGCCGGTCGGTTGAATGATTGGAGTTTTGTGGAAGGAGACGTTGTGCTTCTTTCGGTTGTTTTGTCTTTTAGAAATGAACAAGAGGTCATAGACGAGCTCATCAGGAGGCTGCGTCAAACGCTCGACCCACTGGATTTGGGCTATGAGCTGATATTCGTCAATGATGCATCCAGCGACGGCTCTCTGGAGCTGCTGTTGAGATACAATCAGAAGGATGGAAGAATCAAGGTCATCAACATGTCCAGGCGATTTGGGTGTGCTCCGTGCGCTATGGCGGGCCTGAGGCACGCAAAAGGCGATGCGGTCGTGTATATGGACAGCGATTTGCAGGACCCGCCTGGGCTTATTCCGAAGCTTCTTGAGAAGCTCTCAGAAGGCGCCGAAGTGGTGCACACGACCAGGACCGCGAGAAAGGGGGAAACCGCCTTTAAGATCTGGCTGGCCAGGCAGGCCTGCAGGATAATCAACTCGGTGGCCGATATTGACATACCTGAGAACATGGGGGATTTCAAGCTGCTGTCTCGCCGGGCCGTCAATGAGCTTGTTCGGCTGAACGAATACGACCCTTTTATGAGAGGGCTGGTCAGGTGGATCGGCTTCAAGCAGGTGCGGGTCCTCTACGAACGGGATGCAAGGTTTGCCGGTAAGACACATTTCTCCCTGCTCAGGAGCCTCAATCCTATGAAGGAGTTCATTCGCGGCCTGGTGTCTTTTTCCGAGCTGCCTCTGTACTTCTCGCTTCTTCTTGGGTTCCTTGTTTCTGTTGGCGCATTCATTTATCTGCTCTACATCATCGTGACAAGGGTCTTTCTCGATATGCACCGGCCCGGGTGGCCCGCAATTATGGTAACGATGCTCTTTTTGGGCGGGACAATCCTTTTCACCATCGGGATTCTCGGGCTATACATAGGCAAGATTCACCACGAAATAAAGGGCCGGCCGCCCTACATAGTCGAAAGCAAAATAGGGTTTGATGAGGCCCCGCCCGATGGTCGGCAAGATTCGTAAATATGCGAGCTCAAATCCGCTGGCGACTGTGCTGATAATCAGCGGGCTGGCGGGGTTTTCTCTGGGCCTGTCCAATGCGACCTGGCAGGTGACGGTTGAAAGCGGTCAGGTGCTGGCCGGGATAGTGCGGTATCCGCCCGACAATCCGCTCTACACGTATCATATCAGACTCTTTACAATCATTAACCAGATAAGCGCGCTGCTGCTGCTGATTGGCTCCGAAAAGGTGATATCTATTTTCGTCTCCGGCCTGTTGGGGATGATTTCATTTATGGCGATTGCGGCGTTCATCTTCGCCATAAACAGAAAGGTGGCCGTCTCCATTCTTGGAGTGTTGCTCATATACTTCGCCAACTATGTCGGTGACGGCGCCATATATCCAATATCGCTCCTGGGCGAGCCGCAAACCTATGGCATTCTGGGCCTGTCATTCGCGGTTCTTACTATTGCGTTGTTGGGGGCGGGGGCATACAGGTCCGGCATGTTCTGCCTGGCCTTGGCTCCGGGCGTGCATCCTTCGCTGGGCGCGTGGCTCGTTGTTTGCGCGGGTGTCTCGGCAGCGTTGAATCGGGACATCGCAAAACAGGTCGTCCGGAGATACTACCCTTATCTCCTCGCCGCAGGTCTGATCACATTTGCAGGCCTGGCGTACCAAATGCACCTGATTCGGGGTTTGTCGAGCGTCACTCCCGGAGATGGGAAAGAATATTTCGACGCCTTCGCAAAGTACTGGGGTCGGCACCAGCAGAAACTCTATTGGGGCTACGGGGCGGGCAACGGCTTCAAACGCTGGGGAATATTCTTCTGTATTTACAGTGTTATCGCCTGCTTTCTGGCGCGTAGAATGATACGGAAAGACTCGCCGGCGACCCTTATGCTTACGGCGGTAATGGTGTCGGGAGTCGGGGGGCTTCTGTTGGGCTTTCTCACCCAGCTGCCGCCGGAGGGCGTCCCTTCCGTCCTGCTGATGTTCATGCCGGGCAGATTCCTCAACATAAACAACGTTGTTCTGGGCGCTCTGCTGCTGGGCATACTGACCACAGACCGGACCAGGCCATACGTGACTAATTACAATGTCTTCGTGGCCTTTCTCATCGGCGCTCTGCTGTCTCGACATTGCGAGGTGCAGACGGTTGTCTTTACGCTCATTTTATGCTGGCTTGGATACCTCGTTTTCCGTGCTCAACCTTCACAACAAATAGCCGGACTCGCGGCAACAAGAAAGCACAAGGTCAGCTACGAGGTTCTCGTGGTATTCTTCTTTGCGGTACTTCTGTTGATCAACTTACCGAGGAGGAATTTCATTGATCATTTTCTGGTGCACCCGGGGAACTTCAAGGACAGAAGCAACAACGAATTCTATGCGGCAATCGGCAAACGAGAGGGCCTGCTGCTCACCACTCATTATTCGGGCCTGATTTCTCTCAAGACCAGAAGGCCGATACTGGTTGATATTGCTTCTCCGAACACAATCACGTACGCTCCGGAGAGCGGACCTGCCTTCAACAACATCCTGAAGCGAATTTACGGTGTGGATTTGTTTGTTCCACCGGCACTGGAATACCGCCACAGGGAAATAAGGCCGGAACTGTATAAAAGGCTATGGGAACAAAGGACCACGGCTGAATGGCGGGAGATAGGGATGGAATTCGGCGTAACCGACATTCTGACACCTGCCGACTGGCGGCTTTCATTGCCGGCAGCGTCCGAGGGCGAGGGAATGGTTCTCTACGAAATTCCAGTTGAATAGCTGTTCATCAGGTTCGCAGCACCCTGAGAGCGTCCTTGAGCATCTTCTTGTCGCCGCGTTTGAGCAGCGACTCCGGGCCCTTATGCTGATTGAGCCTTCGCAGGACCTGCGACAATCCATTCGGCAGACCATGCCTGTCCTGCCCAAGGGTTTGCAGCAGCCACCTGCCGCACTTTGCAACCATTTTCGGCGGGAGTATAATTGCGGCGGCAACATCGTTTTCGTGCAACAATTCGATCTTGACGCCATTGTTGCCCAGGTCCGTGGCTAAAAACATATAGCCATTCTGGTAGTGAAATCCCGGCAGTGCGCCGCGACCGATACCTGCTGGTTTGCCCGTTTCTTTGACGGTTTCGGCGGTTAGCTCTATCATTACAAAATCCTTTGCATCATCCATCCCTTTACAGGGTGGTTCCAACAATACCCCTCCAGGATACGTGCTGGCCGGCGACCCGAGCCTTTCGGCATCGGGATGCATAGTTTTTGACTATTAGATTAGACGCCTTTGGTCCCAGAAATATTGCGGAAATCCTCATCCAGCGTCGATTTGGCCCATAAGGCGAGTACCTCTAAAGGCCGTTCCAGACACTGCCGTAACGCTTTTTTGAGTATTTTCCTTGACCAACGAACATCTCTATCGTGACAATCGTAGTTTAACTATGCCGAGAACCGTGGGCTGGGGATGTTCTCGGCTCCCCTCTCCTCCGCACCTCAGCCCACTTTTTTGGTCTTATCCCCGTGATATTTGCCCCTGGGCGGTAAGACCAGCCTTTTGGGGCGGCGGTTTTTGAGCAATTTGGGTATTTCCCACCGGGAAGCAGGGGTATATGTCGAATGGCAGACCGGCATTGACCTGCCGATTTCTCTTTTGCATTTTCCTGTTATGTTTGTATCCTGATTCGGCAGCGCATTTTGTGTTTTCGAGCGATAGGGTTTGATGATATGCACATTGAGTCATACGAATTCGGCGAAATCGTCGTCGATGGCATTACCTACAACAGCGACGTCGTAATTCTTGGCAATTCCGTGCAGAACAATTGGCGCAGGATACACGGGCACCTGCTGTCGGCAGAGGACCTGGAACCTGTGATTGAGGCCAAGCCTTCGGTGCTCGTAGTGGGCTGCGGGGCTTATGGAGCGATGAAAGTGCCCAAGGAAACCCGCAAGGCCCTGCTGGAGGACAACATCCAGCTCGAAGCGCTCAAGACCGGGCAGGCCGTTGAGCGTTTTAATGAATTGTCACAGAGCGGCGCCAATGTTGCCGCAGCCCTGCACCTTACGTGTTGATTTTTCCGCGGGCGGACTTGCCCTTCACGACTGGGCCGCGTCGTTGCCGCCAGGCGAAAGATTGCAGAACCGCCAATAATTTGCTACGATTAAATTGTGTTTGTCGTCCTGCTGTAGATAGACCGTGAAGTTATGAGGATCCAAAAATGCTGTTGCCAAAAGAGAAAGATGTTCGGTCGGTTTGCCCTAAGAGGGGCAGCTCCCTTACGCGCCACAGGCATCATCGCGGGCTTATGTGGATGTTCCCGATAGGCGGGCTGTTGGCGCTGGTGTGGTTTTTGATTCGTGTGATTCCGAAGCCATCGCGTGCGGCGTATCCATGTCAACGTGTTGCATTCCCTCTGGCCTCGGGCTTTGTGATTTGGCTTGCAGGGGCAATCGCGTCCGTCACGGCCA
>CAYGZM010000120.1:0-11272 GCA_964354365.1 uncultured Pirellulales bacterium
TAGTTTCCTCTTAAATACGTTTCTTACTTGGAATTGTACCAAATTCAGCCTGAACATACAAGGAATATTGCACTTTATGAGACTTTTTTGGGTATTTGCGAGCTTTTGCGTGTTGCGGAGGAGGGTATTGCCCGTCAGCGTTACTAAAGCGGCGAGTCTGAACGACCGATAGTTATTGAGGGCCACGGACGGCGCTGCAGTTGCAGGGCGAAGGAAGGCCGAGAAGCTGTGCCCGGACGTTGACGATCTCGAACCAGGATGGTTCTCAGGGCGTACAAGTTATAGGAAAGATTAGTCTTGGACGTTCGGGCCGAAGAAGCAGGAACAATTGAGGTCGTGGGGTGGAACGAGAATGTTTGGTCCGTTTAAGAAAAGACGAGTGATTAAGTTCAAGCACAAGGTGGCGGCTCACATTGACTGCCACAACTGGGCGAGCAAGATGGAGACGCATCGTCTTGTATCGAGCAAATCGTGTATAAAGCTGATTCCAAGGTCGGTTCCCGGGGTGGTTGAGTAGTCGGGCAGGCTGACGAAATCTGCATGTCGCGTTGGCGGAGGGAATCTTCGCCAGGAACGCTTCCTATTTTTTCCCTGTTATCCAACCTTGTGCATTTGCTGCGCCGGCAGCAGTACTACTTGTTGAGGTTTTTGGCGATGTAGTGTCGAAGGCGGCACTTGCAGAAGGTCTTATCCATAAAGCCGAATCGGTGCTCACAGGATTGCCTATTTTCCGGCGAGCATTCGATTATCTTGCCGTCGCCGACAATCTTGGCTCTGCAGAGATTCTCAAATCCCGATTTGAAGCACTCAAAGCCCTTCGAGCACGTCATTGAGCCGATTATTTTCTCTATCTGCCCTATGTGCTCTGTGAGGTCGGCCTGGTCCGCCTGCCCTGTTTGCTGCTGTTGCTCCTGCGGATCTGTCTTTGGCGCCGGGTGTGGTGCGCGGGTCTTCTTGGGGACCCACACTCCCTCAAAGATTGTTGCGAAGTCTTTTTGCAGACCGGACCTCTGTTTATTTTTTGACATATCCCACCTCCTTGGCCCAGGCGGGGTCGGCCAGTATCTCCCGGACGAGCGAGTTGTAGTCGGCGGCGCCTCTGCTTTCGGGGGCGTATGTGAGTATCGATTCGCCGGCGCTTGGGGCCTCGGCCAGTCTTATCGTCTTGTGGATAACCGTGTCAAAGACCAGCTCACCGAAGAATTCTCTCATCTTCTGCTGGATGTCTCTGCTGAATTGCGTCCCGTCTTCCACGAAGGTCAACAACAGTCCGAGTATCTCGGAGGAAAAGGGGTGGAATCGCTCCCTGATAATGCGAACGGTCTCAAGCAGCCGCTTTAGTCCTTCGAGGGCGAAGTAATGGACCTGCACCGGGACGACAACGTCGGTGCTGGCGACAAGCGCATTGAGCGTCAGGATGCCGAGCGACGGCGGCGAATCAATGATGCAGATGGCGTACCGCTCGCCGAGCGCCCGCAGCTTCGTGGCCAGGAGCAGCTCTTTTCCGGGCACGCCGGACATCTCCAGATCGACGCCCGCCAGCAGAACGTTGCACGGGGCCAGGTCCAGCCACTCGATTTTTGTGCTCAATATGACGCTTGAAAGCGGAAACTGCGCGTTGGTCAGGGCGTCATAAATGGTTTTGCTGAGGCCCTCCGGGTCAATACCGAGGCCCATACTGGCGTGCCCCTGCGGGTCGAGATCAACCAGCAGCACGCGATGGCCCAGGGCGGCGAATGCCGCCGCGGTGTTTATGGCGGTTGTAGTCTTGCCGCACCCGCCTTTTTGATTTATCATTGCTATAGTTCGCATTCGGTCTCTGCAGTGGCCTAATAGTTTATGCGGACGTTGGCCGTACTTTCTCAAGCCCCTCCGTGAGCGCAGCCAACGTCTATTATCTGCTTAATTTATAACAAATTACGCAGGAAATGTCAAGCAAAACCGCCCAAATCATCAACTCACAGCAAGTCGGCGGTGAGGGGTGGCGTTCTGTCGTGGTCTGTGTAGGCGCAGAAGTTTCCCTCAAGAAAGCCAAAGACGGCGCCTGCAAGCCTTTTCCCGTCCCCATTTGCAGTTATGTCGGCGCGATTTTCAAATCTTCTATTAACGTCCCAAAGGTTGGGTTCAATCTGGTTGTTCAGTTCCGGAACAGCCAATAGCGTTTATCGCTTTGTCCGCTACCAGCACAACGGCTCTGGCAGATTCTCGGAGGCGTTTTATTACCTGCTGTCAGCCCTAATGCGATAAACGCTCTTTTACCTGATAGTGTTTTCCCCACAAATCTTGGGACGATACCAATCTTCTTAATCTCCTCTGTCGTGATGTGTGGGTTGTTCACATCCTAAAGCCGTAAACAAGTAGGGGTCAGCTTGAAATGATGATTCATTATTGGCTATCGATTACTTGGGATGACGAGTTCTAATGGATTCCTCGACTTGGCTCGGAATGACATAGGCATCATAAATCTGGGCGGCGCAGCCGGGGGAGAGATATTTTGGGTTTGACGTGCAGGGGCGTGGTCGTTATCGTATGGCAAGCCATTGTTAGTCAGGCGGATGTTTGAAGTTGCTTTTCTAAGGGCGGCGTCGTAATGGAACAGGGGATGCTTGAACTGTTAGAGAAGATTTCTCGCTCCACGAGTTTTTTGGCTGTCGGCGGGGCGGTGGCGGTGATGTTCCTGCTGATCTTCGCGCAGAGCATCTTCGGCTCAAAGACGACACATTCGCAGCTTGAAAAGCTGATAGGCCAGACCGACCGGATGAACAGGCAGCTTGAAGATATCGCCCGGAGTCTGAAGGAGGCGGGGCAGGAGCGCGACGAAGAAGGGGAAAAAGGGCCGGCGGATGAGGGGACAACAAAGAGTTAGAAGAGTTGTCGAACGTGAAATTTGCTCCTCGCAGGAATTGGTGTGGAAATTTGCATTGCAGAAAGCGTTTTTTCGCATTTTAGGCTGCCAGCAGGCCCCCAATCGCCCCGCGACAAGGGGCCGATGGGCTTGGGGGGATAAAGCAGGCGGGCCGGAAAAACTGGTGCTCTGTAACCGTCAATGGAGATTCAGTATGCAGGTTGAGATTGAGAAGACGCCGATAGACGGTGTGATCGTGGTGAGGCCGGACGTGTTCGAGGATGAACGCGGCTTTTTTATGGAGGTCTTTCGCAAAGACCAGTTCGTGGAGCTTGGCCTGCCCGGAAACTTTGTTCAGTTGAATCACTCGGCCTCGGTCAGGAACGTCGTGCGCGGTCTGCACTTCCAGTGGGAGCCGCCGATGGGCAAGCTGATGAGGGTGACTACGGGGGCGGCGTTCCTCGTGGCGGTCGATATCAGAAAGAACTCGCCGACTTTGGGCGAGTGGTTCGGCGTCGAGGCTTCCGCGAAGAATAAGATTCAGCTTTGGGCGCCTGCGTGCTTTGCCAGGGGCTTTGCCGTGCTGTCGGATTACGCCGAGATTCAATACCTCTGCACCGGCATATACGGCCCCAAGGGCGAATCCGGCATACTCTGGAACGACCCCAAAATCGGTATCGACTGGCCTGTAAAAGACCCAATCCTCTCCGAGAAGGACGGAAAAGCTCAAACCCTCGCCCAGTGGCTAAAGAGGCCGGAATCCAACTACTTCCAAATGTAAGTCCCACCGTAGGGCGCCGGGTGTTTCTCTGATTTTACTTCCCGCAACAGATACTAATTAGGCGCTACGGGGTCGGCACTTTGAAAAAGATCATAAATACGAGGATGGACACAAGCGCGATCGCGCAGGGGACGAAGAAAATTGACCGCCACTGGAATCTGCCTTCCTGCCTGAATTTGTCCATTATGAAGCCTGCGAACTGCGTGCCGAGAAAGAGGCCCACGCCGGTCGTCGCGGCAAAGAGCAGCGCCTGCATAGAGTTTCGTATCTTGTCGGAGGCCTGGCTGTTGGCGAATATCTGCCCGACGATGACAAACAACACGTACGCCATCCCGTGGAACGATTGGCAGATGACGATAAGCCACGGCGGTTTCTCGACTATATACACAACGTAAAGCAGGAACCAGAACGCCGATCCAACGATCAGGGTCCATTTGTATCCGAGCTTGTCCATGAACAAAGCCATTAAGAAAAACGTGGCGATGGCCTGCACGGCCTGTGCGATGCCCATTGACGCAGGGACGTTCTTATTGGGGATTCCCATGTCCTGCATAAACTGTGCGGTTCCGAGGAAATAGAACTGCATCAGGCCGAAGAAAATCATCGAGACCACGAAGAAGAGCAGGAAGTTGCCGTCTTTGAGCATCTTGAAGGTCTCAACGATCGGCATTTCTCCCGCTGCGGCGCCCGCTGTACCGGCGGCGCTTGCCGGGGCGTCCGCAGGCAGCAGCATCAGGCAGCCGACCCCCATAACCAGAGAGAGTATGGCCGCGAGGTACAGGCAGTCCTTTCCCTGCTCTCCGGTCTTGAATATCCATCGCCAGCCGGTGAGGGACCACCCGATAAGCGCCCAGGCAATCGGCGCCCAGATGAATACCTTGCCCTGGTTGGCGACGTCGGAGACATTTGCGAAGAGAATGGCGTTGACTAACGGCAGCGTCCCTGCGTAGCACAGGCAATACAGCAGCATAATTCCGAAGATGCTCTTGAAGCTCGTCTTGTTGGCCACCCAAAAGAGCAGCACCGCGCCGACCAAATGCGCTACGCCGAGTATATGCTTAGTGTCGAAATACTTGTCGGCCAGCACCCCGGCAATCAGCGGCGAGACGATGCAGGCCAGCGGCAGCGTGGCGTAAATCCAGCCCGTCTGCTTGCCCGTCATTTTCAGAGGTCCGAGCAGTCGTGCGGCCAGCACCGGCATCCACGCCGCCCAGACCGCAAACTCCATAAACATCGCAAAGCTCAGAGCAAATAACAGTTTGGCGTCCATTTCGTTCTCCTTAACTCATAAGGTTTCTGTTCGGCGGGTCTATGCGCAAAGACTTTTTAGCTTCTCTACGGCGAGCTTAATGTCGCCGGGGCGGTCGTTGCCTGCCTCGCGTTCAATCGCCATTGCGCCCTTGAACCCTATTTCTTTCAGGGCATTGATAAACGCCTTGGCGCCCACTTGGCCTGTCCCCCAGGGGACCTCGGCACCCCACGTTCCGGGCTGCTTTGTCCGCGTGGCGTCCTTGACGTGCAGGTGTTTTATCCAGGGGCCGAGCGTATGAAGGGCCTCGATGGGGTCGCCCTTGTCGTAGAGTATCATATTGGCAGGGTCGAAATTCACCGCTATCGCCGGGTGATCAATCTCTTCGAGGAACGCCCGCAGCTCCTCTGCGGTCTCCTGGCCTGTCTCGAGCAGCAGCGTCAGGTTCTTCTTTGCCGCCGCATCGGCCAGGGCCTTGATTCGGTCGTGCACCTTCTTAGCGTAGGCCGGGTCGGATTCGTCGATAAAGCCCGCGTGCGTGGAGATGTGCTTGACGCCTAACTTGGCCGTCACTTCGACTGCGCCGAGGAAGAGCTTGCGGTTGCGGTCCCAGCAGTCGTCCGGCACGATCCCGCCGGTTACCTTTATCGCATCGAGGCTCGAATAGTCTTCCTGCGGGAAGTCTATCATCGTCGCCGTTATCGTCCAGCTCTGTTTGCGGATGGCGGCAAGCACGTCCGGGTCTTCCACTGCGGCCCTTATGCCGAGGTGGACGTGCTCAAGGCCGATTTTCTTCATCGCATCCGCCACCCCCGCAATATCGGTCTGCAGCGACCACGAACAGACTCCTACGGGGCAATTCCTGCATTTCATTTTTCAGCTCTCCTACACAATTGCAATCCTTTTTCCTTTTCTGACCGATTCTTTTTCTGCTGCGACGATCCTGACCGAATCGCGTGACTGCTCCAGGGTGGTGACGGGTCTGAGCTTCCTGCCTGCAATGAGCTTTGCGAAGTGCTCTATTTGCAGGAACCAGCCGTCGCCCGCCTCGACCTCCGGTGTAAAGGCGTCGCCTTTGGCAGGGCAGACCTTGAACATCGGCTTGCGAGTCAGGTCGTAGAGGATTGTCGCCTTCTCCAGCGCTATGTTGAAGCTCATCTCGAACCCGAACGCGGGCATCATCGCCCAGCCGCCCTCGGCGGTTATCACCCTCGCGTCGTCGTAAATGTACTGCGTGACAATATGGACGAGTCCGCCGCCCGGCGCCTTTGCCCCGAAGCTCGCGACGGCCTTGGGCATTCCGAATAGATGCTGCACGTAATCGCTATCGTGAATATGCAAATCAAGCGCCATCCCGCCGCTTCGCTGCTCGTCGAGGAACCAGTCATCTATGCTCCAGGTCGGCACCGAGCCGAGCCGTCTAAAGGAAGCGGCGATAACTTTGCCGTATTTGCCGCTATCGACGATCTCTTTTGCTTTTGCGTACTCCGGCCAGAACCGCACGCAATGGCCGATCTGCAAACGCCTGCTGCTGCTCCTGGCCGCCGCTATCATTTTGTCGCACTCCCTCACCGTCAGCGCCATCGGCTTTTCGCACATCACGTTCACGTCCGCCGACAGCGCCTTTATCGAAAATTCCGGGTGCAGGCAGGTCGGCAGCGTGATCGAGACCGCATCGAGCTTAGCCTCGGCCAGCATCTTGTCGTAGTCGGCGTAGAGTTTCAACTTGCCGAAATCAATGTTTGATTGTGCGTCGCCGATATTGCCGACAGCCTTCTTGGTGTCCTCGACGACGTTTGGATTTGTGTCGCAGATTGCGACTACTTTGGCGGTTTTGAGCTTGCTCCAGCACTGATAGTGCGTCCGGCCCATAAATCCGAAACCCGCTATGCCTATTCGCAGCATTCTTGCTATCCTCCAAAATCGTCAATCGCCAATCATCAATCGCCAATCGTCAATACTCAACACCCCGCAATTCTACCAGACCCCGCCCCGCCCTCAAACCAAAATTTCCGCGATTTCCGCCTCTGGACGCGGATTAACCCGCCCTGCCCTTTCAGATGCGGTTAACGCAGATTTACCCGGTATTTTGCGAGAAAACTTCTGGACAAGGCCCGCCAAATATGATGAACTGTTTTTTTAGCGAACGTCGCGGTAACACCTCTGCTGATTTGGTATATGGCTGTGCCAGACACGATTTGACTGTTTGTCACCCTTAGCTGCTTTATAAAGACACGATTTTGTTCGGCAAATCTTCGGATAGAAGGAGGATGTTTATGTATTCGGTTCACAAGTTCGCCTTAATAAAGGGCTTGCTTCTCGCAGCCGCAGTTTTTATCGCAGCTCCGGCGTTAGCCGATACAGAGGGCTGGGGAACGATTCAAATCACGCAGAACGATTATTTTGATTCATCTCCTCGTATAAGCCAGCATACCGTTGTGTGGCAGGGGCAGGTTGACCAGCAGGACTGGGAGATACTCTACTACGACATAGACACAACCACCATTCATCAGCTCACCAACAACACTTACGAGGACATTGACCCTGTGATTTGCTACCCGTATGTCGTCTGGGAGTCTGATTGTGGGACGGGCGGGACATACGAAATATGGTTCTGTGATCTCTCGGGCACAAAGCCAAAACCCCTGCGTCTCACAAACAATGACTATGACGACATTTACCCCGATGTCTCAATCGCTATCAGAATAGAGCCGCACCCCAATGTCGTCTGGCAGGCCATTCCAGAGGGAAAAGACTGGGAAATCTTCCGCTATGATGGAACAGCTACCGAACAGTTGACAGATGACCTGAAGGATGACCAGCTCCCCAAGGTCTCAGGCGAGAAAATAGTATGGCGGAACGGGACAGCAAGTAACGAATGGGAGATTTACTTATACACCGGCACCGTCCCTATCCGCCTGACCGACAACTTATCGCCCGACAGCAAACCCGATATTTCCGGCTCAAGTGTCGCCTGGGAGTGCTTGGATGCCGGCGACTGGGAGATATACGGCTATTATGACGGCTCCGTCCAACGCATTACAAACGACGTTGATGTAAACGACAGGTATCCCGTAGTCAGCGGGACAAAAGTTGCCTGGCGGCGGGGAGATATCCCAAGCGCCAGAATTGGCTGTTATGATTTCACGGAAATTGGTACATATCATTATTATGGCCTCTCTGGAAATAATTCAGCCTATCGTTTATATGAGCAAGAGCTGGTGTGGCAGAATGACGAGCGTTTTCCGTCTTCGAATTCCATCGTCTATACTGACTTTCACCACCAGGACACTCTTTCCGACTACCCGACTCGCCACTATGCGTTGCCCGATGTATTTGAGTCCATAATTGTTTACCAGTCAAGCGATCTACCGTCCCCGTCAGAGATAATGATGTCTTTTCGCTGTCAGCCAGAGCTGATGTTCGACTACAATGACGACTGCAGGGTCGATTTTCAGGATTTCGCTATATGGGCTGCCGAATGGCTCGAATGTAACCGCCAGCCCCCTGTCCTGTGTGATCATTAGCGATGATTTTCATTCAGGCGCGCGTATCAGCCGGCCGTGTCATGTTCTTCGCGGTTGCTGCGGGGCGTCAGAAGTCGACGGCGGATTGTTTTGCCTTTTCGATGGCCTGGGCCTTTGCCTTCTGTGCGGCGTCGGGCCCGGCAAGGCTGGGTTCGATATTCACTTGTCAAAGAGCGGTTTTGGGATTTGTCGTTTTGAGTCCGCCGGCGGCGGATTGCGATTTGCTATTGTTTGCGATCTCGGATTCTTGTCACATGGAGTCACCTGAGGTATAATCACGTGTGTCTTTGTTGACTCGCAGTTGTTGGTAATAGGGTCGCAACAGACAATAGCCAGAGATTGATGTATAAGGAGCAGCGACCATGTGTACGCATTGTACTCGGCGGCAGTTTATCGCAGCAGGCGCGGTGGGCGGACTCGCGCTGGCGACGGGTCACTTAGCAGCGGCGAGCGCCGCGTCGGACCCTCTGCCAAACCCGAAGGTCCGGATATGCGTGGTCATTGCCGGCGAGCCGGCGGGCAGAAGCTGGGGCCTTTCCGAAGCGGATCTCGCGCCCATAATGAAGCGTTTGTCCCAGGCTGAGGAACACCTGGGCAATGTGGAGTTCGTCATCGGTCGCGCGAGCACGGCCGAGCAGACCGCCCAGTTGCTGGACAGGGCAGGCCCGGATGCACCCGTGCTGGCAGTCAGCGCCGACATCTTTGGCCTGAGCAACTTCAATAGTGACAACTCGGTGCTGCCAACCGTTTTCAAACAGGGACGGCCGGCGGCTGTCTTTCATATACCGATAATCAGCGGGCACGACTGGTGTCTGGTGAATCCGTGGCGCGATGAAGGACACCGAATCACCCTTTTTAGCAGCAGCGACTACAACGAGCTGGAACGAGCCGCGTCATTACTCAGAGTAATCCCGCTGTTGCGACGCAGCCGGGTGCTCGTCTCCCCGCCATTCAAGGGCACGCCCGAATCCTACACGCCCGAACTGGTGAAACAGCGGCTGGGGGTGGAAATGGTCGCCATTGCCGACGGACGTTACGATGAAGTCATGGCCAACGTGGACGAGCGCGCCGCCAAAGCAGAAGCCAAGCTGTGGCTTGGCGAGGCAGAAGGCGCCCTCGAGCCGAGTGAGGAAGACGTCCTGAAGGCCGCGCGGGCCGGTCTGACGCTGGACAAACTCATAGCCGAGAACCGCATTGATGGTCTGTGCGTTGGAACGTGCATGGGCTGGCTGTCGCGAGGTTTTCCCTGTCTTGGGTTCTCGCGCCTGAACGACCGAGGAATCCCCGCTGCCTGCGACGGCGACATGGACTGCCTGCTGACGATGCTGATCTTCCAGCACGCGCTCAACCAGGCTGGTTTCTTGGGCAATGCCGGCGGCGTTGACACCGCCAAGAACGCCTTTCACCTTTCCCACTGCTCGGCCCCGCTGAGAATGGAGGGCCCCGCCAGCCCAAGGGCCCCCTATCTGCTCCGCGCGCACGCCGAGGTCCGTGGCGGAGCGGTTACCGAGGTCCATTACAAAATCGGGCAGAAAATCACCTTCACAAAATTGGTCCACCTCGACACCCTGCTGATGTTCACCGGCAAGATCATCGAGGTCCCAAAGGTTCCCAAAGGCGAGGAACGAGGCTGCCGGACGGAACTCGTGGCCGAGGTTGACGACGCGGACAGACTGCTGGCCAATTGGGGAGGCGGCGTGCTCGGCGCCAGCGCCAAGGACTACTATGCCTCTCTGCACCGCGTCGCCTACTATGGGGATCACACCCAGAGCATCCGTCACTTGGCCCACCTGATGGGGCTCAAGGTCGTGCAGGAAGTCTGACTTCCGTCCCGAAAGCAGGCGATTCCGATTGACGATTCATTCCCTCATTTACTCATTCACCGATTTACTCATCTACCCATTCCCACATTCTCCGGCGGCTTCGGCCCATCGCGTGCCCTTAGCTCCTCGGTCTTGAGCAGGCGTTCCTTCTGCCTATGCGCCCCGTGCTCTATCTGCTGCGGCATAAGGCTTTACACAAATTCGGGAAAGTGCGTGAATGTTCTGTTAGAATCGCGTAGAATTGTGCGCAATTTGATGTCAGGTGCAATCGTGAGGTGTATATGACTTCGAAAGAACGAATGTATGCGATTATCAGGGGCGACTCGGCTGATCGGCCCGCCGTTACGCCTATTTTTATGGCCTGGGCCGCCCATTTCATCGGGCGGCCATATAGGGATTATTACCTCGACGGCGACGTTCTGGTCGATTCGCAGCTTGCAATGGCGCGGGCATTCGGCACCGACCAGGTAAGTGCGATAAGCGACCCCTGGCGGGAGGCCTCGGCCTACGGGATGCAATTCGAGTATCCCGAAGAGGGCGTCGGCAAGCCGAAAGATATTCTGATCAAGAGCGAAGAGGATATTTCAAGGCTCAAGGGCCGAAACATCGTCAGGGCCAAGAGGACGAAGCAGCGGATCGAGAGCGTCCGCAAAATGGCGGCCAAAGTCGGCGGGACGCACAGCGTTTTGGGGTGGGTGGAGGGGCCGTTTGCAGAGTACGCCGACCTCCGCGGCATCGAGGCCGCGATGCTCGATTTGATGGATCGGCCCGGCTTCTTCGCAAGGGCGGGAGATGCAATCATTGAGAACGAGATCAAGTTCGCCCTCGCCCAGGTCAAGGCCGGTGCGGATATGATCGGCATCGGCGATGCGGCGGCCAGTCTGATATCGCCCATCGCGTACAAGGAGCTTGTCCTGCCGTTGGAGCAGAAGCTGATAGCGGCGATCCACGAAGCGGGGGCGGCGGCGAAGCTCCATATCTGCGGCAACACAATAAATCACGTATCCTATATGGCCAAAAGCGGGGCGGACATTATCGACGTTGACT
>CAYGZM010000121.1:0-11264 GCA_964354365.1 uncultured Pirellulales bacterium
GAGACCTTGACAAAGCCGATCTCTTTCATGGCCCGCTGTCCCGCCAGGCGCGCCGCCGCGATGGCTGTCTCCAGCATTCTGCTTGGATTTCTGCGCTCTAATGCCATATCTGCAACCTGTCGATATTCTTGACACAACCGTTAAGTTGGTCTATTCTAACTGGGTTATGGAGTCAAGCCAACAGCTAAATAAGCCCGGAATCTTCACTCGTGCGTCGAGACGGCAGCGGGTCCGGGCGGGAATCGCCCTGGCGGTGCTGGCCGCGCTATTTGGGCTGATTCACTTGATGGCAACAGGCAGGATTGACGCGGATCGGTGGCTCGATCCGTGCGGTTTCAAGCAAAGGTTCGCTCTGCCCTGTCCCACCTGTGGAATGACCACCTCGGCGCTTGCCTTTGCTCGAGGCAGGATTTTTGAATCGTTTTATATCCAGCCGGCTGCCGCACTGGCGTGCTGCATTATGGTTACTGCGGCATTTTTGGCTTTGCTGACGGCTGTTTTTGGGATGTACTTCAGTTTCTTGAATTCCCTGTTCTCTCAAATAGGGCTGAAACACCTGATATTGGCTCTGATAATTTTAGTCGCCGCTGCCTGGGCAGTAACATTATCGCGAGCGATAATTCACAAAAGCCTCTAATGAAATAGAGAGTCTGTAGGGCGGGGTTCACCCCGCCAATCAGTATCTGTTCCGGATACAGCTTATTGTCATTCCCGCGAAGAGCCTGCCCTGAGTTCGCCGAAGGGTAGGAATCGGGTTTTTGGTCCTGGATACCTGCTCCTTCGACTTCGCTCAGGACGGTTTTCGCAGGTATGGCATTTTGTCTCTGAACGTACAGCTTGCGACCTGCTTGTCGAATCTGTCCCGCTCCGCCGAGGGATAGGTGCGGTATTATTCCGGCGCCTTGAGATTTTCACGGATAACGACATACTTCTTTTCAATTACAGCACGGAATTCATCGGAAATGGCGTGCCAGTCGATTACGTCAACGATCATAGGTAAATTGGAAGCGGCAAAGGCGTCCTTTAACGTCTCGATTCTGCGCCAGTCCAATTTGCCTTTCCCTACAAGCGCAAGGTCAAGGTCGGAATATTTTTCGGCGCAGCCATCGAGGCGGGAGCCAAACGCCCGGACTTCGCAATCAGGCGCCTGATCATCCAGAATGCGCCGTATCTCGGCAAGATACTCATCTTCGATATCAATCATTGTGCTCTTCCAGCCGTTCCAGCAGATATTTTGCATCGACAATAAACTGCGATGCGGCTTCAAAGACGGTTTCCGCGTTTTGCTCATCATAAGTATGCGCCGTCAGATTACGGGCGTCACCATAAGCAAACCACGGTATAGGGTCCGCGATAAGACCATAACGAGCCGCTGTACGGAACAGCTCCTTACGGCTGCGCGGAAGGTCGGCATCTTCGGGCGTCACGTTTTTACGCACCCATCGCCGGATAAACTTCCAGCAAAGTTCATACGCCACTTCGAAATTCTGGATTACACCGGCGCGAATGGTTTCCCCCAATTCTTCACTCGAGCCTGGCTTAGTCTCGCATACGGAGGCTGTTTCCAAAGAACGCTCCAGAGAGTCAACTGCCTTTCTAAGGCTGCTCAGGTCCAATGGCATTTTCTATTCTCCAAAATCAAGGGTCCCATCGGCAAACTATGCCGCAGAAGTAGAATACCCCACATTTTCCCCCACGACAACGGGAATTTTACAAGATTCCCCCACTGGGCTTGTAACTGGCGGCAAGTCCGCTTACAATGTGCGAACGAAATTCGTAAGAATAAAAAGAGTCTTAGGAGTTGCACTATGATTAGAGTTCTGGTCACAGACAAGCTTGCAAAAGAAGGCATTGACCTGCTCAATTCGACGGACGGCGTTGAGGCCGTTGTGAAGACCGGCGTCGGCGAAGACGAGCTCGCCGCAATGATCGGCCAGTATGATGGCTTGATCGTTCGAAGCGATACAAAAGTCACCCCGAAAGTCCTTGCGAATCCGGGCAAGCTCAGAGGCGTCGCCCGCGCCGGCGTCGGCGTGGATAATATCGACGTCCGAGAGGCCACAAGAAGGGGAATCCTCGTTATGAATACGCCCGGCGGCAACACCCTCAGCGCCGCCGAGCACACATTGGCGTTAATGCTTGCGATGAGCCGCAATGTCGTCCCCGCCTGCGACAGCCTCAAGGCCGGCGCCTGGGACAGAAAAAAATACATGGGAAACCAATTGAACAATAAAGTCCTCGGTGTGATAGGCCTCGGCAGGATCGGCATGGCGGTGGCCAAAATGGCCAGGGGCTTCAATATGAAAATCCTCGGCTATGACCCATTTGCGGCACCGACGGACGCCGACAAGATCGGCATCGAAGTCACCGAGGACCTCAACAGGGTCTTCAAGGAGGCCGACTACATAACCGTGCACGTGCCGAAAAATGAGCAGACGCTCAATATGATTGGCGCCGAGCAGATCGGAATGATGAAGCCGACCGTTCGGCTGGTGAACTGTGCCCGCGGGGGAATCATCAACGAGGACGCCCTTTATGATGCGCTTGCAAAAAGACGCATAGCCGGCGCTGCTCTGGACGTCTTCGGCAAGGAGCCGCCGGAGAATATGCGCTTCAAGGACCTGGAGAACTGCGTTGTCACTCCCCACCTTGGCGCAAGCACCGAAGAGGCCCAGATTGAGGTGGCTGTTGAGGCGGCTCAGATCCTTGTTGACGCCCTCAAAGGCGGCCCGATTAGAAACGCTGTCAATGCTCCATCGACCGCCGGCGCCGTGCCGCTGGTGGTAAGTCAGTACGCCGAGCTTTCCCGCCGAATTGGGATACTTCTTGGCATGATTGCGCCGGGCCACGTCAAGGAGATCCAGGTGCAGTACCGCGGCTCGATTGCCGAAATGGATGTTCAGTCGGTCACGCTCAACTTTGCAATCGGCTTGCTTCAAAAGCACTTCGAGATGCCTCTTAACGTTGTCAACGTCTCTGTTCTGGCGAAAGAGCGAGGCATAAGCATAGACCAGACAAAGAATGTCGAGGCAAAAGACGTCGCCGCGAGCTTTAACGCCAGGGTCGTTACCGATAAGGTCGCACGCACTGTGACCGGGTCGGTCTTCGGCGGGACGCTGCTGCGAATAATTGAGATCGACGGCTTCAATATCGAGATGACGCCGCAGGGGGCCGTGCTCGTTATATTTAATGACGACAAGCCCGGTGTAATTGGCTCGGTCGGGACCGTCTGCGGCAAGCACAATATCAATATCTGCACGATGGGCGTTGGGCAGAAGCTAAAAGAGCGAAAGGCCGCTCTCGTCGTCAGCCTCGACAAAGAGCCTGATGCAAAGGCTGTCGAAGAGCTCGCTTCGCTCGACTTCGTGAACGAGATATTCGTTTGCAGGCTGGATTGATTCGCCGCATCGTAGCGCCATCGGCGGCGGCAGCCGACGGTGCTCTGTGAAAACGTTTGCCTGGACTTTCGTATGCCGGAGCAGCTAATAATAACTATCAGCGGGATGCGAGGCATCGTCGGCGAGAACCTCACTGCTTCGGTCGCCGCCGACTACGGCTGTGCATTCGGCAGCTATCTAAAGAGCAGCTCTGCCGGGGAAAAGAACAAAGGGCTGTCCGTGTGCATCGGCAGGGATTCCCGGCGCAGCGGCCAGATGTTCTGTTCCGCCGTCGCAGCGGGGTTGTGCGCAGTCGGAATCGATGCAATTGACCTCGGCCTCGCCGCCACGCCCAGCGTAGGCGTTATGGTCAAGCAATTAGGTTGTGCAGGCGGCGTCGTTATTACAGCTTCGCATAACCCGATTCAATATAACGGCATAAAGCTGCTGTTAGGCAATGGTATGGCGCCGCCGGGCGAGGCCGCTGAACAAATCAAGCAGCGTTTTTTGGACAAGCATTTTGACCTCGTCGGTTCGATTGGTTGCGGGCAAACGGCCTCCAACAGCCGGGCTGATGAGACCCACATAAAAAAGGTCCTCGCAATTGTTGACAAGGCAGCTATCGCCGCAAAGGGATTCAGGGTCGTTTTGGACAGTGTCAACGGGGCGGGAGGCGCTGTAACAAAAAAGCTTCTTGCCGAGCTTGGCTGCCGGTTTTCAGCGATAAACGATGAGCCTACCGGCCTGTTTGCTCACGCCCCTGAGCCACTCGCTGAGAATTTGACGGGCCTCTGTGAGGCCGTCAAGTCGGATGGGGCCGACATCGGCTTTGCGCAGGACCCCGATGCGGACAGGCTGGCAATTGTTGACGAAGCCGGGACCTATATCGGCGAAGAATATACCCTGGCGCTGGCCGCCAAGTACGCCTTCAGCAAAAGACCCGGCAAAGCTGCGACAAATCTCTCGACATCGAGAATGATTGACGACGTCGCCGAGAAGGCCGGCTGTGAGGTGATTCGCACGCCCGTCGGCGAGGCCAACGTCGCCGCCGCAATGCTTGAGCATAATTGCGTCATTGGCGGCGAGGGCAATGGCGGCGTGATCGATCTGCGGGTAGGCCCGATTCGCGACAGCCTTGTCGGCATTGCCCTTGTTCTGCAATTGATGACCGAGACCGGAAGCTCTGTGTCTGCATTGGTCGATGAGATTGGGCGCTACTACATGACCAAGGAGAAGTTCCCGGCTGACCGTGAGCAGGCTTGGCGGATTCTGGATGAGGCGAAGCGAAGGTTCGCAGTCGCCACGCTCGATGCGAGCGACGGGTATCGGTTCGATTTCCCCGACGGGTCCTGGGTGCACTGCAGAGCGAGCAACACCGAGCCTGTGATGAGAGTTATAGTCGAGGCTAAAGACCAGGCCACTGTTCAAAGGCATATAGACAATATGCAGAAAATACGAACGACTGCGGGGATTCACTGATGAACAACGACAAACAACAAACCGCCACCAGACAGCTTCGACTCGTTACTTATCTTAGCATCGGCGCCAATGTTTTCCTGATTGCCGGCAAATTCATAGTCGGCGCCATTACCGGCTCGCTGTCTCTGGTTGCTGACGCGATTCATTCGGTATCGGATATGCTTACCGACATAGGGGTGCTGTTAGGTCTTTATTTTGGTTCCAGACAACCCGATTCAAGTCATCAATACGGACACGGCAAGCTGGAGACCCTTGCCGCCGGGGCGATTGCAGTGGGTCTGTTGGTTGTCGGACTGGGAATGATCTATTATGCCGCACGTGATATAGCAAAAGACAACGTTACCCATCCTCGGAACCTGGTTCTGGCTGCGGCGGCAGGCGCCATCGCGGTTAAGGAAGTGGTATATCGTGTTACAAAAGTCGTGGCTCTAAAATATCATTGCCCCGCTGCACTTGCCAATGCCTGGCACGACCGCGCCGATGCTTTAAGCTCGGTCGCGGTCATCATAGGCGTAATAGCTCAGAAATTCGGGTTTAACCACGGCGATCAGGTTGCGGCAATCGGCATCGGAGTTATGGTTGTGGTGGTTGCAATTAAACTTTTCGGGGAGTGTTTGGGGGAGCTGACCGAACGAGCCGTTGACCAGGCCACCATCGAGCACATCAGGGGAGTAATCAAAGCTAACGGCCAAATCCGCCAGTATCACCGTCTGCGCACACGTGCGGTCGGCAGAGAGGTCTTTCTCGATATTCACATCCTCGTTGACCCGAATTTGAGCGTAGCCGCCGCCCACGAAATATCCGAGCGTCTGGAGAAGGCCCTTGACGAGCAGATCAGCCGGCCCACGAATATCGTCGTGCACATCGAGCCGGACATACCTGAACTGAGAGAATAGCCGCGCAGATATGCCTGTCGGGTGCTATTGCTTCGACTCCGCTACGTATTGGCACGGCCTGAATTCCCATTTGTTGCCGTCTATGTGGACAAGGCGGAATTGTCCTGCGAGAATCTGTCCGTCCAAATCCAGCAGCAAGAGCTTCGAGCTTTGGTCGAGGACCCGGTACGTTCCCGAATCAGCTATCCGGACCCTTCCAAGACCCTTGTTGACGCTCCCTTCGTACGTCAGGAACCTCAGCGGGTGATCGAATATCTTCATTGCAGCAGCTTGCCGGCCGAGCAGTTGTTCAGGCGGCAGGTCAAGCCTGTAAGTCAGCAGAACTCCGTCGGCCTCAAGCATTAAGTCCCAGTGGCAAGGCTCGTCCTGCCTGGAGTGTTCTTGAACAACGAATTGGGCGGACTTAGTCTCTATCTTTCCAACTCCACCATTTCAGCAGGTTCCGTTCGCGGCTCACCCACACGGTGGGGGGGCGGTAAGCGTTCCACTCGATGGATAATTAAAACCTTTGACAACACAGGCCCATATAATATACTAAGTTACCTTTGGAAATCCATATTGAGTCGGAAAGGACTTTTGTTTTTATGAGTCTTGAGAGTTTTTTTAATCCACAGTCTATTGCGATTGTGGGCGCATCCAGGCAGAAGAGCAAAGTTGGCTATGAAATCCTGGCCAATATTGTAAAGGCCGGGTACAAAGGCGGGATATTCCCGGTCAATCCCAACACGGACACGATCGAAGGCCTCAAATGCTACCCCGACCTTGAGTCTATCCCGGATACCCCGGACCTTGTCATAATCATCGTGCCGGCCAAGATTGTCCCGCCGGTAATGCAGCAGTGCGCAAAGGTCGGGGTCAAGTCGGTCATCATTATTACAGCGGGTTTCAGGGAGGTCGGCGAAGAGGGCAGGGCACTTGAGAAGCAGGTCGTTCAGATTGCGAAACAGGCCGGCATCAGAGTCATCGGTCCGAATTGCCTTGGGCTGATTGTCCCGGCCAATAAGCTGAATGCGAGCTTTGGCGGCGACCTGCCCGCCGTGGGCGCGATAGCGTACCTTTCGCAGTCAGGGGCGCTGCTCGCCGCTATTCTTGATACCGCCAACGCCGCCGGTATTGGCTTTAGCAAGCTTGTCAGCATAGGCAACAAGGCGGACGTCGATGAGCTGGATGTAATCAAGGCCCTCGCCGCCGATAAGGATACAAAGGTAATAGCCGGCTATCTCGAGAGCATTGCCGACGGCGATGAGTTTGTAAGCCAGGCCGAGCGAATCTCCCACACAAAACCCATCATCCTGATAAAATCCGGGGGGACGCAGGCCGGGGCAAAAGCCGCATCATCCCATACCGGAAGCCTTGCCGGCAGTGAAACCGCTTATGAATCCGCGTTTGAACGTGCTGGGATCATCCGCTGCGAGTCAATAAGGCAGCAGTTCGACTATGCGCAGGCCTTTGCCAATCAGCCGTTGCCCGGCGGCCCTGGCGTGGCTGTTATCACTAATGCGGGCGGTCCGGGCATTATGGCCGCCGACGCCATCGAGCGAGAGGGACTCAGCTTCGCCAGGCTCGCCGAAGAGACGGAGGAAAAACTGACCTCCCGCCTGCCCGCAGCCGCAAATTGGCACAATCCCATAGATATCCTGGGCGACGCCCTTGCAGACAGGTACGAGTTCGCACTGGACGTCGTTCTTGACGACCCTAATGTTGATGTCGTCCTGGTTCTGCTGACGCCGCAGGCGATGACCGAGCCTGCACGCACCGCAGAGGTAATCGTCAAGACAGCTCGAAGCAAACGCAAGAAACCTGTTCTTGCCTGTTTCCTCGGCGCCGCAAAGGTCAAGGAAGGCGTCGAGATTCTCCGTCGCGGCAAAATACCCGCGTATGATACCACACAGGGCGCCGTTTCGACGATAAAAGTAATGGTCGATTATGTCAGGTGGCGCTCTCGTCCCAAGCGAGTTGTAAAGCTCTTCCCGGTTAATCGCCGCAAGGTCGAGAATATAGTCGAAAGGCACCTGCGGCAGGGCACTCTTGATATTGGCGAGGCCGAGTCCAAGGAGATTCTTGAGGCGTACGGCTTTGTGACCCCCAAAGGCTCCATTGCCACGACCGCCGACCAGGCCGCCAATATCGCCCAGCAGATAGGCTATCCGGTTGTGCTCAAGATTTGGTCGCCCGACATACTGCACAAATCCGATGTTGGGGGCGTCAGGGTCGGCCTGGCCAGCGAGCAGGAGGTCCGGGATGCCTTCGACCTGATGATATATCGAATACCCAAGAAGCTGCCTGATGCGCACATTCTCGGCGTCCTCGTTCAGGAAATGTGCAGGAAGGGAAAAGAGGTCATTCTCGGAATGCATCGGGACCCTCACTTCGGGCCGCTGATGATGTTCGGCATGGGCGGCATTATGGTGGAAGTGCTCAAAGACGTCTCTTTCTACCTGGCCCCGCTCACTGCCGAGGAAGCCAAACAAATGCTTGTCAATACCAAGACGTATAGAATACTACAGGGCGTACGCGGCGATGAAGGCGTGGACGTGGACAAAATTGCCGAAGGTCTGCAAAGACTCTCGCAATTAGTCACGGAATTTCCTCAAATCAGGGAAATGGATATAAACCCTTATGTGGTTGGCCGTGAGGGCACTACGCCGATTGCTGTTGACGCCAGAATAAGTCTGGAACGATGATATGCAGGAATTCGACTGGAAAGAAAAGCACAAAGACAAGATCAAAACCGCCGCGGCGGCAATGAAGTTAATCAAGCCCGGCAACAACATCTTCATTGGGACCGGCTGCGCCCAGCCGCAGCATCTCGTGCAGGCCCTGGTCGAGCATTCGAGCCATATTTACGACGCCCATATAGTTCACCTCCTGACAATGGGCGCCGCTCCTTACGTCGATGAGAAGTTCCGTGAGAGATTCAAGATGAACACCTTCTTCATCGCCGACAACGTTCGCGATGCGCTCGAAAAGGGTATCGGAGACTATACGCCGATATTTCTCTCTGAGATACCGCTTGAATTTGAGAGCGGGCGAATCCAGATCGACGTCGCCCTGATTACCGTGACGCCGCCCGACGTGAACGGGCTGTGCAGTCTTGGCGTCTCAGTCGATATCGTCAAATCCGCCGCAGCCAACGCCAAATACGTCATAGCGCAGGTCAACAGCAGTATGCCCAGGACGTTCGGCGACAGCTTTCTCCACATCAACGGCATTGACGTTCTTGTTCCGTGCGACGAAAACGTGATAGAAATTCCCATACCTGAGCCCGACGAAACGCTGCGAGGCATCGGCCAGAATATCGCCAGGCTCGTCGAAGACGGCAGCACGATTGAATGTGGGATCGGCCGCATCCCGCAGGCCCTCGTCGAATTCCTGAAGGATAAAAAGGACCTCGGCGTTCACACCGAGATGTTCAGCGACTGGATTATCGACCTGATCGAATGCGGCGCAATCACCTGCGCCAAGAAGACCCTCAATCGGGGTAAAGTCGTCGCCAGCTTCTGTATGGGATCCAAACGCCTCTACGACTACATTGACAATAACCCCTTCTTCGAATTCTATCCCACAGAGTACGTGAACGACATCAACATCATCAGCCAGCACGAGAAAATGGTGGGGATCAATGTCGGATTGGAGATTGATCTGACGGGCCAGGTCTGCTCGGACTCGCTGGGCCACCGGTTCTACAGCGGTATCGGAGGACAGGTCGATTTCATTCGCGGCTCTGCTCGAAGCAGGGGGGGCAAGGCAATAATCGCGATGCCGTCCACCGCGAGAAATGGGCAGGTTTCCAGGATTGTGCCGCACCTGACCGAGGGAGCAGGAGTCGTAACCACAAGGGGCGATGTCCACTACGTGGTCACCGAATACGGCGTCGCCTATTTGCACGGCAAGAGCATCAGGGAGCGGGTGCTTGATTTGATCAACATCGCCCATCCAAAGTTCCGCAAGCAGCTCCTGCAGGCGGCCAAGGCCAAAAACTACATTTATCAGGACCAGATTGAATTTGCGTGGGACCATTTGAATTACCCAAAGGAGCTGGAGCATTATTCCACTTTGCGGGACGGCACGGAGATATTCTTCAGGCCGATCAAACCCACTGATGAGCCGGCCCTTTCCGAAATGCTATACTCGCTGAGCGAGCAATCCGTGAAGACCCGCTATATGACTCGCACGGCGGCGTTTCCTCACAGGCACATTCAGCAGCTTACCAACGTTGACTACAAGAAGGACTTTGCAATTGTCGGGGTAGTTCCCAGCGCTTCCGGCGAAGAGATTGTCGCCATCGCGCAGTACTTCCTCGACCCCAAAACGCAGGCTGCCGAGGTGGCTTTCGTTGTCCAGGACGAATGGCAGCAGAAGGGAATGGGGACTTTTCTGCTGGATTACATTACCAAGATCGCCAGGCAGCGGGGCGTGAAGCGTTTCTACGCGAAAGTTCTGCCCAACAACAAGCCGATGCTCGCTATTTTCCACAACTCCGGCTATAAGGTGAATACGGAATTCGACGGCGAAGTCTATAATATAACTTACGATTTGGCAAAAGATGAGGGACGGGAGTAATCGTTGGCGACGAAGAAAGCCGTATTCATTCATTCGTCCGAACTTGAGAAGTTCAGCTACCCTGCGGATTGTCCGTTCAATACGGACCGGGCCGGGCAGGTGAGAAAGGTTCTCAATTCAATGGGCTTGCTTTCCGGTCCTGGCCGAAGCGAGGCAGCCCCTGTCGCTGCTGAGCGGGTCGTGCTGAAGAAATTTCACTCAGCCCGTTATCTTCACGCCCTGCGAGCCGCCGCAAAAGGCCGTTGGGATATCGAGGCCCTTAATATGGGCATCGGTACGGTTGACTGTCCCGTTTTTGCCGGGATGTACGACTACCCGGCTCTGGCTACAGGCGGCACGCTCACCGCCGCCGAGCTAATCCTTTCCGGCTCCGCCGAGCTGGCATTCAATCCATCGGGCGGTTTTCACCACGCCGGGCCGGAGCGCGCCTCAGGCTTCTGCTACATAAATGACGTCGCCCTTGCCTGCATTGTCTTGGCTGAGCAGCAAAAGAGGGTTTTGTATCTCGACGTGGACGTTCATCACGGCGACGGCGTCGCTTATGCCTTCTACGACCGCTCTGATGTGATGACCATATCATTGCACGAAAGCCCTAAGACTTTGTTTCCCGGAACCGGTTCCGAAGACGAGATCGGAACCGGAGCGGGCGAAGGCTATTGCGTTAATGTCCCTTTGCCGGTCGGAACATACGATGAGGCGTATTTGAAGGCGTTTAACGCTGTCGTTCCGCCGTTGGCCAAGGCCTACAAACCGGATGTGTTTGTTTTCGAGCTGGGAGCAGACGCCCTTGCCGGTGATCCCCTCGCCCATCTGCGCCTGACTAACAACGTGTACGTGGAAATCATTAACCACTTGCTGACTTACGACAAGCCAATCCTTATGACCGGCGGCGGGGGGTACAACGTCGATAACACCGTAAGGGCCTGGGCCTTGGCCTGGACTGTGCTCT
>CAYGZM010000122.1:0-11246 GCA_964354365.1 uncultured Pirellulales bacterium
TCTCCAAATTTACACAGAAGCGAACATGTTCGGCTTTCATATAATAGTAACTGCGTTGCGTGCATTTCGTGCAAAAAAATCCCCCAAAATTATGGGGCGTACCCCTAAGATGGTCAGAAACGTCCTTTTGGGGCCTGTCAGGGCTGATTAAGGGCAGATCTTACCGCGTTTCATAATTCTCGCCACTATATGATAATGAGATTGCTTCGTCGTCCCCTGGGGACTCCTCGCAATGACAATTCGGGACCTTCGCCCGTCATTGCGAGCCCGCCGCAGGCGGGCGCGGCAATCTCATCGTTGTATTACTTTCAGATGCGGCGATTCCGGTGCGGGTCTTCGAGATGACGTAGAGTCCGAAGAGACCTGAGAGGAGGTATCCGAGGGGGGCGTATTGCAGGATGAGGTGCGTGCCAAAGCGCTCGGCGGCGGGCACAAGGGGCAAAAAGAGGAGCGTGGCGAAGAGCCATGTCCCGCCGACGACCCAGCTCATCCGCGAGCCGAGGCCCGCCCCTGCTGCGTATCGAGCCAGCGTAATCAGCAGTATATACCCGGCGAAGGCAAAAAAACCTGCGGCGAAGACCATCCACATTGCCCAGCTATTAGCCATCAGCAATACGTACGCCAGTGCGAACGGTCCTGCAAGGAGAAATGCGACTGTCGAGCAGAGCAGCTCGCCCTTTCGGTGGGCGATGGCTGCCAGTATAAATGACCCCAGCGCGCCGCCTAAGCCGAACATCGTGGCGGAGAAGCCGCCGAACTTGAGGTCGAATCCCAGCTCGCTCACCAGACGGGTGGGCAGCAGCCAGGCGATGAAGGTCGTTGAAACGGCGGCTGGCATTGCCATAATCAGCACGAGGCGAAAGGGGGGGCGATTACGTTGTGCGGGGGCCGGGTCACCTGCCTGAACACTTGTCGGCTCGACCGCCAGGCGTATCTTGAGCAGGATGACCAGCAGGATGCCGAAGAGCGGACAAAGCAGCAGGGGGTACAGGCCGGGCAGACCAAACCGGGATACCAGGGCGGTCGAGATCGCCCCGCCGCTCGCAAAGCCGAGAAAACCGCCTGTCATAAAGACGGCGGTGCTGATTGCAGGCGGCACCGCGGTAAGGTTGTGTATGCCGCGCAGCCCCTCCGGGTGCACTACGGCGATTCCGAAGCCGGTTATGGTCGCCAGCACAATCATTCCCGAGACGCCGAGTGACGATTTCGGCAGGGCTGCGAACAGGCATATAAAGATGCCCAGGGCCAGACCGAGATGCAGAAAAAAGGGCCTTGTCTGTTCTGAACGGAGGTGGCCGGTCAGCAATTGGGCGCCGTTGGCGGTGAGCGTCAGGGCGATAAGCGGCAGGCTCGCTACCGACAGGCTCAACACAAACTCTTTGCGCAGCTCGGGAAGGATTGAGGGCAGCATATTGCCGAACATATCAGCAGTGAAATGCACGGCTGAGAGCACCAGCAGCTGCGCCCATTGAAATATGGCGATTCTCTTGTTCAAGCGTTATCCAAATCCATCTTCACGGGCCGCTCGGTCGCAGTCGTTCGGTTCGGGTAGTCAGCGATTCTTCTGCTTGTCCAGTGCGGCCTGCAGGAGCTGTTTGGCCTTGACGTAGTCCGGGTCGATCCGCAGCGCCTGGCGATATTGGTCTATCGCCTCGTCGATTTTGCCCTGCTGCTGGAGCACTATGCCTAAGTTGCAGTACATTTCCAAATCGTCGGGCCGCCGGCTCAGCACGAAGCGAAACTCCTTCGCCGCCAGCTCCGGCTCGCCCTTTTGGCCCAGAGCCATTCCGAGCAGGCCGTGAGCGATTACGTTGTCGGGTCCAAGCTGGAGCATTCTATCATAGCAGGCGATGGCGTCATCATATTTCTCCATCGCACTGTACGCCAGGGCCAGCCCCTGGAGCGTGCCGATGTCATCGGGCTTTACCTTCAGGGCGGCAGCGTAGTGCTCCGCGGCTTGATCAAACCGGCCCTGCTGTCTAAATGCGTTAGCCAGGTTGTGGTGGGCCTCGGCCAAGCCGCGAGGCGGGTATGCGCCGCGTTTCTGGCCTTCCGCCAGCTCGATGGCCTTTTTGTAATGCTCGACGGCCTTGTCGGTTTGTTTCTTATCCAACAGTGCGTTGCCGAAGTTGTTATGGGCCTCGGGCGAGTCGGGCTTTAAGAGCAGGCACTTGGAGAAGTTTTCGATGGCTTCGTCTATTTTGCCGGTCTCCTTGAGACGGTTGGCGTAGTTGTTGAGCATGATGTAGTTATTGTTCGTGACATCGACGGCGCGTTTGAACAGCGCCAGGTCGGTCCGCCAGTATCTCAATTGCAGCGAGGCGCAGGTAATCGCAGCGGACACTATAATGCCTGCAACAACAGCCGGCAGCACTTTCGGAAGCCGCCATTTCTTCAGAAGGTCGCCGGCGCCCCAGGCGACGATGACGAGCGGACCTATCATTGTCAGATACATATACCGGTCCGCCCTGGCCTGTGCGCCGGCCTGGATAAGGCCGATTACCGGAACGAGCAGCCCGATATACCAGAGCCAGCCGACAGCTAAATACTTATGCCTGCGCCCGAAATATATGCAGAGAATCGAGAGCAGCAGGAGCACTGGTATCGAGATTGTCAGCCTGGGTACCGAGAAGCCGGCCGCCGGGTGCGGGTAAAATACGGCCAGCCCGCTTGGCCAAATCAGCTTCTCAATATAAGTGAGGTACGAGATCGAGGCATTGGCTAAGCGGTGCGGCAGCGGGATATGCGACAGCTCCGGCAGGACGCCGCCGGCACGCTGGATAGCGTATGTGGCCACGGCCACCGCCCCGGCCAGTGCGAACATCGGGACCTTCTCTGCAAGCAAGCGCCAAGGCGGATACTGCGGGCCGCCCTTTCTCAGTTGCGCTCTTTGCGGGCCTGCGGGTTCGTCTTGGTTGGCCCGCCGGATTCTGTCGAGCGGCCAGTAGTCCAGCAGCAGCAGTGCAACCGGCAGGCTGACGACGATGGGCTTGGCCATAAGACCGAGGCAGAGGCACGCGACAACGAGCAGATACCGCCCGATGCTCGGACGGTCCGCGTACCGGGCGTAGGCGGCCATGGTAAGGAGCCAGAAGAAGCCGCTCAGGACATTTTTTCGCTCGGCCACCCAGGCGACGGATTCCACCTGAAATGGATGTACGGCAAAGACCGCGGCGACGAAGACACTCGGCCAGACAGCCCCGGTCAACCTTTTGAGCACCCAGAACAGCAGAACGGTGTTGGCTAAGTGAAACAGCAGATTTACCAGGTGGTGCCATAGAGAATTGAGGCCGAACAGTTCGTAGTCCACTAAGTAGCTCAGCGTCGTCAGCGGGTGCCACATGTGGTAGTGCGGCTTGGTGAAGGCGCGGGCCGCGGATTCGAGGGTCAGGCCGCCCTTGATATACGAGTTCTCGGTGACGTATTTATAGTCGTCGTACCGGACAAAATCGCACCTGAACACCGGCCAAAACGTACCAAGAGTCACCAGGACCAGAACGAGATAAATCAAGGTGGGCCGGTGCTTGGGTGGTGGTTTGTGCATATTTGCGGGCCGCCTGAAGAGTTACCTCTCGAACTTTTTGCCGGTTAGCTGTTCGTATGCCTCGATGTACTTCTCGGCGGTCTTTTGCCTTATATCGTCGGGCAGCTTGACGCCCGGGCCGGACTTGTTGAAGTTGATGCTCTCGAGGTAGTTGCGGACGAACTGTTTGTCGTAGCTTTCCTGGTCCCTGCCGGGCTTATACCTGGCGGCGGGCCAGAAACGCGACGAGTCCGGCGTCAGCACCTCGTCTATCAGGATGATCTTGCCGTCTATCAGGCCCCACTCGAATTTCGTGTCGGCCAAGATAATCCCCTTAGTCTCGGCGTACTCGCCCGCCTTTTTGAAGATTGCGATGCTCTGGTCGCGGACGTACCGGGCCTTGTCTTTGCCGACGATATCGCAGGCCTGCTCGAAGCTGATGTTCTCATCGTGTGTCCCCCGCTCGGCCTTGGTCGCCGGCGTGAAGATGAATTTCGGCAGCTTCTGGCACTGCTTCAGTCCCCTGGGGAGCTTATGCCCGCAGACGGTGCCGTTCTGCAGATACTCCTTCCAGCCTGAGCCGGCCAGGTAGCCGCGGACGACACATTCTATCGGCAGCACCTCGCCCTTTTTGACCAGCATGCTTCGACCGGCCAGTTGCTCAGGATAGCTGCGAAAAGGCTCGGGAAAGTCAGCAACCTCGTCGCTGATTAAGTGGTGCTCGACCTGGCTGCTCAGGAAATCGAACCAGAACCGCGAAATCCGCGTCAAAACGATCCCCTTATACGGTATGCCGTTGGCCATTACAACGTCGAACGCGCTTAACCTGTCGGTCGCGACGATGAGCAGCTTATCGCCCAAGTCATATATGTCGCGGACCTTGCCTCGGCTCGGCTCGATGCCGCCTATGTTCGTCTGCAGTATTGTCTCCATAGTGCTTCCTTCCATAAGAGTAGAAACTCAAATTGACCGGTTCGCCTCGTCATACCCGCGAAAGCAGGTATCCAGTAGTGTGGCGGGTGACTGGATTCCCGCTCCCCGATCAGGTCGAGGACAAGTTTCGCGGGAATGACACACTGTGCTATATCGCTGTCGCATAAGGACTTATCGTACCGTTTTCTTGAAAACTGGTCAGTTTGAGTAGAAACCAAGCCGATATGGTAAAGGCAGCGGCGCCTTGAGTCAAGTCCGCCGGCAAAATTGCGGCTAATAACTGCCGCCATTTTGGCGAGATAGCCTGGAATCCACGTATGCGAAGATTTTGTCTCTGACTATGCGGACCTGCTCGGTCTGCGGCAGTAAGCCCAACAGGGTCTCAAGATGCCTCCGCTCCCTTATCCTCTCCAGTGTGGGCGTGAAATTGATGTCATAAACCCAGCCTATCAGCATCAGCTTCATATCGTTCAGCGTTCGCAGTCTGCCGTAGCCGACGAGCTGCTCATTCAAGATTGCCTCGACCACCTCCGGCGAACACGCCGGCTCATCGGCAAATTCAATCTCTAACATAAACTGATCCGGGTCCTCCGTATAGAGCTTATGGTATTCGATGAAGACGTGGAATACGTCGAGCTTGTCCGCGTCGCGTATCATTCTGGCAAAGAGCAGTGTCTCGTCTGCGAGGTCGGCAGGCAGCTCTTTAAGGCCGTGATATTCGACCGCCTTTTCTATGAGCTGTCTCTCGGTTTCGTGGAGGCCGCCCAATACGCCGGTTCGATGAAGTATCTCGACGCCTAACAGGCTGTGATTGACGCTTTTCAGGTCGCTGTACGTTCGGTACTTCTCAAATTGCTCGAATCGGCCGACGTCGTGCAGCAAGCCGATCACCTGCGCCATTCGCCCCTGGTTTTCCCCCAGGCGCAGCGCGTCGGCCAGATACAGCATTTCGTCGCGGACGCGCCGGCTGTGGTCGTCTTTGAGCCTGATGTTGGTATTGGCGAACCCGTCGTCGCCATAGAAACCGGCTACGTAGCTGTCGAACCAGCTCGCCAGTTTGTCCGCCTGCTGCTGCTCCACGGTATCGCGGTCTCCTTAAAAGCAAATCGTTTGACTCGACCTTGTGAAAAATATCAATTGCGTATTCCAAAATAATTCGGCAGGGGTATAATACAGCCCGAACCCATAATAGTCAAAGGAGCAGCAAGATATGCCTACCGTAAAAGACGTTATTGTGAGAAAGCCCTCGGATGCGGAGGCCGCCGAGTGCAGCGCCTGGCCCATCTGGAGGTGCGAGCCGAGCACTTTCGACTGGGCATACACCGAAAAAGAGACCTGCCTTCTGATAGAGGGCAAAGCGACGGTCAGCGACGGGACAGATTCAGTCGGCTTCGCCGCCGGCGACCTGGTAATCTTCCCGGAAGACCTCGAGTGCATCTGGCACGTCACTGAGCCGGTGACAAAGTACTACAACTTCGGATAATGCGTTCGGACATTCTCACGCTGAGCCAAAGGCGAAGCATCCGGCTGTATCCGCGATAGAGCGCTATTCGGCGCGGAATACGTTGCTTATGCCGCTGCGATTGCCGGCATCGTCAAAGTTCCTGACGGCGAAATAGAGCGGTCGGCCCGGCGCGCCCGGGACATTCGTGACGACGAAATCTTCTCTACCGCCCGCCTGCTTCGGCCCCGGCTCACCGGTGCAGTTGGTCGCCCGCCACCAGTTGCGCCTAAGCCCGCTGTCGCGGTAGTAGTCCCACTGCTCATAATCCAGGATCGGCATATCAGCGACTTTGAGCTGGTACTTGACCACCTGCCCGCCGACGTCCGCCGGCGCAGAAAAGCGAACCTGGGCCTTGCCGTCACCGAGCAGACGCACCGTCAAATCCTCAATCGCCGCCGGCGGCTTCGTGTCACTTCGCGGATGTGAGCCTTCGTAGAACAGCCTTACGGTCGAGAGCACCGAATCGTCCTTGGGCGGTATGTGGTCGGCGAAGTTGTGTTTGTCTGTCAGCTTCGTAGTCTGGTATAGTCGGCGGTTGCCGAACGACCACAGCTCCTTCGCCTTATCGAGCAGATGCGGTTCGCCCGTCCAGCTATAGGCCCGGGCGCAGCAGTCCGGGAAGAAACGTGTGTACCAGCCGGAATGTTTCGGCCCTTCGCCAAGCTCATTGCGCTGCAGGCCGTCGTATTTCCACTCATCCCAGATTTCGCCTCTTACCGGGATATCCAGGGCCGTGTAATACCAGGTCTGCTTAGCGACGGGGCTTTGCATATACCTGGCGGTGAACTCGCCGGAGGCGATAACGTAGTCCATCATATCTTCGTCGTCGCTGTTCTCGGCCAGCAGGTTGCACGCGTGCTGAATGTAGGCGATCATCCACGTGCCCCCGATGTCTCTCCATTTCCATTTGTTACCCGCCTTGTTGCTGAGCGTGCCGGACTTATCGACAGTGATGCCCTGCTCGGCCATAAACTTCTTTATCCCGTCGGTCAAGTACGTTTCAGGGAGGTTGTCGCCCGTTACCGCATAGACGCCGCGCTCGTCGAGGTATTCATCCGGCAGCTTCACAAACGTATCGCGGCACAGAGCGACGAGCTTCATAAGAACAGGATTATCCGGCTGGACCATCCACGTCCGCACCGCAACGTAAAACCCCCGCCCGAAACCGCGAGTGCAGCCGATGGGCGTCTTTCCGGGTGTGAAATCCCGGTAGTGCGTGAACTCATCCAGCTTCGTTTCGCAGTTATCGACGGCCGCCAGCAGCGCCTCACGCTCGCCGGTCAGGCAGAACCAGTCCACCAGGCCCGCCCCGTAGAAGTGACAGTAGCAGCTCTTCGCCATTGCAAGCCGCCACAGCGTCCTATCGACCTCGCCGCCCTTGTTCCAGTTCTCAAACTTGATATTGGCCTTCTCACGCACCGGGCGATTGCCGGGCGGCCCGCCCTGCGGAAACCATATCCCCCCATCCTTCCACGCCCACCGTTCGGTCCGCCAGGTCTGCAGGTCGGTGTGATAGCGGACCCAGGCCTCGGCCTCGTCGAAGAAGCCCAGCTTGCCGGTTCGTATGAATTGCAGCAGCAGGCCTTCGGCTGAATCCGCCTCGCTCTCGTAATGGTTGTCTTCCCAGCCGACAAACCGCCGCGGGTCGCGCCTGCAATCAGGTTCCTGACCGGCAGACCATTGCCACTTGGCGTGACACGCAGCTTCATCGGCGAGTGTGCCGAAGTGGCCGACGCCTAATACTTCGCACCGGCTGTACCACTCGCCCGGCGCAAACGCCCAGATGCGGGCCGCTGCGCCGGCGGCTTTTGTCTGCAATCCTGAAGTATCCGCCGGCGTATCGAAGTCAATTCTGTATTCGCTCGAGTGAGCCGAGCAATCATACAGCCAGCGGTGCTCATCCTGGCAGGCATAAGGTCTGCCCACGATATTGTCCTGCTGTCGTTGGCCTTCAAATAGCTTCGGCGCCGCATCCAGTACGATTGTCCGCTCGTCGCAGACGCCGAGCAGTCTCGGCGGGTCGGTGCGAAAGAGCCGGTCCGCCGCCCAAACCGGGCCCGCTGAAATCCAGCCCTCCGCGCCTGTGCCCTGCCAAATCACCTCCTCCGCGCAAGTCAGCTTGCAGCTGGGCAATTGCCTGTTGCGCTCTTCTTCGAGTCCCTGGTGCAGCAAAATGTCGCCTGGCCCGTTGACCTCTACGACCTTGTCGGCCCCCGCGAGCACTCTGTCCGGAGCGGCCGCCATCTTCAATTCGATGCGGGACGATTTGACCTTTGTTATGTAGAATTGGTCCGGATTGCTATTGATCAGGCTGTGGCGGACTAAGATGTCGCTCCGCCCCGCCCAGGCGGTGATGTATGTGCAGTAGCCGAGCTTGGCGGTCTCGTCGCCCTGGAATCTGCCTCGGACCTCTATCGTCACCCGCATTGGCCCTGCGTAATGGATGTTGACAAGATTTGGGACATCAGCGCTGTACCGCTTGTCCGCCATTCCGTCGATGTAGCTGACTTGCCCCGCGCTCACAATCGCTTTGCCGCCCGCGGTGACGTTCTCCACGAGGCCGAAGGGCTTGTTCTTCGCAATTTGAAAGGCGATTCGCCCGGTATCGACCTTCACTGATTCTTCGCTCCGGACAACCTTCAAAGGATGGTTCGGTTTTATAGTTGCGCCTGTCTTCAACATCAGCGTCTTTGTCTCATTGGTCTCTATGTCAAGCTGGAAATCGAGCAGCACCCACCGCACAAATCCTTTCGGCCCAACCACTAATTCCGAGACCTGCAGTGGAATCTGCCTATCGCCCTCGTACAGGGCAAAATTGACTTCACCGGGCCTGAACATACCCGCCGGAAGGCTGATCCCCCCGCTCACCGGCTCACTCACCCGCGCAATGCCGGCAGGCTCCTGCACGATTACCGGAATTTCCAGTCCGTATGACCTTGCGCCTAAGCCCAGCACGAGTAGAAGTAAGCAACGATGAAAATCCTTCATGACATGCTCCCGGACTAATCCTTTATCACTTGTGAATTGATTGTTCATCAATGCAAAATCCGGGTCCGTCAAGGGCTGCCGGAGTTGCTGTCACTTGCATCCTGCTTGCTTTCATACCATTTGATCGCCTCGGCGGTGATTGCAGGCCAATCGTACTTTTGAAGCTCAGAGGTCTGCTGATCAATGTCGGCCCCAAGGTCGCCGATATTCAAGCCGTGCCAGAGATTGATATATTTGACGATTTTATCAACTACCGCCTGGCCGGAGTAGTCGTAATCCTCAACGCAGCGGAGGAAATTGACAACCGCCTCGGTGGCATGTTCGCGATCGAGCTTCTCGGCGATCCTCTCGAGCACTCTGTAAAAGGTCGAGGCGTCGAGAAGCCGCAGCTCGGGCCGCAGCAATTCGGGCAGCAAGCTGTATGCTCGTGGAGCAATTTGCCGGGGGTTTGAAAATCCTGCCGTGCCCCTGAGAAGAACCAGCCGTAATTTAAGCTTATCCGGCAGTGAGTCCTGCTTTCCATCGAACTGGCCCCACTGTGCGAGCCTGTCCACGGCATCCCACCACAGCCACGGGCGGTCGTCCTCGGCCAGCCGCCAATACCCATTTATTCGGGCCTGTGATTCAGGTGACATCAGGCATCCTCTGAGAGATAAAAGAGAATCACGGTCGCTCCGGGCCAGAAGAATCCGCGTTATGTGCTCGATCGCCTGCTCGGAGAGCTGCTCTCGGTATGTCAGCAGGGCTTGGGCGACCGTACTGCGGACGTCGCGCGTGAGGTAGCTGTCGTAAGCAGCCGGGTATTCCAGCAGCTTGAACGCAGGTTCGACAAATTCCGTCCATTTGCAGTACAGACCCACGCGCACCCCACAAGCGCGGATCTCCGGATCCATCGCCCTGGTCCACGCAAGGACCGTCTGCTTTAGCCTTTGCGCGTGCTGCGGGTCCAGGCTGGCCGGGTCAAGCCGCTTTTTGTCCTCTCCGCCGTGCAGGATCGCTTCGCTGGCCCACAGAATATGTGTTCCGCGAACAATGTCGATAACTTTGATGGCTTCGTCGCCGCTCTTGAACCGGCAGTCAGCCAGCTCCTTAGGTGTGAGGCTGACGTTGAGTCTCCCAGCCATTTCGTCGAGGTAGTCGGCGTGGGTGCGGGGTCTTTGGTGATACAGGCGGAGCCTTACGTTTGTGACAGTCGTCTCGAAGGGCTTCTCGCCGAAAGTTATCATAGCTATGTGTTCGGGACCCGGTTCGGCGATGGAGTATTCGATATGACTGCCGCCCGGGCTTGAAGAGCTCCCGCCGCCGCTTTTTGCAAAGGAGCGGTTGCCGGCGGCATCGTGGAGCAGGACAGGTATATCCAGGTCGAGGCGCTGTTTCGTGTTCAATTCGAATCGAGAGCGCCCGCCGTTTTGATTCGGGTCGAACACAAGCTCGTACAGGCCGGTCTCGTCTGTTAATTTCTGCCCGAGCTTGAAGGGGCCCTTAAAGACACAGACGGCTTTGCCGGGCAGCCCCTGATAGTACTGGAGAACAACGTCAACTGCGCCAACCGAAAAATCCCTGGTCATCAAGCCTCCCAGGATCGACCTTCTGAAGGTGATTGGGAAAGCAGTCTTGAGCCAGAGCAGTCTCCTGCCTTTATGCTCAAAGAGCAAGCTACCCGCAAAGCCGCCCAACGGTATGTCTTCTCCGCTTACCAGGACCCGCGGGAACCGGCTAAACAGCGGGGGCTCGTTCGTATCGGGCAGCTCGAAGATGAAGTCGAAGCGCTGAGATTTGTCGCCCCAGCTTGGCTGATCCCACCGGGCGACGCCGAGGGTATCTTGAATCTTTTTGCCGTTCGGGCCGTATATGGTATCGCCCGCATCCGGCCGAATCCCCCACAGACGAATATCCAAAGGGCCACGCGAGACGACGGTGATTCCAGGCCCCTGAGCAGACTGGTGTTTAAGCAGCCAGCCTATCGCTCCTATCACAATGGCGACCGAAAGAACTACGATTATGGGTGTTCGCTTCTTCAATTGCCTGCTCTAATCTTCGGCGCTCCTCTACGCGTATTTTGCCAAACTGCCATTCCGCACTTGATGCGGAATCCAGTCCTTTCAACATTCTGGGTTCCTGCTTCCGCAGGAATGACATGTCATCTCCTGCGCGACAGAACGTCACCGTGTTCACTGTTGGAGATGCGCACAGTCCTCATGTCATGCAGAGACACTAACATTTGCCGCCTGAAATGTCAATCACTTGCGCACCGCGCGGATTCAGCGCGGTCGGTTTCCGCTATTGGGGTCCACGGCG
>CAYGZM010000123.1:0-11212 GCA_964354365.1 uncultured Pirellulales bacterium
AACGCCTTGCCGAACGCGCTGGAATTGCCGAGGTTTCCGCCGGGAACCACAATCCAGTCCGGCACATCCCAGCCCATCTGCTCGATTATTCGATACATTATCGTCTTTTGCCCTTCGAGCCGGAAGGGGTTGAGCGAATTGAGCAGATACAGCCCAAGCCTTATGCAGACATCCTGAACCTGCCGCATACAATCGTCGAAGTCACCCTGAATCTGAATTGTCTGCGCGCCGTAATCCATCGCCTGGCTGAGCTTGCCGAAAGCGATCCGCCCTGAGCCGATAAACACGGTGCATTTTAGTCCGCAGCTATGTGCGTACAGAGCCACCGACGCCGATGTGTTGCCCGTGGATGCGCAGGCGCTCGACTTGGCGCCGACCATTTTTGCATGGCTGAACGCCGCCGCCATTCCATTATCCTTGAACGAGCCGGACGGATTCAGCCCTTCGTACTGGAGAAGCAACCTGCCCGGCTGCATATCGACATATTTGGCGACCGCATCATTTTGCTGAAGGATGGTCTGGCCTTCGCCGATGGTCACTTTGTATTTGTCGTCGCAGAAATTGAGCAGCTCGCGGAATCGCCACACGCCGGAAAAATCCAGAGGATTGGCTCTGCTCGCCCACCGCCGCGAAAAGTCGCTCAGCTTGCCGGGAACGCCAATTCTATCCCAGTTGTACCACACATCCAGCAGCTCGCCGCACCTGGGACACTTAAACCCATCCGTGACGGCTCGACATTCAAACTCAGCCCCGCAATCGGGATTGATACACTTCTGATAGGCCGTACCAGTCATATTCTCGTATCTCGTACTTCGTATCTCGTCGTTCGATTCGCTATTCACGAGCGGCGAATCTACGTATCGGCCCTTCCGGCACAGTCCTGCAATTATAAACGATGAACCGGGCTGCTGATACAGAAATTGGCTTTGATTGGGTTTGTATTCCGTATCGCGTATTGCGTATCGCGTATCGCGGGGGGACTGTTTTTGTATCTCGTATTTCGTCCCGGCGGGGCGGGGGAATTGGCTTTGATTGGGTTTGTTTTTGATAACGTTCGTTGTTCATTGTTCGTTGTTCTTTGGCATAAGCCTTTGTTCTTGCTGTACTTATGTTTATATTGCCCATTTTGAAATTGGGTTTGTTTTGCGAAAAAAGAGGCTGATTTGTAGAGGAGGCTCGACACCTGTAGAGCGCCTGCAGGGGGAAGCTGAAAACAGAGCGGAGTTTCCATACTAAGTTCCTGTGCGGGCCTGCTCGTTTTTCTACGTGCGACAGACGATACACCTTATGCTACATACCATTGCCTATTCTGATTCTGTTAGTTTGATATATATTATACTCCGCCGGGGCTTCGCCGTCAAGGAAAATCCCCGATAACCGCAGAGGCCGGGGTACTCTCCCCCCGTCATTGCGAGGAGCGCAGCGACGTGGCAATATCAATCGCAAAGCGATCCACGCAGCCCTAAAGCCTTCCCATCCAAAACCCTCCGATGAGATATTACAACTCGAAAAGCACCCCAACAAGCCGATATGCGTATCTTATGTCTTGTGTCTTTACGCGCATCGGGTCCTCTACCTCGTTTGGATTCACAGAGCACAACACCCATTCATCTTCTCCCGGATAACAACGTTTGATCACCGTCCCCGTCTCAGCTATGTCCACGCAGCCCAGACCCGCTTTCTTCACTTCCGATCCATTACCCGTTCTTACCAACACAATTTGTCCTTCCCTCGCAACAGGCTCCATACTTATCCCTTTGACGCGTACGCCCATCACGCCATCCAACCACTTATGCGGCAGACTACCAGGTACCCATTCGCTGCCTTGTGATCCTCTCGCCACGTTCAGATCAGCATACAGAACGCCAACCACTCGTCGCATCATGTGTTCGCCATCACAAAGTCTTACAGGCAGCCATGGGCTCGTCGGATTCCCCGCTTCCAACAACAGAGACCCATCCTCTCCCTTCCAGAACCTCCGCACATACCTCTCCCCATTTGCTGTCTGTACCACAACCAAGTCTGAATTCCCCGGCATTCTCTCCTCATTATCAAGCAGCAAGTACTGCCCCATCACTCCTATTGGATCGATGACGTCAGTAGTCAAAATCACGACTTGGTGGCCTTCAAGTGTGTGTCGCTCGTTCTCATCCCATTCTATTCCTTCTCCATTATGGGCAGCAGCAGCCTCCCTCACGATGTCCAATGTTACTCCTGAGATCGTGTTCGGCAGCGACAGAATCTGTACCACAGGCTCCGCCGTCACACCCCGACCTTGCACTTCGTGGCGGCGAAGCTTTTTGAATCTCTCTATTTCTCTTTTCAGTGCCGCGCGACACGGTTCCAGAGCCTTCAGCGCATCCCTCACCCCCGCTTCGTTCAAGCTCTCATCGTGGGCTGGCCTGTGTAGCACTCGCTGGAACTTGGCGCTTTTCAGTGCCGCAACAATCGTATCGCGCTCGGCTGTGGCAACCTTCTGGTCAGTAATGCTCGCATAGTTGTCGATACTCTGTCCCACGTTGTTGTACACTACAAATGGATCCGGGCAATAACCACTCAAGGTACCAAGAGCTCTCTCGGCCCATTTTCGCAGATTAACCGCTGCTTCCCGCCAATTCCCTCCGGTCCCCCGAAGACTCGTCTCTACCCTCTCTAATAGATCTCCTGGCTCGAAGGAGACGGTATCTGCCGGCCTTCGGCGCGGCGGCATAAGCATACACTCTCCATCTGCAAACACTGGTTCTGAATCCTTGTAGAATCTCTCGTAGTGTGTTCCGAGCAACGCCTGTCCATCGACCACCCACGGCCCAACCAAGTGGTCCACAAATCGCTCTTTGTGCTCGTCATCCAACGATACCGCCGGGTCATCGAGGATAATGAAGCCCAAACTCCCTTTTGACTCTTTCAAAAGAGCAAAAACGAATGACAGAATCAACGCCCGCAATCGCCCGGCGTTGCAGAATGGTCCAATCGGAATCCGCTCACTACCTGCCCGCAAATACACGTTAATCTCATCCTTCACGTTGGGATTTGCCGCATTCCCCATTGTCAGCATATCAAGTTCGAGAATCTCATTCTCGTATAGCTGTGAGAAATACTCCTTCATTTTCCCCTCCAGACCCTCAACCATCTGGATTACTTCCGCTCTCATTGCTCCTCCAAGCTCTTTAGTGGCATCCCCAGCATCTGCCCACTTGCGGTACTTCATGATCTTATTGGTCAGCTCCCCCTGCTTCTTTATGCTCTTCCAGAGATCTCTGGTCCTCCCATGAGCCGTGCTCATCGTGTCGATCTCGCGATTGGTTGCCCTTCCCCTCTCGAGAATCACCTTTAGCGAATCCTCTCCATTCTCGCCCCCGGCTTGTATAAGAATCTTCCCAATCGCCTCACGCAACTCATCCCTCCTTTGAAGAACCAACCTGCAAAGCCGAACGTATTTCTTCGCGTCAGCTATCGCTTCGTCAACTTTTGCAAACGCCCCGCGGAACTCCTCCAAGAACCCTTCCGCAAGGGGAACCTCCTCTCCTTCCGCGTCAGATTCCACCCCCTTTGCAATGCCCTCTACTGCCTCATCAAACCTGCTGACAATAGGCCCCAGAAGTCCCTTGGATATTCTCTCTTTCAAAGCACTCCAATCTAAAAGGACTCTATCGCTAAGTCTCTTATTGCCTTTCCGCCTCTCCTCTGGAGCGACCACTGCTCCTAAATCATCAACCAACTCCAAGCCTAAACCTTCGATTTCTTTCCTCAGGTGTGTTTGCTCCGCCAACGGCCTCAATTCGTCCAGCTTCTCTTTCACCCACGGCACCTTGTCAAGATCCTGAGCGCACACAGGGCACTCATTCGAACCTTCTGGAAAATACCCCGCCGCAAACAACATCAATGCTACCTTCTTATCCCGTTGCTCCTCGCGCATCCACTCGAGCCGCTCTTTGACCTTTTGACGTGCAGATCTCTCGAACTCCTCCACTGTTTGCTCCAAAACACCAAGTGTTTCTTCACTCCGCGCGTTAAACCCAACGCTCTCGAGGAAAACCTCATCCAAAGGTTTATCCAGTTCGTCCACAGCGCTCTGCACTTGTCCCGGCAAATTCTCAAGCTTCTTCTTGAACTCACTAAGTCCTGGCGACCCTTCTCCAGGAATATCAATTCCAAGGTCAGTAGCCAGCACCTCTTGCTTGACCTTTATTGCTTCTCCCAACGCTTTCCCGAATGTCTCCACGTCCGCCAAGCTCCTTCCATCCCCCACTACCCTCGCGTATGAAGGTAGTGCCTTCACCGCATCCCCCGCAGTCTCCCCCAAGCGTTGCACAAGTCCGACGATGCTCTCTTTCTCAGGCGCAAGCTCGTTCTTCTGAATTGTCGTCGCCTCCGTCCGGAGACTCCTGCAGACACTCCCAGCCAGGCTCGTAATTCCTTCAAGATCATCCAGTCCGATTATCTGTGAGAACACGCGCATCAACTCCGTATCCTTGCCAAATCTTATGTGCGATACGCGCGCAGGCATCAATAAATATAACTCCGCGTCAAGCTCATCCACACCCGCCTCTCGGATCGTCTCTATTGCGCTCCAACTCTCCCCGTCCTCAGATACGCTCAAACCCTCTTGACTATGACGCCGCACCCAGACTTCTTTCTGTTCTCCCGCCCTTCTTTCTCCGACAAGTTGCACTTCCACCCAATACGCATCCATTGCAGAAGTATTTGTTCCAGTCTCATCCATCAACGCCAGTGCGTCCGGCCGTTCGCTTGGTTGCGCTCTCCCTTCACCGCCCGAGTACACCTTCACGCTCTGTGGAATATCGACCGGCTGATCGTCCCGAAATATCCGCCCGCTTAAACACCAAGCAATCGCTCCAAGCAGCGAAGACTTCCCACATCCGTTCGGTCCGTATAGCAAATGCGACTTCCCTCCAAAATCGTACTCCCACGACCGCTTCGCTGGCGCCAGTCCGCGAAACGAATGAGCCCGCAGCAAACCAAGCCTATACCCGCAAGTCGTTGTCTCAACCTGTAACGCTTGCCTCCCTCCTTGTTCCTCCTGTCCTTCAAGCTCACCTTCTTCCGTGACTTCATCAAGAAGTCCCTCAATTCGCTCAGCGAGCTCTCGTCCTCCCAATTCCCGCAACTCTGCCAAGTACGTTGCAAGAATACTCAGCACCTGGGCTTGGTCATCCCCAAATGCGTCGATCCTCCCCCCTCCCAATTCAATGGGTTGTCGGTCACAAAACGCCGTAACAATCTCGCGCGTCCGAGTATTCAAGTGCTCGTACATCTTCCATAGGTCTCCCAGACACACTTTCTTCGCAACCTATTCTATCCATTCACTCCAATAATCTCAAGTTTTTTGTGAGCGGCCTTGGTGACTTTCCTGGGCCTTGGGGCTGCGGCTAAATTTTTGGAAAATCTTCAGATTTTTCCCCTTGACTTTTCGACCCCTTTTTCAGCCTGGAAATGAGGGTGCTCAAAAAGTACCCAAAAACCACCAATTTCGGCGAATTTCCACTCAGTTTTTGTCAAAAAGTCACCAAAAAGGTTCAAAAAGCGCGAAAAATCGTCAATATTCGCGAATCGCTATGTCACCACCTTAACCGCTTACAGCAAAAGCACTTAACCCCATTTTTTAGCGAAAGTCCTATTTCACCACGTGTCCACTCTCGACCCCCAAAATCCCTGTTCTTGGTTCAAAAACAACGATCCGCCGGAAAAACCTGTAAATTTTCCCCGTAAATTTAGCACAAAACCCACAAATTCGGGTTCTTTCGAATAATGGATAGGTGTACTTCGCGACTCGGAAGACCGAGAAAAATCGTTCGGGGCCCCATTCGACAAGCTCAGGGCGGGCCCAGAGGTCCAAATTACCCCCCTGGCTGCCCTAATTTGGCCCTCTGCCAAAACGATTTTTCTCTCCAGACGACTCCAAGGCCTTGACCTGCAACGGCCGCCTGCTCATTAACCGGATGAAGCTCAAAAATCACTGTTTCTATTACATATCCATCGCGTTTAACCCACCCCCTGCCGATTTATTTCCTATGATTTAATTGGATAAGTCTCATAGAAGCATTGTTCGATATCTGCCGTTAATGCGAGAATGACCTTCGACCGATTGGACAGCACGAAGGTCACTGCGGCCTTCGATAAGCACCGCCTGCTGAATTAGAATCCGTCGTCCTATTCATAGTACACTGACATAAGCAGACACCTGGTCATAGATATTAATCAGCACGGGTATGACCATGAATCGAGAGGAACTAATCATTATGCTCGCCGTCCTTGCGGTGGGAACGGCCGTCATCATCCTCCTGGTGATCAGCGGATCCTAACCCCACACTTGCAGGGACGGACCTTTTACTACAAAGCCACCCCCGGCATCAATCAGTCCCCCGAAACATCCTTGCAAAACAGCATACCACCGTAATAATAGAGCCGATTCAGTGCATAGTCTTGTGCAATGCAAATTCCAAAAGCCGACGCGAAGACATGGACACCAGGGAAGATACATTCACCGTCAGAACCTACCAGTGCCAGCCCGATGGCAGCATCAAGGTGGCCTCGCTGATGCATTACTTGCAGGAAATCGCCGCCGTCCACGCGGAACAGCTTGGCTTCGGCATGCACAGACTGAATGAAATAGACAGCTATTGGGTGCTGTCAAACCTCAGAATAGAATTCGCCCAATTCCCGAAATGGAACGACCGTATAACCATTAAGACCTGGCCGAGCGGCCATACCCGCTCAACGGCCACAAGAGAGTTCATCGGTAAAAATCAGGATGACCGCGAGCTATTCAAGGCCGCCAGCGAATGGATGGTCTTGAACAGACACAGCAGCCGACCCAGGAATCTGTCCAAGCTCAATTTGAACCTGCCCGACGACGGGCCGAAAGTAATATCCACAACCCTTGAGAGACTGGAACCGCAAACCATCTACAGTCAGACCGAACGGGTGCGCGTGCCCTATAGCTCGATCGACCTGAACGGGCACGTCAACAACACCGAATACGTCCGCTGGAGCATCGACGCATTGAGAAGAGCACTCGACTTCAAGGGAGAAATCCGCAGCGTGCAAGCCACCTACTTCTGCGAAGCCTTCGAAGGTGATGAGCTGGAGCTGCTGCTTTCTTCCGACCGGCACGGGTGCTTCTGTGTCCTCGGAAGAAACCCGGATAGCCAAACCAACGTCTATGCAGTGGAAATATCCTGCTAAGTGCAACAGTTTGATCATACAGAAACTCACGAGACTGTTCCTATCGTAGCAGCTACGGGATTTTGAGAAAAGAGACGCAAGAATTCGCTATTGCCTGTTCGCAATTTTGTTGATACTCTATCAACGGTTCAATTTAGGGGCTGAATCGTGGAATTGTCGTTGTCAACGAAGTTACGAATAGCCGCGGCGGCAGCCGTAGGAGTGATCCTGATTGGTATTCTGGCTTGGCCTTTGGCCAAACCGGACGAGCCGTTCGGCGCTGTGCGCCCCGGCAACTTGAGCCTGGCAGGGGCTGCGATTCTGCTGGGTTTGGCGTTCGCGTCCGGCTTGGTCGGCTATTTCGTCTCCTGGCCCCACGGGCGTGAAATCGGCATCCTGGCGGTCCCGTCGGGCTTGGCTATCTGGGCCGTCCGCACCGGCAATATGGCCTCGCAGGTCCAGTTGAACCCGACCATCGAGCAGCGAGAAGCGTTGCTGGCCGGGCTCAAGTGGGAGCCGCTCTTTTGGCTGGCAATCGTCGCCGTGGGATTCGTCGGCGTGCTTTGCGGTCAAATGATCCGCTCGACCCACGCGCCCGCCCACGCGGCAGAAAAACCTAAGTCCAAGTCAAATACATACTTAAATGCCGTAATCGCTGTCGTCGCTTCGATGTTGATAGCTCATTTCTCGCTCGGCAGGCTCGCCCAGGACATCCAAATGGCCGACGGTACGGTAGGTTCAGTCCTGTCCCAGCCGGCCATTGGCCAGATCGTTTTTGGAGTTGTAGTTGCGTTCGGGCTGGCAGCTTTCCTCGTGAAGAACCTCCTCGACGCCGGCTACGTCTGGCCGATAATCGCCACCGCCTTAGTAACTCCCTTTGCCATAACAGCTTACGTCAAACCCGATGTTCTGGATCGTCTTGCCGAATCCTGGCCGCCTGTGTTCTTCTCCAACACCACCGCGGCGATATTGCCCGTACAAATCGTCGCTCTCGGCACAATTGGGGCGATTGCCGGCTACTGGATGGGCATCCGATACGATTTCTGGCGAAAACACGAGATATAGTCGGCCAAACCAGCGGGTTGCCAGATTGGAGACATCTTTTTTCAAAAGCTCCTCTTCCCTGTAAACCCCTGTAATCCAACGGCTTACGACTTTAGCGTCTCATAATCAGGCTGTCTGCCCCAAACAAAAACAAAAATGCTTGTTTCTGGCCTGAGAATTAGCCGAAAATATAGTTGGTTAAAGTTTTGTCGGTATCGAGCCGTTTTAGCAATGGAAGGCTATCCAGGGCCGACGGACACAGGCTTCTGACGAGCACCTCGGACGAACAGAGCGCCGGAGTTACTCGTACACAATATGGTAAAGCCAGCCGACAAAAGGAGTTAATAATGTTGGTGCTAAGCAGACAAAGAGATGAGTCAATCATGATTGGCGATAACGTCGAGATTACGATCGTTGACGTCCGGGGGGACAAGGTTCGTCTGGGCATAACGGCCCCAAAGGAGATACCGGTCCATCGCAGGGAGATATACGACGCTATTCAGCGTGAAAAGGCCGCAGCAAAAGACTCTCCAGAGCACCCGGAGAACGTGAACCGGGACGAGCCGGAGAAAGTCGCATCAAAAAAGCCCCAGAAGGAACCCCAGGCGCATCCGTAAGCAGGCAGAACCTCACAGGATTTTCCCCAGAGCACCCGTTTTCGCCCCATTTAAGCAGCCGCTTGAGCCAGGGGTTTTTTTTATGCGCGCAGCTTTGGTCTTCACAGGTGGATAGCCTGCGGCATGCTGCCAACTACTGACACCGTAGGCAGCGAAATTCTCCAGAATCCTTGTCCCGCCGGCAGGCGGCAGCGACTCATTGACGGCGTCGTTGAGATTGAAGCCTTGCCTTAAAAGATCCCAATAGTCTTCTTCAAATTGATTGTATTTGCCGAGTATGTCAGACTCCAACGCCGCTTGTTTCCAACCCACAAACAACTGGTCGCCGATGGGAGAGTTTTTAACCTTGCCAGCGACGGCTTTTCTTCCAGGATCGGCACTTTAATCTCTTTGGCGTATCACTCCGTATTCGACAAGAAGATCATAGAGTTCTTCAGAATAACCACATGTAAATTCGACCTTTTTGGATTTATCGTCCCAGCAGAAGTTCAAAATCAGCCCTTGATTTTGTCCATCAATTACAGCCATCTTTGTACCCAGGCAGCCCTCAGGCAGAGTATCGCGTTGGCTCTGGGAAATGGCTACCCGAAGCCTCTCGATTTTCTCGGGATCGGTAATTCTCGCAAATTCAGTGCAATCTTTGATCTCTTCAGCATCATCATATAGAAAAATGAGCATCTTTATATCGTGGTGGCGTCCAACGTCCTCGAAAGTCGGAGCCCACCGAACCTTTGAGAGGTCAAGACTGTTAGAACGACAAGAGACGAAGCTCAACAGGAATAAACTCAGAAGCAGAACCATTTGTCTCATTTTTCAACCTCTTCTTTACGGAACACCCGACTTGACATACCCCGGCATCAATAATCCAGTTTGATACCAGCCCGTTGAGGTCCAGCTTCGCTTCGTTGTTGAATGGGCCAATAGACGATATCCGCACATCGTGTTGCGGGTAATGGCATTCGAGGTCCCAAGAACCGCGTTGGCTGTTCGATTGTTGTTGTTCCGCCGTTGTCTGAAAAATCCGCGCCAATGCTGTAGAGTGTGAAACCATCGGCTGTACGCTTGTAAACTAAGGGACCGCTACTGTAGGGATCGTTCGGAACAGCTTGCAGATAACCGGAAGAAACAAGCCCATTAAGCGTTTCGGGGAATTGGCCAGTATCGATCTTATATCGCAAAATTGCGAGGATAGTAATCAAAGCTTCCGTCTGAGCTCTTGTTTTGTGATAATTATGAAAAATGCTATTAGCGTCTATGCCTATGTCAAAAATTTCCAACGATATATACCGTTTATTGATGTTTTCTATTTCCCTGAAGTAATCGCGACCTTCATCTTTAATTTGCCACGGCGTTTTTGTTATCACTTGATTGAAAAGAGAAAAGGTTTGTTCAATTTGCTTAGCTGCCTGCTTCTTGGTCGGGCCGGTAAAGCAACTCAGCTTGATTTTACGTTCATAAATTTTACCTTCACCGACAAGAGGTATTACGATGTCAAAGCCCATCCGCCACCATAATCGCCCGGCTCCCCTGCCGTTATCGACGAATGTCCGCTGTAACATATCATAGTCAAGAAGTCTCTCAGCCTGAGAACCTGGAACATAAGTATCTGTATCAAGTTCCTGCTGCAAGTCATCCTGAAAGAATTTTGAGGCTCTGTTATCGACCTGCACCCTATCCAGGATGACAAGTGCAGCGCTGACGGCCGTCTGTTTTATGCGAAGTCCGACATGCTGCTCCGACGGAAGCACATTTGGACGACATTTATGTTTGCCGGCACGGTAGCAATCAAGTATGTTTTCAAATGCAGCATGAAACCGGCCTTCAAGGGCGGTAAGCTTCGCTTCCCAAATAAGTGCATTAGTCAACTCTCGATACACAGCCAATTCAGGAAGCATCATGCTGCCCATAAAGTTGTCTTCTTGGGCTTCCCTCTCCAGCCAGTAATAAGGTTTATCCACGGCTTCTCTGAAGTACTCAAAGGCTTGTGTATTTGAAGTTAGCCACTCTTGCAGCAGAGCCTGGTCAGCGCTATTAAAATCCTCAGGCCAGTCTATATGCGGGTATTCGAATTTGTCAGGCGTCTCAACAAATGTATCAAAAGCTTTCTGATAGTAAGGTGCGGCATTTTCGTTCGGATCATAATCCTGCGGACGGGACATCCGGTTGTATTCAGCCACATAGTTGACGGTAATCTTCGGTTTTGCTGTTACAAACAGCGCGATTTTGACAATTAGTGCCACCAACAGAAGCCCGGCAACAGCCAACAGCAACTTCTTATTTGTTAGTCTCATTTCTCAGCATTCCCTATGGGTCTAATCCCAGATGGTTGAGATTGATGAACCCACGACCCCATATGATTGAGCTGC
>CAYGZM010000124.1:0-11049 GCA_964354365.1 uncultured Pirellulales bacterium
TGATCCGCGCGTACCGGATGGACCCCGGCGCGCGAATGGGGCCTTTCAAGGGCGGTGAGAGCGAGCTGCTCTGGCAAATCCGCCGTCCGTACTTCTTCCTGTGGACCTCATCGGCGTGGTTCATCGAGATGATGATCCACCAGGTTGACGAGTGCTGCTGGATCAAGGATGCCTGGCCGGTCTCGGCCCAGGGCCTCGGCGGACGAGAGCCGAGCAGCGCCGATTGCAGCCAGAACCTCCACACCTACTCGATCGAATACACCTTCCCCGACGGCGCCAAGGCGCTCGTCAGCAGCCGGTCCCAGCAGAACTGCCATAACGAATTCGCCACCTTCGTGCATGGGACCGCGTGCGCCGCCCAGTTCTCCGGCAATGTTCACGCCCCCACCGTGCAGATATATAAGGACCAGCGGACCGCCGATGACAACGTTGCCTGGCGCCCGGATAATGAGAAGGTCAGCCCGTATCAGGTTGAGTGGGACGTGCTGCTCAACGCAATCCGCCAGGATCGCCCGCACAACGAGGTCGAGCGGGCGGCTTATACGAATCTCGCCTCAATCATGGGACGGGCCGCAATCCACTCCGGAAATATCATCACCTGGGACCAGATGATGGCATCCGATTTTCAGTTCTGCTCGAACGTGGCCGGCCTGACCAGCCAGAGCGAGGCGCCCGTCCGCGCAGATCAGCTGGGGTTTTATCCCGTGCCGATTCCGGGCAGGTGGACGGAAATCTGAGCGCCCCGCAGAAATGCCTGGCTCGGTGGGCTGCCTGCTTGGCCGAGTTGGGATTTGGGCTTTGCAAAAGTGATTCTTAGCGGGTATAATCAACATGTCTCGGGTCAGCAAACGAGAAGGGTAGAATTTGAAACGAATTGTACCGCGAGAATCAGCTCAAAATGGCTAAAAAGAACCAAATCGAGACCCATCCGCTCGAAATAGTCGAGCCTATAGGCAAGCGTGTCCTGATTCGTAAGGATGAGGACAAGAAGCAGACCAAAGGCGGCATCCAACTGCCCGACAATATAGAGATACCGACGATAACCGGCCGCATCGTAACAATCTCCGCCGAGGTCCAGAACTCCGAAGACATACCCCTGCGCCAGTACGATAAAGTGCTGTTCAATCCCAAAGGCGCCATACCCGTCGATTTCGAAGGCGACAACCGTCTTTTCGTGGTTGAAGTCGAAAACGTCGTCGCCGTATTTCGAAAATCATAGACGCATCCGGCTGCCGCCTGCTTGGAGCGTCTAATAAAAAGAACGTCATTGCGAGTCCGCCGGAGGCGGACGCGGCAATCCCTGCCTTTATATCGCATATACCCTTATTTTGTCAGGTGTTCCTGGAAAACCATCGCCCGGCAACGATGGTTGCCCGCTGGACAATCCTTGCGTTTGCCCTTGCTGCTTTGTCGCCCTTTTTACACATTCCGCGCAATTAGACTGTGGGAATTTCTGTAACTTTTCCTCGCTTGGCGCAATTGCAATACTGGAACGACGATATGAGCAAATCCGCCGGTCAGGTCAGCGACGAAAGGAGCACACGATGGGTAATCACTACATAGAAAAGGAGCTGAACAGGCGTTGCTTTTTGCGCTCAGGCGCAGCAGTTGGTGCAGGTCTTATCTTGTCGCCGATGGTTGTGGGGCAGACGCCTGCAAAGAAACCGGACGACATAAATGTCGCCTTGCTCGGCGCCGGGATGCAGGGGCAGGAGCTGATGAACGTCTGCGTCGCGAAGATTCCCGGCGTTCGCTTCAAGGCGGTCTGCGACATCTGGACGGCCTACAACCAGGGCAATACATCCCGCCTTCTGAAACGGCTTGGCCACGAGAACAACGCCTATGTTGACTACAAAGAGATGCTGGATAAGGAGAAAGACCTTGACGCAGTGATAATTGCGACGCCCGATTTTCGCCACGCCGAGCATACGGTTGCCTGTCTAAAGGCCGGGCTGCACGTCTATTGCGAAAAGGAAATGTCCAACACCCTCGAAGGCGCTCGGCAGATGGTGCAGGCCGCCAAGGAAACAGGCAAACTCCTCCAGATTGGCCATCAGCGTCGGAGCAACCCGCGCTACATGTTCTGCCGAGAGCTGCTTCTCAAAGACGTAAAGCTGCTTGGAAGGATTGCAGCAGTCAACGGCCAGTGGAACCGCTCCCCTGAGCCGCCGGAGGGACGCGGCTGGCCGCAGAAGTATCCAATCGACGAAAAAACGCTCGCCCAGTACGGGTTCGACTCGATGCAGCAGTTCAAGAACTGGCGGTGGTATAAGAGGCTCGGCGGCGGTCCGATAGTTGATCTCGGCTCGCACCAGATCGACATTTTCAGCTGGTTCCTTGAAGCAAATCCCAAATCGGTGATGGCCAGCGGGCGACACAACTACTACGACAAAAAGACTCACGATTGGTACGATACCGTAATGGCTGTTTACGAGTACGAAACCGCCGCCGGATCGGCCACCGCCTTCTATCAGACGGTAAGCAGCAGCGGGGCAGGCGGGTACTTTGAGACCTTTATGGGCGATGAAGGCTCGATGATTATATCCGAAAGCTTCAGCAGGTGCGAGCTGTATCCCAACGTGCAGCTCAAGTGCGACTGGGACAAATGGGTCAAGGCCGGCTATCTCTACACGCAGTGCAAATCTGAGTTGGAATGTATCGAGAAAGCCAAGGAGCAATGTATCAAAGAGTGCGGGTGTGAGCAGATCAAAAACAAGGACAACGGCGCTGCTGTCGATGTGCGGGAATCACCCAGGCCCCCGAAATACGAGCTGCCCGTCCCGATGGGCCGGAAGTATCACCAGCCGCACCTGGAGAATTTCTTCGAGGCGATTCGCACCGCCGGTAAGGTGAAGCTCAACTGCCCCGCGGAAATCGGATACGAAACGGCCGTCGCCGTGCTCAAGGTCAACGAAGCTGTCGAAGCCGGGCAGAAACTCGAATTCAAACCCGATGAGTTCAAGGTATAAGTACTCTGACAAAACCGGAGTTGTCATTCCGAGCGAAACTGCGATACGGATAACCAGGACTCGATTGATAGTCGGCTTAATCCTCGGAGTATTGCTGGCGACTGTCCTGCTGTTGCGAGCCGCTACGCCCGGCCCGAATGTGGTCATCACGAACCGTGGCAGCTTTCAATCATTGCTTCTAATGCCGAAAGAGCTTCGTGCATTCCCCGTGGAGCAGCACCTCACGCAGGGCGATTGGTTCATCTACCGCTTGTCCAGTCAGCCGAACGGCCGGCGCGACTGGCGCCTCCATATCGTTTCCGTAGTCGGCGAAGCAGATAAGTGGAAAAATGCCTTCCACGGCTATCTTGAGCCTCGTGGAAAGTGTATCGAGCACGGCAGCCCGCAAAGGCCGGGGCAAGCCCACAGAGTGTACTTCCGCCCAAACAACAAGTCTGGTATTTCCGCTGTGATCGAGTTCAAGAGCGCCGAACCATCCGGCGAGCTTTACATAACCCTTGCGTACTATGAACCAGGCCCTGCTAACCGACTGTGGGCAACAAAATACGGCAGGCTCCTCGCCTCTGTTCTTCGCAAGATGGGCTTGCCCATAGACGCTGTAACACAGGTCAGTTGAGCCTTTTCAAAGCCTTCAGTCTTTTCCTCCGACGACTTGCGCCCCAACCCCAGTGTGGTGAAGCGACAAGCGCAAGCATCGAGCATCGAGCATCTTCTGATCGGATTTTCTTGACGCTGCTGGAGAATTCAGGCATAATCCGCCGAAATATCCTTTAGGGTAGTGCTGTGTGAGTATCGGATTATGGCCGGCGAAACGAAAAATACCTGGCTTGCCAGAACAGAAAGGACTCTTACGTCCGTTTTGCCCGTTTCGGAAAAACGCACGGGTGAATGCATCGGTTGTGGGGCCTGCTGCAAACTGCCCAACGTCTGCCCCTTCCTAATGTACAACTCGGACGGCCGATCGCATTGCACTATTTATGCGATCCGCCCCCTCAATTGCAGAAAATATCCGCGAACGAAATCTGAGTTTATTACCGCGGATACGTGCGGTTTCAGATTTGAGTAAGGCTGTTTCGCCCTGCACACCGCTGTCGTGAGGAGTTGCCCGTTGAGCGTCTATTGTGCGGTGCGTTTTCTAAGCAAAGCCAGCCCGCCCAAAGTCAGCAAAAGACAGGTAGCCGGCTCAGGCACGTCCGGCGGACCAATTGGCGGCTCGTCCGGCGGCAACGGCGGCGGCGGACCGTCCGGAGGGACTGGGTCTGGAGTCCCTTCTGTCGGCGGTTTCGTGGTGTGGCTGCTGGAAGGCGATCCTACGCCTCCGGTGCGGGCAGCCGAGGGACTGATCGGCTCGCCGGGACTAATAAAGTCGCCTCCTCCTCCACCGCTCGGCACACCCTGTCCCACGACCAGTTGGCCCTGTTCGACCTGCTCGAATACCGCCACGATGATTTTTGGTTTGTTAAGATAGGCGATTGTCTTGCTTGCTGTCGGGTCGAGGACGTCGCCCAGCCAGTAAACGAACTGGTAGCCGGGCCGTGGAACAGCGATCAACGTTACTTCCGACCCGGAGTCATAATGGTGGACGCCCAATTCGGGACTTACTAATCCGCCCTGAGATGGCGTCTGTTGGATCAGCAGCGCAACGCCTCCCGTCTGGCAATGTGCCGGCTGGATAAAGAAAATGGCAACTGCCGCGAAGGCGAGAATTAGAATATGTGGTCCACGTTTGAATACCGACTTATACCTTTTCATCACACTATCTCCTCCATGTTACAGGGGCCTAAACCTCTTCTGCAAGGGCCCCATCTTGCTAACTTTACATACACCCTGACAGCCTCATTTGACCAGATAACCTCTCTTAAAGTCAAGTTTTTTCCTTGAAATCTTGGTCGAACTTCCGAAAAAGCCGCTGTGGGTTGCCCAAAATAGGCCATATCAGCGTGATATTGCGGTTTATGGCACCGTGGAAATGCGGATCTTCCCGAAGAATTTTTCGGAAAAAGGTGGTTTTGGGGGTTGCAAAAACGCCGCCAGCCTCAGAGTTTTAACCGCGAAAAGGCATTCTGTTGCCAGGCTGCGCGTAGATTAGCGTCCAGCTTTACTGTTTTGCCTTGGCCTTTCTTATCGGTCTTTCCTGGACGAATCGGCTGATGTTGCGAATTGCCTGGCGCAAGCGCTGCTCATTCTCCACCAGGGCGATCCGCATATAGTCCTCGCCGTGCTCGCCGAACGCCCTTCCCGGCGCGATAGCGACCTCCGCGTGCTCCATAAGGTCCATTGCAAAGTCGATGCTTCCTTTTCCTTTCGAATGTTCCTTAGGCACTTTGGCCCAGACGAACATTGTTGCGCGCGGTTTCTCCACTTCCCAGCCGATCCTTCCGAGGGCGTCGCAGACGACGTCGCGGCGGGACTGGTACACCCGGTTCTGGGCCATCATGTCCTCCTCGCAGTGGCGCATTGCAATTATGCCGGCTATCTGGATCGCCTGGAAGATGCCGTAGTCATAATAGCTCTTTATGGTTGCAAGGTAGTTGATCATATCCTTGTTGCCGGCCACAAACCCGACGCGGAAACCCGCCATATTGTACGGCTTGCTCAGCGTGGTGAACTCGACGCCGACGTCTTTGGCCCCCTTGACCGAAAGCAGGCTCGGCGCCTTGTAGCCGTCGAAGCAGGTCTCCCCGTAGGCGAAGTCGTTGATGACGGCTATGCCGAAGCGATTTGCCAGATCGACCACCGCCTCGAAGAACCCTTCATCGACGGTCATCGCGGTCGGATTGTGCGGGTAATTGAGGATCAGCAGCTTGGGCCTGGGGTACATATTCTCAATCACCATTGCGATGTTGTTTATAAATTTCTCATCATTGCCCAACGGCACCGAGACCACGTTGCCGCCGGCCAGGGCCACCGCGTAGTTGTGAATCTGAAAGGCCGGGTCCGGGACGATGGCCGTATCGCCGGGACCGATCATCGCCAGGCACAGGTGGCTGAAGCCCTCCTTTGAGCCTATGCACGCGAGCACCTCGGTCTCCCAGTCGAGCTTGATGTTCCATTTGCGCTCGTACTTCTTCGCAATCTCTATTCGCAGGCCCTTAATGCCTTTGGATGCGCTGTAGCGGTGGTTGCGCGGGTCCTGGGCGGCTTCGCAAAGCTTATCGACTACAATCTGCGGCGCAGGGTCGGTTGGATTGCCCATCCCGAGGTCGATGATGTCGGCCCCCTGCTGACGCTTGGCCAGTTTCAGTGCGTTCAGACGTGCAAACAAATACGGCGGAAGCCGTGTTATTCTCTGTGCCGGCTCGATCTTGAATTCAGCCATGATGTACTCCTGGTAACAGCCACGAGGCTTGACCACAATACAATCGGACAGTGTAGCCGCAACGCATAAATTTTCAAACCTTTTATCTGCTTGAGTTCGCACGAAGGTCATTGACCTGATGGGCCGATATATGTTAAAATAGCTAAGGTTCGGCAAAGCCCGCAGGCCCCAAGGGTCCCCCACGAAGAGGCCTTGCCGCCTTGCGGGGATAGCCAAGCCCGGAAGAAATAGACAGAAAGATCAGGGTGCGACTCAGTGGAGTATCCAAGACTCAATAAGCTGCTGGTTCTGGCCGTGTTATCGGCCATCGGGCTGCTCAGTGGTGCGGCGAAGGCCGATGTAATCTGGACGGCCTATAACGACTGCATCCGCGACCCCGCCGACAGCACCGCCGAAAACGCGACCGACTGGACCATTTACAGCGGTTACACCCGTCACGCCACGGGCAAGCTCAAGGATTTCGCCACCGGCAGCGATGCGGGCATGCCCACGGTAACGTTCACGATGAACCTCACCTCTCCGGTGCTGACTGAGCCTGACTACGGGGACAATTTCGCCGCCGGCACACCCGCGTACGCCGTATTCGATGGAAAAGTCGATTTTGGCGGCCCCATCATCCAGCACAGCTCCCTTATAAACTGGTGGGTCGAGATACAATTCACAGGCCTGGACCCGACGAGGAAATACACATTTGCAGGCTCAGCGGCGCGTATCTGGGCCGACGGCATCGACAACCGCAGATCGCGTTTCACCATTAAGGATGCCGACGCTTACACCAACAACAGCGGTTATCATACGATAGGCGACCCGACCTGGGTTGGGACCGACACGACGAAGTTTCTGGCGGTGAATAACGACCAATTGGGCGTAGTGGTTCGCTGGGATGACATTGTGCCCGGCCCGGACGGCGATTTTGCGATCCGTGCCGAGGCCGACACCAGCGAAGGCTCACACGGAAGACAGGCCTATCCGCTCGGCGGGTTTATGCTTCAGCAGTTCGGGGTGGCCGGAAACCAGCCGCCGGTAGTCGGCGCGGGTCCCGACCAGGAGACAACCCTGCCGGACAACACGGTCAATCTCGACGGCACGGTCGAGGACGATGGCCTGGGACTGCCGCAAGGCTTTCTGGCGTTTTCGTGGTCGAAGGTCAGCGGGCCGGGAAAGGTGGCGTTTGACCCCAACCAGCTCGTAAGGGACCCCACCGCAGTATTCGAGCCGCTCCAGCCCGGGGTGTACGTGCTGAGGCTCGAAGCCGCCGACGGGGAAATGTCGGCCTTCGACGACGTAACGATTACCGTCAACGACTCGATTTGCCCCACCGGCGACCTGACCGGCGACTGCATAGTTGATGGCAGGGACATAGAGGTCCTTGCCGACCAATGGCTGGTTCTGCCGCCCGGCCCGGCGGACCTCGATGGCGACAAAAATGTCGAGCTGGGTGATTTCGCCTGGCTGTCGAAAAACTGGCGCGTGAACGCCCAGAGAGGCTCGGTGCAGGCTACAATAGCTCCGCAGGGCGCGATTGATGCCGGCGCCAAGTGGCGTGTGGACGAAGGCGAATGGCGCGGCAGCGGCTATACCCAGGGCGATCTGACGGTCGGAACGCACACGGTCCAGTTCAGCGACCTGGCCGGCTGGGACAAGCCCGCTGACAAGCCGATACAGGTCAATTATGCCCAGACAACCAGCACGAGCGGCGCCTACGTCCAGCAGAAAGGCTCACTGAGGGTGACAATCTCTCCGCAGGCCGCCATCGACGCCGGCGCACAGTGGCGCGTGGACGCCGGCGACTGGCGCGACAGCGGCTATACCCAGGGTAATACCCCCGTCGGGCTGCACACAGTCGAGTACAAGACCCTCAGCGGCTGGGCCAAGCCGCTCACCCAGGCCGTGCAGATAAACAAGAATGCGACAACCGTAATCGCGGGCGCCTACGAAGAGCTGCCCGACACGCCCGTCGTAATCAGCGAGTTCATGGCGGTCAATTCTTATGTGCCTTTCATCAGTCCTCTGAATATCTATACCGAGGTCTTCGGCCAGGATAGAAATCCCGACTGGATCGAGCTGCACAATCTTGATTCGACCAGCACAATCGACCTCGAAGGCTGTTATCTGACAAACGACGCCGAGAACTTGACTATGTGGCGCTTCCCGGCAGGCGTGCGCATCGGCCCCAACGGATATTACATCCTCTTCGCATCTGCCAAGACCCAGGCCGACAATCCGGGCAATTACCCGTTCGTGGACGGCGACGGCGCCCTTCATACGAACTTCGCCCTCGGCAGCGGCGGCGATTACCTGGCCCTCGTAATGCCCGACGGCGTGACGATCGCGCATCAATATGCCCCGCAGTATCCCGAGCAGCGCGGCTTCGTATCCTACGGCATCAGCAGCAGCGGCGCGGTCGGCTACCTTACGACGCCAACGCCCGGTAGCAAGGTGTCGAACAAGTGGACGGGGGCGGCCAATTCGGCGCGATACGACGGCGTAGTCGCCGATACGAAATTCAGCCGGGACCGCGGATTCTGCTATGCCCCATTCTCTGTCGCCATTACCTGCGACACCCCGGGCGCCACAATACGTTACACCACCGACGGCAGTGAGCCGACCCTCACGCGCGGCGCCACTGTCACCGGCCCAATTCCCATAAACACAACCACTCCTCTGCGCGCCGCCGCATTCAGGACCGGATGGCTCTCGACAAATGTCGATACGCAAACCTACCTCTTCCCCGCCCAGGTTGCCAAGCAGACCCATGCGCAGGCAATTGCCGCTGGTTTCCCGACTTACTGGGGATATGGGGCCGACTACGAAATGGACCCGCAGATCTACAACGACCCCGCTTACCGCGACGTTATAGAGCCCGCGCTCTCGGCGATCCCGACGCTGTCGGTCGTGATGGACAAGGACCATTTGTTCGGCTCGACGTACGGCATCTACACCCACACGGCAAGCATCGGTATGGCGTGGGAGCGCCCCGTCTCGGTCGAGTTCTTCGACGCAAACGGCGTCAAGGAATTCCACGCAAACTGCGGAATACGCATCCAGGGCGGCGCCAGCCGCGAGCCGCACAAGAGTCCCAAACACTCGATGAGCCTCCGATTCAGAGGCGGCTATGGGCCGGGCGAGCTTGAATACGACCTATTCGAAGGCTCAAGCGTGGACCGCTTCAATTCCCTCCAGCTCCGCGCAATCTTCAACAATTCCTGGATCCACTGGGACAGCGCCCAGCGCCGCAGAGGCTCGCTGATTAGAGACCAGTGGATACGCGACTCCCTGCTCGATATGGGCCAGGACTCCGCCTGCAGAGGCGCTTATGCACACTTGTACCTCAACGGCATTTACTGGGGCGTCTATAACATCCACGAACGGCCTGAGGCGTCTCACTACGCCTCATACTATGGCGGCGACGAGGACCGGCTCGATGCCTTGAACGGTGGCGCAGCGGTGGACGGAACCGCGACATCCTGGAACAATCTCCAGAATATGGCCGCCGGCGCCGCGGCAGATGGCGTCATCACCCTTGCCGAGCACCAGCAGATTGAGCAGAAGCTGGACCTGGCTGGCTTTATAGACTACATCATAGTCAACCATTACGGCGAAAATGACGACTGGGACAGTCATAACTGGCGAGCCGCGGGCGGCGGAATGAACGACGCCCTGTGGCGAGTCTTTAGCTGGGACGGCGAACGCATCCTCGAAGACGTCGGCGGCAACGTCACCGGCACTAACTACTCCGGCTGCCCGAGCGGCTTGTTCCACAATATGCGAAAAAGTCCCGAATTCTGCCTGCTCTTCGGCGACCGGCTGCATAAGCATTTCTTCAATAACGGCGAGATGATGCCCGCCAATACCGCCGCTCGTTGGATGAGACGCGCGACCGAACTGAATCTGCCCATCATCTGCGAGTCCGCGCGATGGGGCGATTATCGAAGAGACGTTGATCCCTACAGCAGCGCACCCTACGACCTGTACGCTAAAAACACCCACTGGCTGCCCGAGCAGAGCAGGCTGATTAACACCTATTTCCCCGGCCGCTCAACGAACGCCTTTAACACGTACAAGAACAGCCTTGGGCTCTATCCGAGCCTGGCCGCCCCCACCTTCAGCCCCCACGGCGGCTGGAGCCCCAACGGCCTTACCCTGACGATGAGCACGCCAGCCACCGTCTATTACACGCTCGACGGAGCCGACCCGCGACTGCCCGGCGGGGCGCTGAACACCGCGCACGCGATTGCCTATTCCGGGGCCGTCAGCCTCACCGCCAGCACCCACGTCAAGGCGCGGGCCAAAAGCGGAAGCACCTGGAGCGCGCTGAACGAAGCGGTCTTTGCGGTCGGCCCAGTCGCCGAGAGCTTCCGAATTACCGAAATTATGTACCACCCCAAGAATACCGGCCACCCCCAGGACCCCAACGAGGAGTTCATCGAGTTGAAGAACATCGGAGCCACGGCGATAAACCTCAATCTCGTGAGGTTCACCAACGGCGTCGATTTCACGTTCCCGATCCGGAGCCTTGGCGTTGGCAACTACGTGCTGGTTGTCAAAAACCAGGCGGCCTTTGCCGAACAGTATCCGACCGTCCCGACTGGCATCATCGCCGGGCAGTACACCGGCAGCCTCGATAACGGCGGAGAGCGAATCGAGCTGGTTGACGCCCTCGGCCAAACAATCCACAATTTCAGATACAGGGACGGCTGGTTTAGTATCACCGACGGGATGGGATTCTCCCTGACAATAAAGGACCCCAACAACGCCGAC
>CAYGZM010000125.1:0-10980 GCA_964354365.1 uncultured Pirellulales bacterium
TTGAGAAAGAAGCAACCGTTGAAGATTTCATGACAACGCCTGCGATCTATTTCGCTGAAGACGAGTCCCTGTCAAATATTTCCGATTGCCTGATGACTTACGATTTCAGAAGGGTCCCCATCACCTCAGGCACCAAGCTGGTCGGCATCATCAGCAGGCGTGATATCCTGATGTATATGCTCGAGGCCAGAATCGTCGAACTACCCGCCTCCAAAGTTTAGCAGTCCCCGTTCGGCAGTCAGTGCGTGCGGAGCTTTTGTTTTCAGCCAAACTCAGACAAAAACGAGCAGCAAACGAGCTTCTGACTTTCAGATTTCCCGTTCCGCTCAATTGTATTTGTAACTGCCGCGCTATCGGCAGCTTACGGATTACGCCTGGCGGGATTCGAACCTGCAACCTTCGGTTCCGTAGTCCGACAGTTGACAACGCTAAACCTGTGGATAATCAAGGACTTACAGAAAACAGCAAAAACGACTTGGCGCGTTTCTTGGCGCTTTTGGCCGAAAAAAGCCCCGACTTGGCGCAGGTCGTGGAGGCTTGGCCGAAGCTGCCGGAGCACGTTCGCAAGGCGATTATCCTGCTGGCGGACGGTTAGACCGAGCCACACACGCGGGCAGCAGGCCGCGCAGCTTTGCACAGGGTGAATGAACGGCAGCGAAAAACTCTATGCGCCGGGCCTGTCTGTTGACGTTCGCCCGGGGCGGCGTTAAAATGCTTTTCTGAATCCAGGACGGTTAGCTTGCAACTAACCAAGCGGTCTGAGCAGCGATAGCGGTTCTCACCCGCTCCGCTCTCCTGCTCGGACCGGCCTGATAGAAAGCGGGTGAAAACATAGACGCTGACATTCTCGACAGGCGAATAGAGGCCAGACTCCGCGAAGTTGAGGAAGTCTGTGCGAAGGCCCGTGGAGAAGGCAGAGACCTTACTAAGGCTGAATTTGCCTATGTTGATTCTCTCAATAAGGCAGCGAAGCGATTGCTTCGTAAGTACAAATCGCTTTTCATAAGCAAGGACGAAGCCCAACGGCGTTCAAAGGAAACTGATAGGGAACTCAAACGAGCAGGGAAAGACATCATAGCGAGAATCCTATATCGCTGCGATGCCCATCTTGAGAAATTAGAAGGAGGGAGACTTGATGGGGCCTCACAAAGGGAGTTGGAGCGATTGTGGGATGGTATTGTAGAGGAGGTTTTCAATGAATACTTCAATTTGCCGGAAGCGGAAGGGGGCCCGGCGAGTCTGAGAGCTTTCATACAGGAGTTCTGTGACCAGCGAAAACCATATCTTATTGAGAACCACGTCCACCGATTGCAGAGAGACAACAGGGAAGGAATAATTGCGTTACCCACGCCGCTCAATCCCGAGCGCAAACGGGGCCAGCCCCGAACATACAAAAGGCAGGATTTGCTTGACATTTGGCCAGAATTGTGTTGTCACTATCCAACACTGCCGCCTCTGAAACCGCGCTAACACGGCGAGAAGTGGGGGAAAGTGAGACAAACGGCGTAAGCAGGAGGAAAATCCTTCGTGACTATCGTTGCGTTGTGTATTCTGCGCACATGCAGATATTGGACGTTACAGACCCCCGATTTGTGAGCGCCGGCGAACTTGGATACTTGCTCGGAGTGAGAGCTGCTACCGTTCGACAATGGGCAAAGGCGGGGAAGATTCCAAAACTGATTCTACCAAATAAGCGATTCGTCTTTGACCCGAAGGCTGTCATGGCGGCGCTTCAGGGAAGGGGAAAGTCGGCACGACTGCTGAAACGAGCCAGAGAGGGGGACGCTGCCGATGGCCGCTGAGACGAAAACAACAGCCGAGCCGTATCTTGTTTCTGCTGCCGAAGCTGCGCGACTTTGCGGCGTTAGCCGTTCTCTGTGGTGGGCTTTACACAGCTCAGGGCAAGTCCCCTTGCCCGTCAAGGTGTCGCATAGGACGTTGTGGCGTGCGGACGAGCTGCGAGCCTGGGTGACTGCGGGCTGCCCGGCCAGAGAAAAGTGGGAAGCGGTGAAATGTCAGGTATGAGTGAGCAACACAAAACGATTTTCGATGACCGCTTTCTGTATCTGAAAATACCCAGAGAGGTCTTTGACATACCGGGTTTGAGAATCGACGAGAGGGCAATTCTTAGCAGGATCGTCTTTTGGACGCGAAAGGGTATGCCCTGCACGCATACGAACGAGCAGTTTGCGGAGTTGTTGAACAAAAGCGAATCAGCGGCGAAGAGAGTTCTCACCATACTCATAAAGCGCAAGCTGCTCGATGCCCACTACCGCAACAACAAAGAGCTGAAGCGCAGAGGTGCGCACAGAGACTTGACGGCGCTGGTGGGCGTTGAGCCTGAGAAGGTGTTCAAGCGAAAAGCTGCTCAGGTTGCCCGCGCCAAGGACAAAAGCTGGTCAAGTACGAACACCCCACCTGGTCAAGCACGACCAGGTATCGATGAAAAAGCTGGTCAAGTACGAACCGGTACTACTACAGAGAGAACTAAGAAAACAACTACGGCGCCTTCGCCTTTGCCTGCAAGGGGGCAGGCTTCGGCGCCGCATAGCTGCGGGGAAAAAAGGCTCAAGCGAGTGGACTTGACTCAGGCCGAGTTTAAGGAAAGGAAAGAACAGTTGTTGAGGGCTTTGACAGTTGGTTGACGATGCTGCTCAGTTGAGGTTGAATTGCTGCATCGCCCAGAGCGGGCAAACGCAGTACGAAGGGTATCAGAGGGCGGCGGTTCAAGGCGAAATCGCCGCTCAGTGGCGAGCCAGGGGCGGCGGTGGGGTGCTGTGAAGATTCTGGCAAAAAGGTATTGACAGGCAGGGAATTTAGGGCATAATAAGCGTATGAAATCACAAGAAACATGTCTGAACCACTTACCACTTATGGCCGGGGTAGAGACCTATCCGCAAGGACGGTCCACGCTTATTCTTGTGAGCGTCATTGATTCCCCGGCCTTCATTTCAAAGGAGACTGACGATGCGATCACAAGAGAAAAAAGACAGCGTAACTACTGAGGAGCAGGGACAGCCGACAACCGGGATACCCGACCTCGACCGGCACATTGACTACTTGTGTGCTGGTCCTCTGACCGCTGCGTTTGTACTGCTTGACATAGTGTCCAAGCGTGGCCCTCTGGGGGAAGCCATAAAGAAGCGGCTTCAGTCCCACGTCGAGAAGTACACAGACCATGCCGTAATAGAAAACGAGATTGCGCTTAAGGGTGAAGCTGAGCACGCAATGGAAGTCAGTTGGTGGATCGGCTTCTGGCAAGGAATGCGGGTTACAGAAAACAGGCGCGGGGCCAGGGCAATCGCGTAATTGTACTTGCCGCAATTGCGCATGACAGCGGTTCTGTTTTGTTGGGTACGGGAGGTCAAATCAATGACGCGACAGAAGAAACATCGAGGGGGCTTGGCCCCGAACAAGTATCTCAGTGATTTGGAGTATGATAAATTGATTGCTTACGTGCGGCAACAAGGTGACATTGCCCGGCAACGAGGCAGCCGGCGAGCGGTGATAAACGAACTGCTCGTCGAGACTCTGCTTTTTACCGGGATGCGAGCTGAGGAAATCTGCTCGTTGCAGGTGCGGGACTTGCCGCTATCGCACGGCAAGGATGTCGTGTATGTCAGAAGCGGCAAGGGCAATGTATCCCGTACAATTGAGATATCGAGTCGCTTTGCCGAGCAGCTAACGTCTTTTGTGAAGGGCTTCCGCAAGAACGCGAAGCCGGGTTCAGCGGTCTTTGTAAATGAGCGCGGTTATCGCTGGTTGCGTAGGAAGACGCAGCGTGCCGCCAAGTCTGACGGGCATGTGATTGAAGAGAAGCGGTCGGAGCATAGCAGCCGGTTGACATACGACTCTCTGTACAGCAGAGTGCGAATCATCGGCCACAGGGCGGGCGTAAGCCGCTTGACGCCCCACATGCTGAGGCACACTTACTGTACTCGGCTGTATAATGTCACTAAGGATTTGTTGTTTGTGAAAGACCAGGCAGGGCACAGCAATCTCGCAACAACAGCCATATATGCGGTTACGTCAAGCACTGAGAGGCGCCGGCAAGTTGAGGCCCTATATTATTGAGTTTTTTGCTCACACTTATAAGAGAATGTTAAGTAAAGCTATAAGTTGCAAATGCTGTGAGTCGTAAGGTTGTATTGCGTAGGACGTTATGAAGGTTTTCGAGATATGGTGACATTGGGCAATTTTTTGGACCGGACACGCTTTGCTTTTCGTGTTTTCTTGCCCGTGTGTTTTCTGCATTATTGGGCGAATAATGAGGGGCGGACATCGCGCGGACATGCTCGCTTTGTTCCGCCGCAGCGCAAAACCGCGCGGCCGGGCCTATAACGCCAATCCCGCGTTTGGTATGCAGGAACGGTAGATAAGGGACTTATGAACGCAGCGGCGCAGGAACTTTTGGGCTTGTGGGTCCTTCCTGGCGATTATCGCCTCGAGCGGTCGGCAAGGGCGCGCAGCGGGCCATATTTTTTGGAGAAAGCTGCTGTCCTGTCCGCTTGAATTAGCGTGACATCAGGTGAATAGGTTGAAGGTCAGAAAGGAACGAATAATGAACAGAAAGAAGAAAGGGAAAGCGGCGCGCATCAGGAAAGCAGAGTTCATCACCGCCAAAGACACGGCAGAAATTGTGATTGAGAAGGCGAAAAGGGTCGGAATCGACCTAATGGAGACGCACCTTCGGCCTATTGTTCAGCCTGATGAATCTGCCGAACCCGAAAAATCTGAATCGCTGCCAATCGAACTGACGGCGGGGGACACGACTTTCAAAAACCAGAAGACGGCGGCAGAGGCAATTGGCAGGGATGCTCGGACTTTGAGAAGATGGAAAACTGAAGGGATGCCAACGCCAGGCGGCCTATACTTGCTCTCAATCCTGCGAGCCTATGACCAGCACGGGGGAGCTTTTCAAGCGACATTGGTCCAGATCGCTGAAAGGACAAGCCAACGATTGATTGAGATAGGCGCCCAGTTAACGGCAGAGGTACAAGAGTTGGTGAAACGGAGGAACAGGTTGCGCGGGTAGTCTCATGCCCTCGCGCTTGCGTTCGTTGATTGTGGCTAATCGTGGAGCGAACTTTTTTCCACTTTCCGCAAATTTTGGGCTTGACCAGTGAAAAGGCATAGGCGATAATACTGTCGTGAAAACCATAAGAATCAATTCTGTTTGTGAATCCAAAACTTCTGGCCGGGATGGTCTATCCGTAAGGACGACCGCGCGTCTTATGGTGCGTCACAGTCCCGGCCGCTTTTCTTGACAAGGTGACTTATGAGAGTTTTCAGAACATCATACAGGGACAGAGACGGGCAAAAGGTGCAGGCGAAAAAGTGGTATATCGAATTGAGAGACCACTTACAAGCTGTTCGGCGTTTTCCGGCCTTCACGGACAAGGCGGCGTCGGCGGCGTTCGGGCGGCAAATTGAGCGGCTCGTCCGCTATCGGGCGGCGGGCGAGCAACCGGACGCAGCACTGTCGCGTTGGCTTGAGCGGACACCGGCCAGGCTGCGCCAAAGGTTTGCAGACATAGGACTGCTCGATCCTGAGCGGGCGTCCGGCGGAAAGTCACTTGCAGAACACCTTGCCGACTTTCAAAAGGCCCTTGCCGACAAAGCCGACACAAAGAAGCAAGTCGGGGAGAACGTTGGCAAGGTGAAAAGGATAGTTGAGGGCTGCAAATTCCGTGCTTGGTCGGATATATCCGCAACCGCGGTGAGCCGATACCTGAGCGACTTGGAAAGCACAGGGGGAATCGGCAAACGCACGCGCAACAACTACCTGAAAGCAATAAAGCAGTTTTGCCGTTGGATGGTGAAGCATCGCCGGGCAAGCCAGTCACCGCTTGAACAGCTTGACTGCGTTTCTCTGCAGGCCGGGGACACACGGCACGAACGGCGGGCACTTGAGCCGGACGAGATACGCCGGTTGTTAGACACAACGGCAGCACAGCCGGAGCGCTTCGGTATGAGCGGATACGAGAGAAGCCTGTTGTATCGGCTGGCAATTGAGACGGGCTTGCGGGCGAACGAGCTACGGAGTTTGATTGTGGCTTCGTTTGATTTTGAACGGTGCACTGTGACGGTCGAACCACAGCACACCAAGAACCACAAAGAAGCCGTTCTACCGCTGAGGCCGGACACGGCGGCGGAGCTGAAGCAATTCCTTGCGGGCAAGCTGCCGAGCGTGAAGGCGTTCGGGGGGACATATAGGCGCCTGACCGATAAGACCGCTAAGATAATTCAGGCCGATATGGAGGCCGCTGGTATTCCCTACGTTGACGAATCGGGCCGATACGCGGACTTCCACAGCCTGAGACACACCACGGGCAGCCTGTTGGCGGCAAGCGGCGTTCACCCAAAGGTCGCGCAGTCGCTTATGAGGCACAGCGACATAAACCTTACGATGTCACGATATACCCATACGCTCACCGGACAAGAAGCGCAGGCGGTTGCCAGTTTGCCGGACTTCTCCGCGCCGAGCAGACAGGCGCGGCGTGCAACCGGAACGGACGGAAAACACTTGGCGGAAAACTTGGCGCTTCAGGCCGGAAAACATACGACTGGACTGGACTGCGTTGGACAGGGCGACCACACTGTCGATAACGAAAACACATTTTCCACTACGCCTGGCGGGATTCGAACCTGCAACCTTCGGTTCCGTAGACCGACGCTCTATCCAATTGAGCTACAGGCGCCCATTTCTGACAGACAATAGTATAATCGCCTCCCGCAATTGTTGTCAATTCTTTTTGACCATCAAAATCCCCGCCGTGGAATTTAGAATCTAATTGGTTGCCTTGATGGGCTTATTGTAATATGATTCATACGCAGCCGGCGGAGGCGGAGGCGGGTTGAGGAATTGAAAGGTCACAGGATGCGAACGATAAGGTGGATAAGATTACTTCTGTGCTGCGTGACGGTCCTGGGAGCCGGCGCGCGATGCTACGGAACGGGGGCCGGCGGCAAGAGCGCCGTCATATACCGCGATTCAAATGAAGGGCCTATCGGCTTTGCCGTGCAGGAGATCACCCGAGCACTGACCGAGAAGGGCTATAGCGTTACGGACAGGCCCGTCGATGGGTTTTCGAGGGAGGGCGGAACAATCCGCATTACATTGACGGTCAGGGGCGAGGGGAGAATAGAGAGCAGGCCGGCACAGAGGGACAGGAAGGCCGCGGGGCCGCTGGAGCCGCAGGGGTACGGAATATGGTCACGGGGGAATTCGGCTTGCCTGGTGGGCGGGGGCGACGTGGTCGGCGTTATGTACGGCGGGCTTGAGGTCGCCGAGGCGATTCGCAGCGGACGCGAGCTTGAGAGTATTCGTGAAATAGTCCGCGGGCCATCCATCGCCCGGCGGGGAATCAAGTTCAATATTCCACTGGACGCGAGGACGCCGAGCTACGACGACACGGGCGACGCTGCGCAGAACAACTACGAGGAGATGTGGAATTTCGATTTCTGGCGGGAGTTCCTGGATGATATGGCCCGCTATCGGTACAATACGCTGACGCTCTGGAACCCTCATCCGTTTCCGTCAATCGTGAAGCTGGCGGACTATCCTGACGCTGCGCTGGAAGACGTTTGCGTAACGACGCTGAAGCCGACCTGGAAGCCAGGGGCGTGGAGAGACCCTCAGTTTGTCTCGCCGGAGGTGCTTGCGAACCTGAAAGTCGTCCAGAAGATGTCGATAGATGAGAAGATCGAGTTCTGGCGGCGGGTGATGAAATACGCCAGGGACCGGGGGATCGAGGTCTATCTGATAACGTGGAACGTCATAATGAACGGCGTGGAGGGCAAGTACGGGATTACGACCGCGCAGGACTGTCCCAATACAATCGCGTATCTGCGCCAGTGCGTGCGCGAGACCATATTGACCTATCCGGACCTGGCGGGGATCGGCGTGACGGCCGGGGAGAACATGAAGCCTCGCGACGACGAGTTCAGCAAGGAGAAGTGGCTGTGGCAGACTTATGGCCTTGGGATTCTTGATGCGAAGAACCAGCAGCCCAAGCGGGAGGTGCGGTTTATTCACCGCGTGTGGCAGACGGGCGTCGGCGAGGTGATGAAGGACTTCGCAGCGAATTACCCGGACAGCTTTGAGCTTTCGTTCAAGTATGCCAAAGCGCACATGTATTCCTCGACCAAGCCGCCCTTCTGCCGGGAGCTGGTCAAGGAGATGGAACAGTACGATGTGAAGTGCTGGTGGAACCTGCGGAACGATGACATATTCAATTTCCGCTGGGGCGACCCCGAGTACGTTCGAGCGTTTCTTTCGAGCTTTCCGGAGCGGACGGCGGGCTATTACATGGGCTCGGACGGATACGTGTGGGGACGGGAGTTCACGAGCCTTGAGCCGGAAACCCCGCGCGAGCTGGAGATTGAGAAGCACTGGTACAGCTTTATGCTGTGGGGGCGATTGGGATACGACCTTGACTGGAAGCGGGAATCCATTGAGCGGGTATTGATCGAGCGGTTCCCTGAGACAAAGGGACTGGACCTTTATGAGACGTGGGCGACGGCGTCGAAGATCATTCCATTGGTGAACCGATTTCACTGGCGCGACTGGGATTTTATGTGGGCGGTGGAGGGGTGTATGGACCAGCGCAACGGCTTTCATACGGTGCGGGATTTCATCACGAATGAGACGATGCAGGACAGCGGACTGATGTCGATTACGGCATACGTTCAGAGGCATCTTGCCAACGAAGAGATGACGGGGGAAACTCCCATTGCGGTAGCGGAAGAATTGCGGGACTACGCCGGGAAATCGCTCAAACAGGCGGCGGCGATTCGGCGCAGGGCGAAGGAAATGAGCAAGGAGCTTAGGCTGACGCTGGGCGACATCGAGGCAATGTCGCACTTGGGAAATTACTATGCGTCGAAGATGCTCGGCGCGACGCAACTGCATCTGTTCGAGAAGTCGAAGGACCGGAAGAACAAGACATCAGCGGTCCAGCATCTTCTTGAGGCACAGGAACACTGGGAGAAGTATGCAGAGGTTGCGGGCAGTCAATACCGGCCCCAACTCCTGGCGCGCACGCGTGTGCTCGACTGGGAAAAGACCCTGGAGGACGTCAAGAAAGACGTGGAGATAGCACAAACAAGCGGGAGTGAAGAAAAAAGATAAGCAGGCGGCGATTCATATTAGAGACTCGTACCGCGTTTCATAAATGGGACGACTATAGGACAAATGGAATTTGGCTGTTTGAATAGATTTCTCCGCTCGCTTCGCTCGGTCGAAATGACGGTATAGTCGCAGTACTTGTGAAACGCGGTACTCGCAAAACGAGGAGACAGCAACTATGAGAAGAAGCGTTATGACGACAACGGTGTTGTTCGTGGGCCTTTTGCTCGGCGATATTTGCGGCTCATCCGCTCGCGCCGGGCTTAAGGGAGGATCGGCCAAGGTCGATATAACTGCGCCCGTAGGGGTCTGGCTTTCGGGCTACAGACACCGCGACAAACCAAGTATCGGCATAGAGGATGAGCTTTATGCGAAGGCGCTGGTCCTCGACGACGGGCAGAGCAAGATGGCAATTGTCTCAGCCGACCTGCTGTGGGTTCCCCTTGAGATTACCAGCGAGGTTCGCAAAAAGGTCAAAGAGGAAATCGGCATTGCGGAAGAAAACGTTCTTATCTGCGCAACGCACACTCATTTCGGCCCGAAGATTGACAGGATTACGAAAGACTGGCCCGATGCGCCCGCTTCCGAAGTTGACAAATCTTATGTACAGGGCCTCGGACAAGAGCTTGTCGATGTGATACTGGCCGCAAACAAGGACCTGAAAGAAGTGCGACTCGGGGCGACAAAAGGGCAAGTATCGGAGCTATCTTACAACCGCAGGACGAAGAAGGCCGACGGCACCGTAGAAATGACATTCAACCTGCCGCCGGCGAGTCCGGAACTGACGTTCGGGCCTATTGACCCGGAGGTTTGCATACTCAGGGTCGAAGACACGAACGGCAGGCTTGTGGGCGCGATCGTCAATTTTGCCTGTCACCCGGTGTCCGGGGACCAGGACAAGGAGAGATTCTATCACATATCGGCTGACTATCCCGGATACACCGCAAAAGTCATCGAGCAGGCCGAGGGAGGAGTCTGCCTTTTTGCGCTCGGCACAGCCGGCAATATGAACCCCATAAGAACCAATATGGCACAGCCCCGCTCGCAAACAGGCAAGGCCCTGGGCGGAGAAGTCCTGCGAAGGATTCAGTTTGTTTCGACCTCCGGCGAAGCACCTCTAAAGGCGATGAAGAAGGAGGTTGTGCTGCCTGTGAAAAGGGACCTTCCTGCTGAAAGAGTCAGAGACGAGGACAAAGGCAAGGAGACTTTGACTACGGAGATTCAGGTTCTGAGGCTTGGAAACATTTACATTCTGGGGCTGCCGGGTGAAGTCCTGGTTGAGATCGGGCTTGGTATAAAGAAAGAAGCCGGCATTGAGAACCTTTTCATTGTGTCTCTGAGCAATGATACGTGCGGATATGTCTGCCCCAAACAGGCCTACAAAGAGGGAGGATACGAACCTGGTTCCGGGACGAATCTGGCCGAGGGTGCCGGGGAAATCATCGCGGTAGAGGCACTGAAGCTGCTCCGCCTGATAAAACAGGGCAAATGATGTCCTGCTCAAGTCGAGCGGCAATTGGCCATCGGGGCGAATTTTGGCTCATTTTATGGGCATTTTTTGCCAAAAAAATGCTATTCGTGCTGGACAAGGCGGCAAACAAGGTGTATAATTAAAGAGGTATAGGTCTTGACGGGGACTCCGCCGGACGGTAGAATGGGGTTTTCGACAGGAGAACCGGTTTCTGTGGGAACAGAAAAGGGATTCCTGTCATCATTATAGTCAGAGTTGTAAAGGTGTTTTGGTAGTGTCGGCCCGGCCGACGAAATGCCAAGAGGACTGAAATAGATAGAAGAGGGAAGATTAAGGAGATGCTGTATTATGAATAAACGAAGGAGATTTGCCGTGGCAG
>CAYGZM010000126.1:0-10950 GCA_964354365.1 uncultured Pirellulales bacterium
TAAAGCCACATAAAACCGGTCCCGTCCCCAACTTGCAGGCCCAAACGGAACAGAACCCGGGCAAACAACCTATTCTATTCTACCACATAAACGACCCTGCCGTCAATGCCTTTCTGACGGAAATAGTCGATAAATTCTCTGTCGCAAAGCCTCTATACTGCCGAGCGGCCGACAGGGTCGAGTGAAAATCATAGGTCATATAGCTCAAATATGAGCATACATCCCATCTTCGGACAGAAAAACGGCTCACTTGTTGTAACTGTGCCCCTAACCAGATTGTCGAGATGGTCACTGTAAAACTCCGCAGTTATTGGACTTAGCAACGTATCAAAGCCGCCCCTCGCGGGCTTTGAAGCATTTAGTAGGCAGCCTGAAAATTGCTACTGGCACATCGTGCAAACAAGACATATACTGACGGGGGCCTTTGCACCCGGCTATTGTGATTACGCAGAATCCTGGCGACTCGCACCTGCGGACTCGCCAAGCTGCGACATCACATAGCATACAGTGTGCCTTTTAGGAGCATACAATGTTCGACCGTTTTACAGTCGCCCCCTTCATCGTCTTTATCGTCTCATCTCTCGCCATATCACAATCTGCCCCGCCGATTCCCCCGACCGACTACGAGATGGTCGATGACCTGTCATATTCTCAGCAGGTCGCTCAAGAGGCTTGGCAACCGATGGCGGGCAGTCAACCCGTGTCCATAGCCGATATTGACGGCAAGAAGGCCCTTCGGATGCCCTGCAACTTCCGGGGTAACAGGATTGAGCGGGCATCGTGGGATCGGCAGCTCAAGCTGGACCTGACTATGTGCCAGGGCATGCAGTTCCTGTTCTACTGCCGCGATGCGTCGCCTGTGGCGCATTTCAGCTTCTATTTCCACAGCGGCGACGGATGGTACGCCGGCGGATTTGACGCCCCGGCCCCGGCTGGATGGGGCGCCGTCACGGTTCACAAAAGCGCCATGCGGATTGAAGGACGTCCGGCCGGATGGGGCAAAGTCGATACCATCCGAATCTCCGCGTGGAAAGGCGGAGACGTTGACACCGAGTTCTACATTACAGCGCTCGGACTGTTCGGAACGAACAGCGAAATCGTCGTTGGTCGCGGCGATTCGGCAGGCAACTCCTCGCCCGACGAGCTCAAGGCCGCCGAGCAATACGCCGACATTACGGCCCGGCTTCTCGACCGAGCAGGTCTGGCATACATTGTCGTCGGCGACCTGGACATCACGGCTGAAAGACTGAAGGAAACCAAGCTCATAATCCTGCCCTACAATCCAATGATGCCGGACGACGTCGCAAAAGAGATTGCCGAGTTTCTCAGGGCAGGCGGCAAACTAATAGCCTGCTACACCCTGCCGAATACCCTCGAGCCGCTCGTCGGCATCCGAAAAGGCCCGCACGTTCGCCAGAAGCACCCGGGCTGGTTTGCATCGATTCGCCCCTCCGAGCAGCCTCTCGAAGGTATGCCGGACAAGACCGACCAGGCCTCGTGGAACATACAAGAGGCATCGGCTGTCGAAGGGCAAAGCCGCGTCGCCGCCTGGTGGCACAACAAGGAAGGTCAATCGACCGGACAAGCCGCGGTCCTCATCAGCAGCAACTGCGCCTATCTGACGCACGTTCTGCTCGCCGACGATTCGGCCAACAAGCTGCAGCTGCTCCTGGCTATGGTCGGCAGCCTCTCGCCGCAATTGTGGGACCGGGCAGCAAAGAACCGGATCGACCAAATCGGTCGGTTCGGCCCGTACAACGGATTTGACTCGGCCAAAGTCAACATAGAACAGCTCGCTGGAACGGACAATTCGGCCCTGCCGGTTCTCAAACAGGCCTGCGAGCTTAGGGAGCAAGCTGTGCGATTGCTGGGCGAACGCAAGTTCTCGCAGGCCATTTTGACATCGGAGAAGGCACGCGAGAGTATGATCGAGGCGTATTGCCTTGCTCAGAGGCCCCTGGCCGGCGAGCATCGTGCGTTCTGGTGTCACAGCGCGTTCGGCGTGGAGGGTATGACCTGGGACCAGGCCATCAAGCTGCTCGCCGACAACGGCTTCACCGCTATCCTGCCAAATATGCTCTGGGGCGGCGTCGCCTTTTACGAGAGCGACGTATTGCCGAGGGCCGAGGCGGTGCGCGAAAAAGGCGACCAGATTCGGCTCTGTGTGGAGGCCTGCAAGAAGTACGGCGTCCAATGCCATATATGGAAGGTCAACTACAATATGGGCTGGGCGACGGACAAGAAGTTCATGGCTGAAATGAAGTCGCAGGGTCGAACGCAGGTCAACTACGACGGCTCGCCCAACGACCGATGGCTCTGTCCATCCCACCCGGACAATCAGAAATTAGAGATCGACTCGATGCTCGAAATCGCCCGCAAGTACGACGTTGCCGGGCTGCATTTCGATTACATCCGCTATCCCGGCGACGAGTGCTGCTTCTGCAACGGCTGTCGGAAGCGGTTCGAGAGCGCCATCGGTGCGCAGGTCACTAACTGGCCGAGCGACGTGCGAAACGACGAGCGTTTCCGAGAAAAATGGCTCGATTTCAGGCGGCAACAGATTACCTCGGTCGTGGCCGCCGTCGCCGAACAGGCAAAGAAAATCAGGCCCAATATCAAGGTATCCGCCGCGGTCTTTGGAAACTGGCCCGCCGACCGGGACTCCATCGGTCAGGACTGGAAGGTCTGGTGCGACATGGGATACCTGGACTTCGTCTGCCCGATGGACTACACGCCGTCGAGCGGCGCCTTCCAGCGCATGGTTGAGCAGCAGCTTGCCTGGACGGGCAAAGTGCCCTGCTATCCCGGTATCGGCTTGGGCGTCTGGCCCGACCCCACCGATATCTGCAAGCTCATCGAGCAGATAAACGCGACCCGACAGCTCAAGACGGGCGGCTTTACAATCTTCAACTACGGACCCGCCCAGGCGTCTGAAGTCTTGCCCAGCCTTGGAAAAGGCATAACGCGAAAGTCAGCCGCCGCCCCGTGACAACAAATCACAAAACCTATTAACCGGAGATGAAACAATGCCTACAAGAACATCCTGGATATCCGCGGTGACACTCTTGTGCGTCACCTCAATCGTGTACGCCGGCGCCTCGCGGAATTCCGGCAAGCCCGGTCTTAAAGTGGCCCACACACAGAACACCCGCACCATCCCGGCCTACGAAGTGTTCGAAATAACGTTCGAGCACGAGAACGAATACGCAGAGGCCTTCTTCGATGTCACTATCGATGCCGTATTCACGTCCCCGTCGAAAGAACAGATGAAAGTCGGCGGATTCCACTACGGCTCTTCGTCAGGCCCCAAAATCCACAAACAAACGAATGGACAGCGCCAGCAAGTGACATACGAATTTGACAAACAGAACCTCTGGAAGGCCCGGTTCGCACCGGCAGAAATCGGCAAATGGACGTACAGCTTCACCTTCACAAATCAAGAAGGACAAAAGGCGTCCGGCCGGGGCGACTTTCTCTGCGTGAAGGGGCGAAAACCGAATCCCGGATTTCTCCGCCGGCATCCGACGAATCCGTTTCGATTTGTCTTTGACGACGGCAGCGCGTACTTTCCCATCGGCGTCCAGGACTGCTGGGGCGACAATTCAGGAACCGGCTCGATCCTGAACCAGTGCTCGATGGAAGGGCCTTTCCGCACGGACCTCAAAGACCCGCCTGCCCTGCCGCCGGGGCCGCTGTTCGTTCGCGGGCCCGCCAACAACCCGCAAAACGCCGACGTCTATTTCCGCTACTTCTCCCAATGTGGATTCAACCTCTACCGCTACTCCCAGCAAAACTGCTCATTCCCGCTCAACCACGACCTCAACAAGTATCTCGTTCAGGAAGGCGTGATGACCGATGAGCTGCTAGTCTGCGCCCGCAAGTATGGTTTTCGCATCTTCTACGGCATCTTCGGATTTCAGAATGTCTTCAATGATGACGCCCAGAGCGAAGAGAATATGGCCAAAGTCAAAAGGTTCATCAAATACAGCGTCGATCGATGGGGCGCGTACGCGGACTTTTGGGAATTCCTGAACGAGCAGAAGGCTAACGACCATTGGTACGAGATAACGATCCCCTATCTCAAGTCGATAGACCCGTATCATCATCCAATAACAACAAGCTGGGAGCGTCCGGAGCTGCCGGGCATTGAAATCAACGCGCCGCACTGGTACGAGCGGGAAGATGAGCTGCAATCCGATGCCGTCACCGCTTCGCGCGCCAAGGACTGGAAAAAGCACAATAAGCCCGTTGTCGTCGGGGAACAGGGCAATCACGTTGACACGCGAAATCGTCCGCTCGGGGTCGGCGGGGTATGGGACGACCGCTCCGCCCTGCGGATGCGAATCCGAAACTGGACGGCGCTCTTCAACGAGATAGCATTTATCTTCTGGAACACGAGCTACGCCAGAGACGGGCACAATATGAACATCTGGCTCGGCCCAAAAGAACGCGAGTACGTCCGGGCAATGCAGGATTTCGCCTACCGCCTCGACAGGGACGTTCGCATAATCCCCGTGACGGTCTCCGACCCGCACGCCGTCCGCGCCTACGCCCTGACCTCGCAAGAGCGGGCCGGAGTCTATCTGCACCATTTCGCCGACCATACCAGCCCTGTAAGAGGTCTCAAGGTCACTTTGGAGGCGCCGAAGGCCGCTAAGGCGTATTGGTACTCCCCCGAAAACGCCGAGATTCTTGGAAGCGTCAACGCACAAAAAGGGACAAACACGTTCGAAGTCCCGCAATTCGTTGTCGATCTTGCACTTCTTGTCACGCCGGACGGCCCGCCCGACATCGACAAGGACGGCATTTCTAACGATCTCGACCCGGACGACGATAACGACGGCGTACCCGACCGGAAGGATGCTTTTCCACTTGAACGCGAGGAGTGGCAGGACAAGGATGGGGACCTCATCGGCGACAACCTCGACGCCGACGACGACGGCGACGGCATTGCCGACGATACAGACAAGAACGGCATCCCCGACTGCGATGAGCTCGACTTCGACGGCGACGGGGTGGACCGTGCAAAATCGGTTCCTTGGGACGTCTTTCCCTTCGACCCGAAAGAATGGCAGGATACCGACGGCGACGGCATAGGCGACAACGCCGACCCCGACGACGACAACGACGGCTGGACCGACGAGCAGGAGAACAAAAGCGGCACAAACCCATTGGACAAACTGAGCTTCCCAAAGAAGACGTAGCTTCGCTATGGAGTTTATCTGAGCGTGGCCCAATTCGGCGGGGCCGGGCCGGCATATTGCCGGCGTCATTCGAGCAGATTCTCACGCCCGAAGTGATGCGAATCAGCAGCGTCATCGCGGAAAACGCAGCTCATTCCAAGATTGTTCTTCAAAAGGATTGACAGCCTTTCGCGCAGGGCCTATACTCGCGCGACTGTAAAAGCCGGGAGTGTAGCTCAGTTGGTAGAGCAACGGCCTTTTAAGCCGTAGGTCTTGGGTTCGAGTCCCAACACTCTCATTCTCGCCCCCGCTGGCATGCGGTTTCCAACTGCTCAATCATCACGGGCTTGGACCCTCAAAGCCGTGCACTTTTTCCCGCTTTGTGTATTTCCCTTTGGCGAAGTTCACCTTGCTGCGTCTCTTTTTGCGCCTCCAATGCTTTACATTTGAGTGAGAGGTGGGCCGTGAACAGGGGAAATAAGTCTGGCATCCCAAGATTGTTATTGTTTCTTGTTGACAATCGCAGGGCGATGGAGTATATGAGGGCGTTTGATTAACCTTTTTAGGAGGAATACGTTATGAAGCAGCGAACATTTCAACGGACAATCGGGATTCTTGCGTTTGTGGCCCTGCTGGCACCCGTGGCCCAGGCATCGGCCGGCGCGGCAAAGAAAGGAATTACAGGAGACTGGCAGGTCACGGTGGATTTCGAGGGCCGCAAGATGACCTCGATCCTGTCGCTCTCGCAGGACAAGGAGGGCAAGCCCGCCGTGCCGGGTAAGCTCACCGGCAAGTGGATCAGCTTCTGGGGAGTCACCGAACTAAGAGACCTCAAGTACGAAGGCAAGCAGCTCAGCTTTCTGCAGGTCTATCAAATGGGCGAGAATGAAACGAGGGTGAATTTCACAGGAACAATCGAGAAGCAAAAGCTCTCAGGGGTGCTGTCGAGCGACAGGGGGGAGTCAAAGGTCGAGGGCAAACGCATAATTGCGATGCCGGCGGCGATGGGAAGCTGGGACGTGAAGGTCAAGGCGGCCGAGCGTGAATTCACCGGGACGCTCATTATAAAGGCGGACAAGGAAGACGATCCCAACGCGCCGGGTAAGCCCGCCGGGGCGGGCAAGCTCGTCGGCGAGTGGCAAAGCGAGCGGGGCGAGCACGAGATTACAAACGTGAGCTTCAAAGGCGGCAAGCTGACTTTCAATCGCAAAAGTAAAATCGACGATCGGCAGTGGGAATCAACATTCGCCGGAACGGTCAAAGGGCATACGCTTTCCGGCGTATTCAAGAGCGAACGGGGCGAGAGCACGGCAGAGGGAGCACGCATCGGAGCGGCCCTTGTGGGCAAGTGGGAACTCGAGATCACATCGGAGCGCGGCACTCGCACGCAACTGCTGCAAGTCAACCCGGATTTGAGCGGGTTGTACGGCTCAACCGCCGTTAAAAAAGTCGATTTCAAAGACGGCCAGGCAGCCTTCAATATAGCGCTGGAGTTCGGCGAGCAAAAATTCGAGATCGACTTCAAAGGCAAACTGGAGGACAAGAAGCTCACCGGAGAGCTGACTACTTCAAGAGGCACGCAAAAGGTCATCGGCAAGAAAATCGTTCCGGCGGCCAAGAAGGGCTGATCCGGCCTCGGTCAAACGCGGCTGTTGTGCACGCACGTACTTCGGCGCAGTTGCCCGGAGTGCCGCGCGTGAAAACGGATGAGATGTCTCTGAATGAGAAGATACGTTAAGAAGGCTCTCGGGGTGGTTTTAGTTATCGTGGGCTTTCTGGCCCTGGTCACTCCTTTTTCTCCGGGCTCGTGGCTGATCCTGATCGGCTTTGAGTTGTTGGGGCTGAGGTTTCTGCTCGAAGATAAGCTGCCCGATTTCCTCAGACTCAAGCCTAATAGCAGGCTCAGAAGGCTGCTGAAGAGAACCAGGCGAAAGCCATCGGATTAAGATATGGACGCGGTTGTCCTGAACAGCGTGAACAAATTTTTCGGCGAAGTCCGGGCCGTGGATAATCTCAGTATTCGCATCCCGGCTGGCAGCATCTACGGCTTTCTCGGCCCCAACGGAGCCGGCAAGACGACGACGCTCAGGATGATTATGAATATCATCCGCCCCGACTGCGGCGATATTGAGCTGTTAGGCGACCGCTCAATCGACCGCGCCAAGTCGCGCGTCGGCTATATGCCGGAGGAGCGAGGATTGTATCGCAGGATGACCGTCGGCAAGGTGCTGGCGTACTTCGGCGCCATCAAGGGCCTGTCAAACGCCGAGGTGGCCGAGCGAGTGCCGCGGTGGCTTGAGCGGGTGGAGCTGACCGACTGGGCCGACAAAAAGGTCGAGGAGCTCTCAAGGGGCATGCACCAGAAACTGCAGTTCGCCGTTACCGCGATCAACGAGCCGGAGCTGATGATACTCGATGAGCCGTTTTCCGGGCTGGACCCCATCAACACGGATTTGCTCAAGAACATTATCGTTGAAATGCGGCGCGAAGGCAAAACGGTCATCTTCTCCACGCACGTGATGCACGAGGCCGAAAAGCTCTGCGATTCGATTCTCCTGATAAACAAGGGCCGGGCAATTCTGAACGACAAGCTCGCTCAGATTAAATCCCGGTACAAATCCAACGCTGTTTGCTTGGAAGCGGAGGGAGACACCGGCTTCATCGAGCGGCTGCCAATGGTGGCGGCGGTGCAGTCGGAGAACAACCGTCTGGAGATTACCCTCAGCGAAAACGCGGATGCACAGGAGCTGCTCAAGGCGGTGGTGGAGCGAGTCAGAGTGCAGCGGTTTGAAGTGAAGGTGCCTTCATTGCACGAAATATTCGTTAGTCTGGTTGGTTCAAGCAATGCGGAAAATTCTTAAGATCGCACAACGGGAATTCGCCGAGACAGTCAAGACCAAGACGTTCATCTTAGGGCTTGTGATGGTGCCGTTCATCATCGGCGGGATTATTTTCTTCACGAGCCGAATTTCGCACGGCAAGAGCGGGCCCCGCCCGCCCATAAGAGTTGATGTCGTTGACCTGTCGGGCAGACTATTCGCCGAGGCAGAGACCTCCTTCGAGAACTACAACAATTCAAATCCCAACAGGCCCATTCGAATCAGCAGGGTCGCGGTGGCCGCAGATGCGAACAGCACAGTTGACGAGTGCAGAAACAGACTGCGACAGGGCAATCCGGATGTCTTTGTGCTGCTGGATGCGGACGTGCTGGAAGGAGCCGGCAGGATACGGGTGTACACGTATAAGCCCAAGCCAAGTGACGTTGACCTTCTGTGGACCGTAGAGAACCTGTTCCGCAATGTGGTGGTAAATCAGCGATACAAACTCCAGAATCTGTCTGCCGAACTGATGGACAAGCTTCGAAACGTGGCGATTGAGCGGGTGGAAATAGGCTCTGGCGACCGGGAGGACCGCGTCCAGAGCGAGGGCGACAGGGCTGCCAAGATGATGGTTCCGTTTTTCTTTATGTACCTGATATTCATGGGAATCGTCGGGATGGGCCAGCACTTGATAAGCAGCGTAATCGAGGAGAAGAGCTCTCGCGTTATTGAGGTGCTGCTCTCGGCGGTAAGCCCGTTCCAGCTGATGGCGGGCAAGATTGCGGGCCTTGCCGGGATAGGCCTGACTGTTGTGAGTCTCTGGGCCGGCGCAGCATACCTCGCGGCGCGCTGGCAAGGGCTAAGCGTCGAGATAACGGGCGAGCTGATGCTTTACTTTGTGGTCTATTACATACTCGGGTTCCTGCTGTTCAGCTCGCTGCTGGCCGGGATCGGCTCAATCTGCAACACCATCAAGGAGACACAGGGCCTGATGATGCCGATTATGATGGTCTTCATCATCCCGTTACTGGCCTGGTTCAAGCTTGTACAGGACCCGAACGGCACGCTGGCGAGGGTCCTGTCGTTTGTTCCTCCTATGACGCCAATGGTGATGATACTGAGGCTTGCCGCCGGGTCCGAAATCTGGATAGGCGAGATTCTTGCATCGATAGTTCTGCTGGGAATCACCGTGCCGGCGGCGATGTGGGCGGCGGCGAAGATATTCCGGACGGGTATTCTTATGTACGGCAAACGCCCCGGACTGCGAGAAGTGGCCCGCTGGTTGAAATCCAGCTAATCAGACGGTATGACCAGTGAATCGTGAGTGTACCATTCGGGGACCGGGGTAGAATCGCTCGCCTTCAGGCGAGGACTTCGGTGCCGTAAACTCGAAATTCGAATATCGAAATCCGAAACAATATCAAATGAGCCAAACTCAAATGTTCAAAATAGAAGCTGCAGCGCCGATCAGGGATTGTTTTGGTCATTTAGATTTCGAATTTCTTATTTGTTTCGGTTTTCGGATTTCGTGCTTCGGATTTTGTTGGCTTCAGCGGGCTTACAGGCCGTCATACAAGCTGCCGCCTTTAGACGGAAGTAGTTGACTGGAGGCGAAAGGTGAGCGGAATATTCTACAATCTGGGCAGGAAGGTCGGGCCGAAAGTCCGCAAGGCCAAGTGGATATGGCAGTCGATGACGGGCACTGAGGCCGACATTATCAATGTGGAAAACGACGTCGGCAGAGACCTTGCACATGAAACAAGGCGTCAGTTGAAGCCCGATACGGACCCCCGGATCGAGCAGTTGCTCGGCGAAATCGGCCCCCGCCTGGGCGAGTGCGTGGCCAACAGGCACCGCACCTTCAGCTTCGAGGCGGTTGAGGGCGCCGAACCCAACGCCTTCGCCCTGCCGGGCGGATTTGTCTTCATCACCCGCCCGCTGGTTGAATTGTGCGGCGCCAACGAGGATGAGGTCGCGTTCATTCTCGGTCACGAAATGGCCCACGTTATCCGGGGCCACGCAATGAACCGTATCATCAGCAACACGGCTATATGCACCGCTGCGCGAATAACGCCTACCCGCGGCCTCTTATCCGGCTGGCTGCAAAGAGTGGGCGTCCAGTTCCTCGAAAGCGCCTATTCTCAGGACCTCGAATCCGAGGCCGACAAGTTGGGCGTGCGCTTGGCTGCCGCAGCCAAATACGACCCGCAGGCCGCCGCGCAGCTACTCTCGCGCCTCGCCAAGCTCAGCCGGCCTCCGGAAGAATTCTATCTCGGCAGCTACTTCTCCTCCCACCCCGCCTACAACATCCGAATCCAGACAATCAACCGCCTGCTCACCAAGCTGAACCGTCAAGCCAAGTGCAGTTGACGCAAATCGGCGATATGTTCCGTTCAGTAGCCTATTGCGCAGCCGTCTTTACGCGGGTCGGATCCGCCGAAGTAGCGGCGTGGATTCGACTGCCTCCAGATTCCCTGGTAGCCGCCGAATGAGCCGACCCCGGGGCGTATTTTATGGCCCATATCGGCCAGGGTCTGTTTGACGTTGTCGGGAATATGGCGCTCAAAGCCGACGCTGCCGCCGGCGACCAATTTCTTTCCTGTGGGCGTGGAGCTTTCATAATGCTCCACGCGGGGCTGCTCGCCGGCCTGCTGAGGCGACATCCCGAAGTCGATGATGTTCATCAGGACCTGCGCATGTCCCTGGGGCTGGAAGTCGCCGCCCATCACGCCGAACGAAAAGACCGGCTGGCTGTCGCGGGTCACAAAGGCCGGGATAATCGTGTGGAAAGGCCGCTTGTGAGGCTCTAATTTGTTCAGGTCGTTCGGGTTCAACGAGAAGAGCTGGCCCCTGTTCTGCAAAGCAAAGCCAAGACCGTCCGGCGCCATTTGCGAGCCGAAGCCGTGGTACGTGCTCTGGATGAGCGAGACCATATTGCCGTCTTTGTC
>CAYGZM010000127.1:0-10892 GCA_964354365.1 uncultured Pirellulales bacterium
CTTGCGCACCGCGCGGATTCAGCGCGGTCGGTTTCCGCTATTGGGGTCCACGGCGACGACCAACTTGTGCCTGCCGGTCTCGAGCTGGCCGGTCCAGTCGTCCTGCCGAGCTGGCAGAGACGAGCTTATTACACTACGGATAGTGAGTCTGGATCGAACAAAATAGACGCCCGGTTTGGCTTTGAAATCGGTCCCGTAGGGTCCGCCGAGGCTCTCAAGCTGCTGTTCGTCCTGGGCGATGCTCAGCGGCAAACCACGCAGCACTACTTCCCCGCCTGGCTCAAGATAGTGGCGGGTGATTGGAGGTAAGCCGGAGTACACATTTTCCCTTACCCCTTGCCGATTGCCGTTGGCGTCTTCTATTTTTAGTGGCTCCCACCGATATGATTCGCTGATGAATTGTATCGGTTTGTCACTGATATTTTGAATGTGAAAGTGAACGTCTATCTTTTGAAGTATCGAGTAAGTCTGCTTTTCCGGCTCAAACTCGATCGCAGCGCGCAGCCCGTTCACATCGTCGCCCCAAGACAACGAGAGGGGTATGGCGATGCCCAGCTTTTCGAGTTGTTCGCCAGTTCTAAACGAGACGATGCCGCTGACGAACAGCACATTTGTCCCTCTTGCCTGTTCAGTATCAAGCATTGTCCTGTCATAAGCCAAAGGCATTTGGGGGTCGTCGTTTACTGATTTGCCCTTGCCGAGGTATTGAACGTTTTCCACCAACCACTTCAAGTCATTGGCATTTAGGAATTGCTTTGCCTCCTCGATAGTATCGGGGAATTTATCGTCGTAGTCATTTGAGTACATCAGCAGGGCCGTGCCCAACCTTCTCAACCTCTCGGCCGAATCATCTTTAGCGCCGGCGTATTTGTACGTTGTGCCCAATACTGCGTCGTGGACAGTGGCCCCGGAACGTATATCAAGCCCGCCAAGGGTGAACTCTTTCTCCTCTATCTCGACGTTGGGCGTGAAATCTCGAATCGTCACAGTTGTTCGGCGTTCGGAGCGAAGCCCGTCATGAACGCCGGTGCCTTCTGATATAGCTCCCGAGATGTACCAGACGCCTGAGTACTTCTTCCAATCAAGTTGTAGTCTGCCGAGACTTGTGTCGGTGCCGTTGTCTGTCAAGTCCTTTGAGGTGGATTCCCAGGAGGCCAGGCGTACCCCATCGGCCCCGTCTATAAGCGATATGATGATTCTCTGTTCAGAGATTTCGTCCTTGGCCTGGCCAACAATGAGCATCATGTCTTTCGGCTCTTTGGCAACTTCCAGAACTACATCCGGCTGCCCGATCATCCGTTCGAGGAGCTCGGCGAGATGAAAGTGCTGGTAGCGAAGAAATGTTTCGGGGTGAAAATCATACCCTACCTGGCAATGAAAGTCGCTGAATGGCTCGCCCTGCACCGTGGCGTCGTCGCGCCCATCTGACCATACCGAACTCATAGGCCCCGTAGCCCAACTATGTATGAAATGTCCTCGTTTGCCCTTGTCGGAAGAAAACGCATCCGAACGAGTCAAGTTGCCCTTGAATCTAAAATCAACAATCCTCTCGGCCGTGGGACTCGACTGCTCCGAAGAGCAGGATTCTACCTCCACCACCAGCGCAGAGCCTTTCCCGCTCCGGACGTACTCAGCGGACCTGAGCCGCTCAATGATCGCCGAAATAGCAGTCATTGCGTCGCCGACCTCGCTTATTGCTGGTTTTTTCTTCAGAAGGCGGTTGCGCTCTGCTTCGCTTCCATCATTTTCTTCCTTTCTGGGTGGCCCGATGCTGGTTTGTGCCGGTAGAACAGCCAATGGCAATTCGCCCGTTGTGAGCTCGCCACGCCAGCTATCATATACAATGCCACGGAATCTACCAGTCTGAGTTACAACATACCCCCCAGGCTCAAAATCAGCACTGTATTCTGCCCGCCGTGCACCTTTGGGCACTGGGCCGATCTGCAGCACGACTTTGCCAAGACTTTGGCGATCTCCGGGCCCCAAAGAAATATGCTCCTCACGAGCCGAAGCGTCACCGCCTGTAAGATGGACGTTCACTATGAACGTTGCGTCGTTCGTATCCCGGACATCGCGCACATACGGGCACCAATGGAACAGTTCGACGTAAGCCAGGTCAACGGCCTTGTCACCGTTATTTCGAACATGAACTTCAAAGCTAACAATTTCCCCCTGGTAGTACGGCCTTTCTTGCGAGTCGTAACTCAAGCCAAGCTGTAGGCCGTCAACTTCCTCGCCCCAGACCAGATTGCTTTCGTTGTCGGGCCTCTCACCCTCGACTTGTACAGGTCCCGCAAGCACCTCGTCTAGCGGCTGTATGGTTATGGTGAAACGGGATATACGCGAAAGGTCCGGCTCGGGGCTGAAGGAGAAACTCAATGTCTCTTCGACCAACTGCGGATACTTCTCTATTGTCTTTGACGTTTCAATGAAAGCGTCGTCCCATGCCAAATGCGAGCCATTCCCGCCAAGCAACGCCAATCGCGCCCGCCATTTGTCCACGACGAGCGACTTCCATTCAACATTCAATGCCGCCGTAACTGATTCTCCATTTTTGGCGAACCTGATACCCTTCGCTGCGACAACGTCCGGCTGCTCTTCATTGCCTGCGACAAGTTCAACTGCGATATCCCTGTCAAATACAAGCGAGCCGAGGAATAGATTGTCGATATGTCGAGGCGCCGTGTGGCTGCCGTGACTGACTGCAAGACTACCGAGGTTGAAGGGCTTCTCGGTGGTCCCGTTGGGCATCAGTGGTATTCTTACGTCACGGAAAAGGTTGAAGCCGTCTCTCTTGGGCTCTTCTGGAATCTTCACGCGCAGCATATAGCGTCCCGCACGAACGTTCTCTATGCGGAATGTCCCGTCCGGATTGATTTTGACAGGCCTCTTGTCGTAGAAATCGCCGCCTTCGACGTTTGTCATTGCTGTGCGTCGCTGTGAATCAAGCTCTATCATTCCCATCGGGGCCGTTCTCAACTCGAAACCGACCCAGGCCTTGCTCCAGTCAATATCACCGTTATTGCCTGAGGCCGGCACGAGTCGGCCGGTTACCGGCCTGCCTTTGCCGCCTAACGTTATGTCGTAATCCTTGCCCGGCTCAATCTCGAATCGAAACCCTAAGCCAAATGGGACGCCGCCGCCGCTGTCGTCCTCGGAGGTGAATGCTCGACCGATATGCCCCGAGATCGCTCTAATATCCTCGAATACGTAGAAACCGTTGGCATCCGTCATGGCTCTGCGGATGCTGTACTTGTCCTGATCGCCTACATCGCCGCCGGCAAACAACTGCAGCTCCACCGTCGCACCCTCAACGGGCCTGCCCTGATGATCAAGCACATTTGCCCGAACAACAGACCGGCCCTCGCCCTCGACCGCCTCGCCCCAAGCTACTTCCCCCTCCACCCGCACCACGAGGTTCGGGTAATGAACCTTTTGGCCCTCTTTCAATTTCGCCACCGCCGGCGGCTCCTGCGTATTTACCGCGCCCGCACCATACTTTTTGGCGATTTTGTATTTGCCGGGCTCCACCTCCATCCAGAGGTCCCAATTACTTACGGCCTCCGGGAAATTGGATGTTGGAACGAGGACTTCGATTTTGATGGGAATGTTGGGTAGCTTTTCAAAGCGCACGATTCCGGATTCATCGCTGACTGCGTAGCGCGTCATCGGCCGATCTGCGGCTTTGTAGCCAAACGAGCTGAAACCCTTCAAGGGATACGGTTCGAAAAACAGCGTGTCGATGGAAATGCCTGTCTGGATTACATTTGTCGATTCCGGCGCCCTTTTCACGAGAAAATGCACGCCTTGTAGTCCTTTACCGTCTTTTTCAATCCGAAATTCCAGACCGCAATTCCCCGAGCGCATCGACTCATCGGCGATCTTCCATTGCGAACCCACACCTTCTTCCCAATCCACAGGTGGAGCGTGTAACCATTGGCGCGATTCCTTTGGTATCTGCTCTTGGCCCAACTCCTTTAACATCGCGTTCATTCTGTCCCAGTCGCCCTGGAGCAGACGCAGTTTGGCCAGGCTTATCCCGAATTGGCGTTGCAGTTGTGAGCCGGATTCGGCATGATCAAATCCGAGCTGCAGGACTTCAGCCAATGTAGTATAATTCTCGGTCGGGTCCTCGCGCGGCCAGCGCACTTTGCTGCCGTCCGCCGGGGCCGCCCACATCAGTTCCGTATTCTTAAGCCCATTTTGAATGATGCTGGCCAACCGCCAGGCGAGTTGAGGGTCCGTCTGTTTTGCCAATCGTTCCCGGTAGAGCTTTTTGATGTTTTGCGTAAGCGGATGGGGCCGCCCGTAGTTCACAATGCCCTTTGCGTTCCCCAGGTATTGCAGGACGCTTGGATCGAATGGGTCCCTTTCTATCAGAGGCGTATAGTAATCATCTTTGCTCAGGCCCTCTTCTTTTTCCAGAAGCTGTCCTATCGCGCCGTGCGCAGCATCCCGGACGCTGTGCTCTTCAGTTTCTGTCAGTTTTTGAAGGATCGGCATCGCACCTTTTCCGACGTCCCTCAGAGCCAAGATGACCTGCCGCCGCACCCCGGCCACTTCCTCAGAGTCTTCTGCTACTTTTTGCAAAACAGGAATCACCCGATCCCGCGCCCACGTCATACGGCTCAGAGAATACAACACACTTCCCCGGTATGCAGTCGTGGACTGCCGGCCGTCGCCAAACCGCAAATCCTTATCGAGCGCCGCTTCGATAAGCCACGGAATCGCCTCCTCGGCCTCCGGCCCCATCTTCGTCAGAACTCCCACCGCGTGCCAACCGTAATTGCTGCGCTTGTTTATCTCCTCAATCATCCTCGGCACCGCAGGACGCCCGATTTTAATCAGCGCGTTGGTGGCGGCATCGATATCGTCACTAACTCTGGTATCCCACTGACTCATCCATTCGGCAATCGTCCGCCCTTGATATTTCACTTCGTCGGTGTTTCCTTGAGATCCGGCCAGGTTGTTCGGCAAACTCGCCGCCTGCGACGACTCAACCTTCACAGCCCTTTGCCCGGCTTGGCCCAGCTTGTGCAGTGACAGGATGCGCCGGCCTTGATCCTCCGCAACTGACCATACGACGTCGTTGTAGCCGGCGCTTTCGGTTGCCTTGGCGAGGGCGTACATCGCGGAGCTCTTTGATATCCAGAGGTGGTCCCTCATTTTCCCTTTGTAGGCGGCCTCGATCTCGATGTTCTTGCCGTTGGGGTCCTGGTCGAGTATTGCCTTCGCAACGTCCTCAAGCGGGCTGTCGGAGATGTCCGTCTTGACAAAGAAGCTCAAGACAGAGCCCTCCTTTGGATAGACCACGTATGTGCGGTAGAATTTCTCCCACTTGTACGGACCTGCCGCCGTCAGCTTGTCGAGCAATTCGGGAATCGTCGGCCCCGAAAATGCGCCGCTGAGTTGGTCCTGCTGAGCCCCTGATTCGGAGCCGATCTCCTCAAAGCAAATTCGGACGCGATATTTCTGCATAAGCTCGTTGACGGCCTGCAGCATACTCTGCCGGTCGAGCACAAGCTCGAATCTTCGCGGATCGACCTGCTGCCTTTCAGTGACAGTCACCTTGCGCACGCCAGTTTCAAGGTCGCGATTGACCGGATAGCTGATAGAATACTGCCCCGGCCCACAGCGAACCACGCTGCCGATCCAAGGCCCCTTACGCTCTACAACCACCGCCGGATCGTCAAAGTCGCCGAAACCAAGGCCCGAGGTCTTCAGCGTCAGGATTTGGCCGGGCTTGATGATGTGGCGAATTGTGGCGACCGTTCCTGAATGCCACCTCCTATCGACCTTAACGTCATTCCCGTCACTGTCTTTGACGGTGGCCCAATCCTGTCTCGTCGATTCGCTGGCGAACTGAGCATCTTCGCTGCCGACGTTCTGTATATGAAAGCGGACCTCTACGCCTTCCCCCAAAGTGTATGACTCTTTCTCCGGCACAAACTCCGCCGCCGCCCGCAGACCACCGACCACCTCGCCCCACACAACCCCGGCCTTTTCATCCGGCGTTTCAACCTCAGTCTGCACATTGGTTTTGAAACTCGGCTGAAGGGCTATGTTTTTGAAGGTAACTCGCTCGAACTTTTGAGTTTGGAATTGGATTTCTTTGATTTGGTCTGCGGGTAGATTAAAGCGGACCTGACAACTTCCAAGCTCACCACTGATAGTATTTAGAAACCCTTCCGACTTATGAATTTGGCCCGAATGATCGACGGCAATCACGCGGATTTGCCGGTCCTTAATCTGATGGGCGATGGTTATATGGGTCTTGCCGTCTTTTTCAATCGCCGGTTGGAAAACGACGCCGGGGCCGCCTGTTCCGGTCTTGTCAACGGGAGAGGCCTGAGTGCATAGTGTTTTCCAATCAGAATCCCGCCCTATTCCCATTTCCAACTGGATGAATTGTGCATCCGGCTTCACCAATAGTATCGCGCCATAAGCATTAGCAGCATCGGGGATATTCAGCTTTTCAGTTTTTTGGTCCAGCGGATACAAGCTGATATGCCCCGTGATTTCGGAGTTAGAGTAAATGGTGGAAAGAATATCGTCGCAACCGAAAAGGCGATAAGCGACTTCGTAGAGCTTGTTGTCCGCTGAGCGCTCGTTATAGTTCAATCGTTGATAAGGTTCTGGAACAAGTCGGCCGCCCACCCCCCACCATTGTTTGCCTTCGCTCGGATGCTCACAAACGCCCACCAGTTCAACCGTCACGCCGTTGGGCAGCGTTGCCGAGTATCTGGGTTGGGCCGCGTCCGTTTTGTCCGTGGAACCAGCAACGCTGGTCGGACGCGGGTCGTCATCAACAAGTGACAGGACTACCCGCTCGATTTTGTCTATTGGGATTGGGACAGTCTCGAAACCCGTGAACTGGCGAGCGGGGGCCCCTTGCGAGATGTCGATTGTTGGGCGGGGGCTGACGCGGTTGCCTTGGTGGTCGAGGTAGCAGAGGAAACAGCGGTTCAACTGGATGCCGTGGAAATCGTAGATGACAGTGGTTTGGGTGTCGAGGTTTTTGGGTTCATGGATCGGGTAGACTCGCGCCGCCAGCGTGCCGCTGCCGCTTTGTGCTGAGGCTGCTGCAATTCCCGGCAGTACGCGAACCTTTACCTGGATCGGATGGAGGATGCTTGAAGTGAATTCGGTTCTTGTGCCGGTGACACGCGCCGTTACTATCGGGGGCGGGTCGAATGTACGTTGGCCGATTCCGGGCAGCTTGACGTTGTCGAAGTAGAATCTGTCCCGGCCGTGAAAAGGACGTATCTCGAATCGGCTGACCTTCTCAGCCGGAAGACCGAATCTGATTATCTCCGTGGCGCCGCTGACCACACCGATAAAGTGAGGAAAGTCCGGCACGTATCTCTTACCGTCAACGCCGACCGCACATATCTGGTACTTCTCGTCCTTGCCCCAGAAGCGCCGCTTGACGTTGCTGAAATCAAAGACAGCCATACATACGTCGCTGTCTTCATGCCGCTTGGTCCACTGGATCTGACCCGGCTTGCCGCCGGCGGGCTGCTTCGTCGAGTGGCTCCATAGGCCGTCCTTTATTGTGCGGAGCGATATCTGCTCGCGGTTCAATTGGGCCGATGCCCCCGCCTTCGCATCGAGCCTCCACACGCTGTCCTGTTCGGGATTGTGCAGCAGCCGCACCCATACATCAACCGACTCCGGCAGCGGCGCTCCAATGCTGCGAAGCTGCACGATTGAATTCTTGACGTCGCAGCCGATGCCTATTCGGCCCTTCGGGCTGAGCAGCTCTCGCGTCTTATGGTCGAAGACCCGCAGCTCAAGAACGTCGTACCGCGCCGAATCCGGGCTGATGTAGATATTCGCGATGTCCATCCACGCAGCCTGCTTCGAGTAGTCCGGCGTCTTCAGATCAATCTCCCGAGGCTCATTGCCCAGGCCATCCTCGAATCGCGGATTGCCGCCGCCGTCCCACCGGACGACCATATTTACCTTGAACGTGCTCGGCCCAACCTTGATTTTCAGGTTCCTGGAGCCCTCAGCCTTTTCGTATGCGCTGGTACTGGGCGTTTCCCGCTGGTCTCTTTCGCCGGCATCGTCCAGGCTCGCATTCGCCCCAGGCTTGACGAAGCCTAACACTTCTTCTCGCACGACCTCGTAACTGACCCCGAGATTCGTGACTATTTGGGCCGCCAATCCGTCCGTTTCCCGCATCAGGCCCAGAAGTATATGTTCGGTGCCGATGTAATCGTGGTCAAGGGCCTTGGCCTCCTGTTCGGCGTAATCAATAGCGCTTCTCGCGCGAGGTGTCTGCGGGAGCCTGGCTTTCGTGACCGGTCTTGAGCCGGCCTTAACCAATTTCGCAAGTTCGCCTTCCACCGTCTCTGTGCGAATGCCGAGCTTCTGCAGAACCTGGCCGCCCACGCCCTCGTCCTGCCGCGACAAAGCGAGCAATATATGCTCGGTGCCGATGTACTCGTGCTTGAGCCGGCGGGCCTCCTGCTCAGCCAGCGCCATCACCTGACGCGCTCGGTCGGTGTATGGCTGAGCCTTCGCCATCGGCAGCAGGATGGCGGCGGTCATGACTATCACCGCTAAGCCTAAGATGCCCAACTTTGCGGATTTGGGTATCGGTCGGCTGAGAATGCGCTTTATCCGCGCCGTCAGCGCGTTTTCCGATTCGACGACTCCGATGAGCCGCAGAGACAAAGCCGGGCGCTTGAAGGCGAGTTTGGCAACGCTCACGAGCGTCTGCGGGTATCGCCGGGCCTTTTCGCCCATCGCCACGAGCACGGCCTCATCAACCGCCTGCTCGCGCGCCCGCCGGATGACCGCGTTCGCAAGCCACAGCAGCGGATTGTAGAAATAGACTATCTGCAAAAGTGTCTGAGCGAGATTGACCCATAGATCGCCGCGCTTTACGTGGGCAAGCTCGTGCAGCAGGACGATGCGCAGATCGGTTGTGTCCAAAGCGGATGCAAGATTCTGCGGCACAAGAATCGCCGGGCGCAATAGCCCGCAGACCGCGGGGCTCGCCGCATTGGGCGAGACCTTCAGGCCGACTTTCGCCCCGACCTTCATATTGCCGCGACAGTCCGCGAGGGCATCGTACATTGGCCGGCTTGCCTCTCTTGCCTGCGCGACAAGCCCGTGCACAAAGATCGCCCGTTGCGCCAATAGCAGCGCCATCGCTATCACAACAGCCAGCCACAGCAGGAGCACAATCCCCTGCCATTCAATCTGCGCCGGCGGTACGGCCGGCGCAGCAATCGACTGCGCCGTGCTGACGTCAACCTCGCCCGGCGCCGGGGACGTCGCCGGCGGATAAATCGCAGGCGGGACGTTTGAACTGTCTATGTATGGCAGAGCCGGCATCATCGGCCCCCTTGCCCGTGGCTCGTATGCACCCCGCCCCACATCGGCATACTCCAACTTGTCGCCGAGCCAGTATCCGATGCTGAAAGGCCCCGATAGCGACGTCGGCAGAACCAGCTTCACCAGAACAAGCAGCCACGTCCAGTACCGAAACACGGCCCGCACCCTCCTGCGGAGCACCAGGTCCGCCAGAAACAGCAGCACAATCAGCACGCTCGCCTGAATCAGCATCGACGCTGCAAACTCGACGAATGCGTAACCTCCCGAATTGATCTGTTCTACTATGGCGTTCATAGAAGTTCTCCTCTTTAACAAGACGCCATTTGCCTGTTATTCGTTGACTTTAATCTCGTCTTTTTTGCTCTGAATCAGTGCCTCCAATTCAGCGAGCTGGTCGCCGGAGAGCTTGTTGTTGTCTAAGAGGAACTGCATCATCGGGGTCAGCGCGCCGTCGAACGCCCTTCTGATGGCCCGCATAACCTCCCCGCTCTGGGCCTCGGCCCTTGTGATTGCCGAGCGATACAGAATGAGATTGCGAATCCTCTCGGTGGTCAGCAGGCCCTTGGCGACCATCCGGTCCATCATTGTCTTGACCGTGCTGTAGCCCCAGCTTCTGTCCGCTTCGAGCGCTTCCTGAACGGTTGGGGCGGCACAAGGCTCGTTATCCCAGACCACCTGAATGATTGCCCATTCCCCTTCGGTCAGCTCATAATTCTCTTTTGCCATCAGTCTTTCCTCACAATCAGCCCAAAAACGTCCGTATTACTAATCACTGCTTCGCCGCGGCCGTCATTCCCGCGAGCATCGAGTATCGCGCATCGAGCATCTTGGAGCGAAGCGTAAACCCCCTGCGGGGAGCATCGAAGCCCTTTACTTTTGTCAAGAATACTCTACAACTGTAGAGATGACAAGACAAAAGTAGAGATTCTTCCAAAAAAATCTTTCTCCGCTGCGTTTCTCGTAGAAAAAAGGGCTTTTCCCGGCCAAAAAAACCATTCTTGGCGTGAACAGGGCCGTTTCTTTCTGCCAGGCGGACACCCGATGTTTGCCGGGCTGACTCAGGCCGCGCTGCTTAGATTGTCATGCTTCGCCTCCGCGCTTTGCCACAAGAGGCAGCGGGGGATCAGCCGTCGTCCTGAGAGCGGAATCGAAGGGATAACCACCTCTCATAAGACAGAGTGCTACTGGCAAAGCTCTTCATATTCGAGGTTGCACTCCAGCCAGCTTGTCAGTATCAGCTTCCTCATAGCTATTCCTCCTGACAGGGCGTTATGCACCCTGCGCAAACAGCCGGCAGCCAGAAAGTGCGTGGGGGGAATACGGATGCCCAATACGAAAGGCCGCGCGTTCCTTCCTCCCGCGTTGCCAACCATCACCGGGTCTGTTTTGCAAAGGCCTGCGCTGTGAACTTGCCAAAATCCGACTTACAGTATATTTTAACCGCCCAGCCTGGCCAGGCCAAGAAGAATCACCTCTCGAAGCAGTCGAAGGGTGCATCTGTAGTTTGTAGGTAAAAAATGATCCTCCGATAGAATTTTTCAGAC